>NZ_CP041243.1:310833-621666 GCF_006547065.1 Brevundimonas sp. M20 | reverse complement strand
CTGCTGTCCTCGACCCACGGCGCGGAAATGCCGGCCCTGGGCGCCTTCGTCGAGGCCACACGCATCAACGCCGCCGACGACGTCCCGGGCCATATCTGGGCCTACGGCGCGAAGCTGAAGGCGGGTCTCGCCGATGTCGCGGGCCGCCACGGCCTGCAGGACCACGTTTTCATGGAAGGTCCGGCGGTCGCCCTGAACTATGTGACCCGCGACGCCTCGGGCGCGCCCTCCCTGCCCATGCGCACCCTGTTCTCGCAGGAGATGCTGAAGCGCGGCGTGATGATGCCCTGGCTGGCGATTTCGCAGGCCCACGGCGACGCAGAACTGGCCACGACGCTGGATGCCTTCGACGGCGCGCTGGGCGTCTACAAAAAGGCGCTCGACGCAGGCGTGGAAACGCAGCTGAACGGCCCGGCGATCAAGCCGGTCTTCCGGACGCATAACTGATGACCGCGCCCACCTTCGCTGTGACGCGACTGGACGGACAGGTTGCGCTGGTCACCGGCGGCGCGGGCATCCTCGGCCGGCTGTTCTGCCGCGCACTGGCCGAGGCGGGCGCGCAGGTGGCGGTCGTGGATCTGTTCGAGGACGCGGCGAAAGCCGCCGCCTCGGAGATCGGCGACGCCTGCGCCGGCTTCGGCTGCGACGTGTCGGATCCCGTGTCGGTGCAGACGGCGGTGGATGCGGTCATGGCCCGGTTCGGTCGCATCGACGTGCTGGTCAACAATGCGGCCACCAAGACCGCCGACGTGCGCGCCTTCTTCGAGCCGTTCGAGACCTACAGTCTCGACGTCTGGCGCGAGGTGATGAGCGTCAATATCGACGGCATGTTCCTGATGGCGCAGGCGGTCGGCAGGGAGATGCTTAAGGCCGGACGCGGCGGACGGGTGATCCAGACCGCCTCCATCTATGGCCTCGTCGGGCCTGACAGCCGCATCTACGAAGGCTCGGACTATCTCGGCGGCCCGATCAACACCCCGGCCGTCTATTCGGCGTCCAAGGCGGCCGTCGTCGGCCTGACCAAATGGCTGGCGACCCACTGGGCCGACAAGGGCATCCGGGTGAACTGCCTCGTCCCGGGCGGCGTCTCCAGCGGCCAGAACTCCGTGTTCGGAGACCTGTATTCCTCGCGGGTCCCGATGGGCCGGATGGCCCGGGGCGAGGAGATGGCGCCGCCGCTTCTGTTCCTGGCCAGCGAGGCCTCCTCCTATGTCACCGGTCAGGTGCTGGCGGTGGACGGCGGGTGGACCGCCTGGTGACCACCCAACGCCGACGCGACCTGTTTCTGGTCGGGGTGAAGCTGGTCGATGTGGGCACCCGCGCGGCCTTCATCCTGACGGCCACCTACGGCCTGCAGATCGCGCAGGCGGGCCGGTTCGGCCTGATCGCGACCCTGGTCGGCCTGTTCGCCTTCGCCTTCAATTTCGAGCGCCACATCGACATCCAGCGCCGCTCGGCCGGCGAGGATCACGGCGTCTTCGACCGCTATGTCGTGCAGGCGCTGAAATTTTTCGCGTTCAACTGGGCGGTCATGGTTCCGCTGTTCGTGCTGGCCATCGCCCTGTGGACCCAGCCCGGCTGGCTGGTCATCGGGCTGGCTGTGGTCGTGGTGCTGGGCGAGCACCTGTCCAATCAGGCCTATCAGTACGCCCTGATCAACCACCGCTATTATCCGATGCTGGTGGTGGTCGCGGCCAAGAACAGCGTGCTGGCGTTGATGGTCCTGTACCACGCGATCTTCGCTCGCGACGGCTTCGACCTGATGTTCGTCATGGAGATTTGGGCGATCGGGGCGGTGATGTGCACCACGGCCCTGCTGGTCCTGTTCGCCCGGCTGAACGCGGCCGCGGCGCGGACCGAACCCTTCCGGTTCAACGTCGATATCCTGGGCCAGCACAGGGCGTCGCTGACCCATTTCCTGATCGGCCTGATCGCCATCCTGATCCTGCAATTCGACCGGCTGGCCGTCGGCGGGCTGATGAGCTTTGAACAGACCGGCCAGTACTTCCGGCACACCCTGCTGGTGTCGTTCGCCTATCAGGCCTTCAACATCGCCTCGTTCAATCGCATCACCCCCGCCATCTTCACCGAGGCGAAAACGCAGGACATTCCACATCTGCGTCGCCGGGTGCTCCGCGAGTATCTGAAAACGGTCGTAGGCGTCCCCTTGCTGCTGCTGATGGCGTGGGGAGCCGATGTCATGACCGGTCACGTCTGGTCCGAGCGCTTCCATCTGAGTCTGGCCCTGATGGGGGTGCTTCTGATCGGTTTCATGCTGCGGGCCGCCGCCGACTTCCACGCCCTGATCCTGAACGCCCGCCATGACGAACGGCATATTCTGATTTCGCAGGGCGTCGCCTTCGCGGTGGGCGCGGTGCTGCTGGTGGCCCTGACCTGGCGGTTCGGGGTATACGGCGCCGCTTTCGCCACCATCGCCACCTCGGCCCTCTACCTCGTGCTCGTCAGCCGGGCCGTCCGAAGACTGCAGTCATGACCACCGCCCTGATCTACGCCATCCACCGCACCCAGGACTGGTGGATCCATGTCGGCGCCAATCTGGGCTTCGACAAGGTGACGGTGCTGACAGACCGCCGGGATCAGGGCGATGCCTCGATCACGGAGGACTACTACGCCGCCTACCGGAGCCGTTACGCCGCGGGCGACATTGCCTCTCCCTTGCTGAGCGCAGCCGAGGTGAAGGACGTCATCGCCCGGTGCAGGGTGCTGCGCTGGCTGCCGGTGCGCAAGGCCTCGGCCATGGCGCTGGCGATGGCGGACGCCATGCACATTCAACTGGAGGCGATCCGGCCGGACTATGTGATCAGCTTCCCGATCGACAACTACAATCAGGACGTTCTGGCCCGCCTCGCCCGAAAGCGCGGCCTGCCCTATTTCGAGGTCACGGCCAGCGCCCTGCCGGGCATGTGCATGCTGATGCACCGGGGCAAGCTGATCACCGCCTGCGCCGAGCCGGACGCCGCCGATGTCGAGGCCCGCATCCGCGAGATCGCCGACCCTCTTTTCACCCCCGCCTATGTGCAGGGGCAGGCCGCCTATACCCCCCTGCGATTTCTGAAGACGCTGGGCTATTTCCGCATCCGCGCCGCCTTCTTCCAGCTCTACGCCTGGGCCCGGCGCGACCGGCTGAATACCCACTACATGGACGCCCAGCCGTGGCTCGGCCACAAGGCGAAATGGTCCGACGTGCGCGTCACCGGCATGGTGGAAAGCGACTGGGAAGCGAAGGTCGAGACCTTCCCGAAAGACAGGCGCGTCCTCTACGGCCTGCAGCTCTTCCCCGAGGCCGCCATCGACTACTGGATCGACGATCTCGATCTGGTCCGCCACGAGGACATGTTGGTCGAGATCGCGCGCCGGATGACCGCCGCCGGCTACCAGATCATCGTCAAGGATCACCCGCTGCAATTCGGCTTCCGCCAGACCCGGTTGCTGGACCGCCTCAAAGCCTTCCCGAACGTGGTGATCGTCCCCTACGAGGTCAGCGGAAACGCCCTGCTGGCCCGCTGCGGCGTCAACGTGACCGCGACCGGGACGCTGGGACTTCAGGCGGCCCTGCTGGGTAACATCTCGGTGACGGGCGAGGCCTACTACGTCACCGCCGACGATTTCGTGGTCCTGCGCGGGACCGCTGATCTGGAGACCCTGCCCGCCACCGTCGCAGGGCGCGCGTCGCCCGAGCCGCTGCGGGATCGTCAGGCCCGCATTATCGCCAATCTGCTCAAGGGCAGCTTCGACGCCGACTTCTTCTCGTTCAAAGGCTTCGACCCGGCCCGGCCAAATCCGGCCACCGCCGAGCTGGGCCGCAAGCTGGGCGAGCGGTTGCGCGCGCTGGGCCCGGACGGCGAGGACTGGCACGGCCGGTTCATGCCGCCCGGCGGCGGACGGCACGACGGATCGCCGTTGAACTGACGCAGGGCCGTCCCCTCGCCTTGCACCACCGGCGGGCAGCGGTTAGGCCCTTCCGGCTGACTGGAGACGCGGTCAGGAAAGACGAGGGGATATCCGTGACGGAACTGGCCGAAAAGCTCGCGCCCTACCCCGGCCTGAGCGCCATCGTCGGCGCCCTTCTGACCTTCTGGCCAGACCATCAGAAATACGTCGAGAAGCGTTTCGCCGACGATGACGACGCCTTCCTGGCCCGCACCGAGGAACTGGCCGCCGTCTCCCTGCGCAGCATCGGCGAGGGTGAACTGCCCCTTTATGTCGAGGACTATCGCTGGGTGTCTGAACGGCTTCTGGAGGAGGAAATCCACTTCCAGCGCGAGGGCAGCTATCGGCTGTCGACGTTCCAGGAGGCCTATGACGAAGTCTACAGCAATGTCGAATACATGGGCCGCTACATGCGCGGCCTGATGATTTCGCAGATCATCTGGGACCAGCATGCCCGCGCCTTCGACGTCTTCCGGCAGGAGTTCCTGACGGCGCTGGCGCCCGACAGCCGCTATCTGGAGATCGGGCCGGGCCACGGCATTTTCCTGTACTTCGCCTCGATGCAGCCCAATGTCGCCGCGCTGGAAGCGTGGGACGTCTCTGAAGGCAGCATCATCGAGACTCGCGAGGCTTTGCACACGCTCGGTGTCACCCGCGAGGTGGCTCTGGTCCAGCAGGACATCCTGAAGGCGCCTGAGCGCCACAACGAGTTCGACGCCGCCGTCATCAGCGAAGTGCTGGAGCATCTGGAGCGCCCAGATCTGGCGCTGCGCAGCCTGCATGCCGCCCTGAAGCGCGGCGGCCGTATCTTCATCCATGTGCCGATCAACAGCCCGGCGCCCGACCACATCTATCTGTGGCGCCAGATCGAGGAGTTCCACAGCTTCGTCGAGGCGCAGGGATTCCGCATAGACATCGCCCATAACCTGCCGGTCACGGGCTACACGCTGGAGCGGGCGATCAAGCGTGGCGTCAGCATCTCGTGCATCCTGATCTGCACCCGCGTTGAAGACTGAGACGATGACCACCGCGACCGAACTGCAATGGACCGATCTGACCGAAGGCCGGTCGGTGTCCTGGCACTTCACCGTCACCGACGAGGACATGGCCGCCTTCGCGCGCCTGTCCGGCGACGTGGCTCCCCTGCACATGGACGACGCCTTCGCGCGGTCCAAGGGGTTCGAGGGGCGGGTCGTCTACGGCGCCCTTCTCAGCGCCCAGCTGTCGCGGCTGGTCGGCATGGAGATGCCCGGCCTGCACGGCGTCTTCGCAGGCATGAAGGTCAGCTTCTCGAACCCGGTCTATGTGAACCGCCCCGTCACCCTGACGGCGACGATCACCGACACCTCGGAAGCCGGCGGGCTGATCGTGATGAAGGTCCGGATGACCTCGAATGACAAGGTGGTCGCCAAGGCGACGGTGGAGGCGGTGCTGCGCAATGGCTGAGACAATTCTGGTTTCCGGCGGCAGCGGCGGCATCGGGGCGGCGGTCTGTGATGCGTTGGCCGCGCGCGGCTTCATTCCGGTCGTCGGCTATGCGGGCAACCGTGAAGCGGCGGAGGCCGTGGCGGACCGCACCGGTGGAGGCATCCTGCATCTGGACCTGACCTCCGACGCCTCGATCACAGCCGCGACGGCGGCGCTGGCCGCTATGGAGTCGCCGCCGGTCGGACTGGTGCTGGCCGGCTCGCCCCCGCCCGAGATCGAGCCCTTCGGCAAGATTTCGCCCGAGGCCATGGCCCTGCAATGGCAGGTCAACGTCGCCGGTCCCCAGCGCCTGCTGGCCGGGGTGGTGAAAAGCTGTTTCCGCCCCCGCAAGTCGGGCCGGGTTTTGGGCGTTCTGACCTCGGCGCTGGCCGAGCCGGGCAAGCCCGCGGCGGGCTCGATGGGCGCCTATGTCATCGCCAAGGCGGGTCTGGCCGGTCTGCTGGACGCGCTGGCCGCCGACTATGGCTGGCTGACGGTTCGCAGCGTTCGGCCGGGCTATACCGAGACCCCGATGCTCAAGGCCTTTGATGAGCGGTATCTGGAAATGATGCGCGAGCGCAGCCCCTTCTCCACCCCGGAGCAGGTCGCCGCCGACATCGTGGACGAACTGCTGCGTTAGAGGCCGCTGCGACCGCGGCGCGCTTGACCTTGAAACCTTCGCCTAGCTACTAACCAAGGCGCCAGCCGGGCTGGAAAGTCTTAGTATCCGCGCATCCGGGACAGTCCCTGAAAGGCTGCCTCGCGGATCGTTCGAGGACATCGCTTCATGGCTCCTTCCGGTTATCTGAACGTCGAACCCGACAGGGCGATCACGCCGGTCCGCGCCATGGACTGGTCGCCGGAACTTGTCGCCTACGACCAGCACGCGGCCTATCAGGATCTGGTCAGGAAACCCTCGCTCGGAACCCGCCTTCAGGCGCTCGGCATCTTCGGCCTCAGCATGGGCAAGCTGCTGTTCAAGCGGCTGATCCGGTACGAGTTCATCCCGCACGACATTCGCGCCGACCGCTCGCTCGGCGGACGCCTGCGCTTCGCGGGAGCGGCCCTGCGCAACACGGTGCGCGGCGATGACCGCGCCCAGCGCGCATCGGCGGCGGCGAAGGGCGCGCCCTCGGGCCGTCTGGCCGAGCACGGCATCCATGTCGTCACCATGCCGATGGACCGGTTCGAGGAACTGGAAGCCATCGCCAAGCCGGAGTTCGACCGCCTGGTCGCACGACGCGGCCAGTCCAACGGCCAACGCAATTTCGAGGAATCGCGGGCGCAGGCCAGCCGGGTTGATCAGAAGGACCTGTTCAACGCCATCGAGGCGACCCTGCGCGAAGCCGGGGTGTTCGATGTCGCCTCCGCCTATCTGGGCCGCAAGGCGGGGCTGATCGACGTCAATCCGCAGATCAACGACACCTCCGACACCTTCTGGCGCGACATCTTCCCGGACGCCGAACTGGCGACCCTGCCGCCGACGGCCTACTGCCACCGCGACGCATCGGGCGGCGACCTGAAGGCCATCTTCTACATGAGCGACGTCGGCGAACGCACCGGTCCGTTCAGCTATGTCGTCGGCTCCAACCGGATGAAGATCAGTCGGCTGGACGACCTGATCTGCGAGGCCAATGACTCGAACGGTCTGGCCGGGACCGATCCCGCCGCCCGCGCCCGGTTCGCCGCCCTGCCGAAAAAGCTTCGTCAGAAGGGCGCGTTCGGAAACGACCTGACTCCGGACTCGCCACTGGGCCGCGAGATCGGTGGCGGACTGTGGAAGGTCACGGCGGGCAAGGGCTCCATCGTCCTGTTCGACACCAAGGGCATCCACCGCGGCGGCATGGTCGAGGACGGAGAGCGCCGCGTCATTACCTGCGTGGTTGGATGACACGACGCGTGAAGACGCGGCATAAGGCCTGTACATGACCTTCCATCCCGCCGTGTTGATGCTGATCTCGTGGATCAGCGCCTATGCAATCTTTTTCATTCTGCCGTTCCGGCTCGAGTCGCGGGTGCTGACGCCCTACGGCTTCCTGATCACGGCTGTCTTCCTGACGACCTTCTGCGCGGCGGCGCTGAGCGCGGCGCGGCCGATGCAGCAGCGCCCCCGCGATCCGCTGGTCACCGTGAACTTCCGGCGCGCCGATCAGGTGATGATGATCGCCGCGATCATCGCCATCGCCGCCCTGTTCATGGACATGCAGAACAACAATGTGTTCGATCTGGCCGCGTCCTACGCCGCCCGGTCAGGCCGCGCGACCGATCTGCTGCAAGGGGCACAGTCAAACAGTTCGATCTGGTTCCAGATCGGCTTCCTCTTCTACCCGGTGGGTTACGTCTATCTGGCCCGGGAGATCGGCTTCAGACTGCGTCCGCAGATCTGGCGGATCGCCGTCTTCGGTCTGGGACCGCCCACGCTCGCCGCGCTGGCCATGGGCGGACGCGGCCCCCTGTTCTTCGCGGTGGTCTACGCCGTGCTGAGCTATTTCCTGCGCCAGCAGGTCTTCCCGACGCCCAAGCGCACGCGTCGCAAAGCCGGCGCGCGCCCTGCCATTCCGGCTCCCGCCCCCGCTCCCGCACGAGCCGCGGCGCCGACCGCCGCCTACATGGGCGCGCCCAAGCCTCGCAAACGCCGGAAGGTGTTCCGCTTCGGCGCCCGTTCAAAGGTGGCGCTCGGCCTTTTCGCGGGCGTCGCGATGGTTTACTTCATCCAGGTCTTCATCGCCCGTGCCGAAGGCGGCGGCGGGGTCGAGGCCGCGCTGGGCGACGTCGGCCTGAACTGGGGCGTCAGCTTCAACGGCCACTTCTCGAACCTGTTCTATTCGATACTCGGGTCGGAAGGCACCTACATGGTGTTCGTCTTCGCCTGGTACTGGGTGCAGGGCATCGTCATGTCGAACGAGATTTTCACCGGCTACGACGGGCCGATGCTGATGGGCACCTACGGGCTCGATCTGGTCTCGGCCCTGATGCGCCGCCTGAACGGTGACTTCGTCGCCGACGGCTTCGCCACCCTGCTGCGAATGAACGTCTACGGCTTCGTGCCGTCCGCCTTCGGCTCGCTGTACGTCGACCTGAAGTTCTTCGGCCTGATCCCCTGCGCGATCTGGGGCTACTGCGCGGGTCTGGTGTACCGGAACGTCAAGGCCGGTGTTGATCCCCGCTGGTTGCTTCTGACGCCCTACATCAGCGCGGGCATCGTCATGAGCCTGAACAACACCCCGGTGGGACTGTCCAATGGCCTGATGCTGCACGTCTGGCTGCTGACGGCCTTCTTCCTGTCGAAGCCCCACCGCCTCGGCAGTGGCACGGTCGCCCGCCGACGCCCGCTGTTCGCCCGCTAGGTCTCAGCGCGGCGCGGGTGTCGGTCGCAGAACCGACGACGCGGCAAGCGCCTCGGCCAGCCGGCGGCTGAGCTGAGGCCAGAGGCGGGGCTCGGTATGACCGGAATCGAAGAAGTTCTCGTTCGCATCGAAGTCGCGCAGCGAGACCAGAGCCACCGCCGGGTCACGATCATGCGGGGCCAGGATCGATCGGATCGCGGCCAGATAGGAGCCGTCCGTCATCGGCACGCCTGAACGATGCCATTCCGGCAAAGGCAGGTCCGCGATCACCACCGCATCTCCGCGCGCGCGGACGGCCGCGATCAATCCGGCCAGCCGCTCGAAGTCTTCCGACGGCATCACATGATCGCCGCCCATCCCCGCCAGCCGCTGGGCCAGCAGCGCCTGCTGCATTTCGGCAGGGACAGTGACAGTGTCGAGCGACTCCTGATCGGCGATATGACGGGTCCAGACGGACAGGGGATCGTCGCCCCTGAACCGGTCCACGACTGATTTCACCATCGGCAGATCGGGGTTGGCGAACACCGACCGGACCATGCGGCGCGGCAGGCTGGCGGCCACCGCCTGCGGGCGCAACGCCATCGCCACCCCGTCGGAAACCGGCTCAGGCCAGATCGCCGACAGCTTCCCGCCGTCCTGCTCATAGAGACCGCTGCGCAGGGCCTCGGTCACCAGCGGATTGTGCCCGGCGCCGTAGTTCACCGGCAGGAACTGCAGATAGCTGAGCCCCAGAACGAAGACCGTGCGCCCCGCCTCTGGCGGACGCCGGGCGTAGTACAGATCCACCGCATCGGCGATCTCGCCGATGCCCGCGCCGCTCAGGGAGACGTTGGCCACGCGCCAGCCGGGCAGCAGGGGCTCGATCACGTCGGGCCGGAAGGGATCGCGCGCATTGGAGGCTCCCAGCACCACGATGCGGTTCGCCCGCTCGGACAGGACGTTGCGGTTCAGGACGAAATAGCGCGCCTCGCTGTTCCAGCCGGGCTGGGTCGTGGTCACCGCCTGCGTGTCGAAGGTCTCGGCCTTCCACGGCAGCGCCAGCCCCGTCAGGGCGACGATCCCGCCATAGGCCGCCGCCGTGGTCGCGGTCGACAGGGCCAGCCATTTCCAGAACCGGATCACGTCAGAACGCCTGATAAACGAAGTCGGTGGAGGTCTGCAGCAGCGGCACCGCGAAGACCAGAAGCAGCATCAGACCCGCCAGCACCAGCACCCGCACGACAGTCGTGCCGGACGCACGGCTCCAGACGCTCTCGACCGGAGGCCACAGCCGGGTCAGCACGAAAATCGGAACCGCGAACGCCGCTGACATCAACACCAGCGCCAGTCCGAAGGCGACCACGCCGCCCGCCGCCAGCAGACCGCCGATCCCGGCGACCGGCATCCAGAACGGCGTCAGGGCCATCGACACCCAGGTCAGGGTCAGCCCGCGCGCGGCCCAGACGTACAGAGGACGCTTCGTCAACGCCTGATACGGCTTCTTGCCCAGTCGTTTGGTCATCTCGACCTGATAGAGCTTGTTCACCGACACCCCGGCGCCGAGCAGCAGGCCGGTCAGCAGATACTCCCACGACGAACCGTGCCAGGCGCCCAGCACCACGAAGGTGACGCACAGGGCGATAACCCCGAGATAGGGCATGGCCGCCGCCGACGGGAACCGTCCCATCAGCACCTTCAGCAGCGGGTTGAAGAAGTAGATCCTGAACCACTCGGACAGGGTCATGTGCCAGCGCCCCCAGAAGTCCTGGAAGTTTCCGGCCATGAAGGGGCGGTTGAAATTCTCGGGCAGCACGATGCCGAACAGCCGGGCCACGGCGATGGCCATGTCGGTGTAGCCGGAGAAGTTGGCGTACAGGAACAGAAGGTACAGGCCTGCGCCAAACGCATAGAAGCCCGCGATCAGTGCGCTCGAGCCGCTCGCCGCCACCGTCGCCTCCAGACGGCCGGCGAACAGCTGGTGCCCCATCAGGATCAGCTCTCCGACCACCGCCACCTTGGCGAAGCCGATCAGGAACCGGCGCAGCGTGCGCCAGGCCTCATCCGAATCCATGCCGACAGGCTGGTCCAGATCCTTGCCGAACGGCTCGTACCGGTTGATCGGGCCCGAGAGAAAGGCGGGGAAGAAGATCAGATAGGCCAGGTAGCGGGGGAAGGACGGTCGTTTCAGCGCCCCGTCACCGACTTCCAGCACAAGATGCAGCAGGCGGAACAGCAGATAGGACAGGCCCACCACCGCATAGGGGAAGGGCACGGCCGGGACCGCCGCCACGAAGGGGTAGCGCTTCAACCAGATGAAGACCGCAACCAGCACCACGATGCTCAGGCCCACCGCGTGCGCGACCTTGCGCCGCTCGACCAGCATCAGCGCGCCGTAGCCGGCGAGGATGAAGGCGGCCAGCGGCACGGCCGCCAACGGCGTCGCGATGAAACTGGCCGCGAAGATCAGGTTCAGGACGATCAGGAAGTTCGTGCGCCACGCGCCCCGCAGCGGCTGGGCCAGCAGCGCGGCGACCAGCACGAAGCCCGCGAAAGCCGTTGAGGTGAACTGCATCCGTCCTCGTCCCCCGACCGCCGGTTACGCCTGCACGGCGGTCGGACGCACGATCGTCATGGGCAGGGTCTTTTCAGCCAGGTCCGCCAGACGCAACCGCCAAACCGTTTCCCCCTCGTCCGTCTCGGAGATCTTCTCGAAGCCCAGCTTCTCGTAGTGCTTCGCCACCATCATGTTTTTCTCGCTGGGGATGAACCGACCGATCAGTTCCGACGCGCCCGCGGCGCGCGCCTCGCGAGCAAGCTCGGCCAGCACCGCCTCTTCCACCCGGCGCCCCAGCACCCGGCAGCTCATCAACCAGGTGTCGATCTCCCACTGATCGGGGCCCCGGTCGGCGACGATGACCGAGATCATGCCGTTGTCACCGAACACATCGGCCAACCGCACCTGAAGGGTGAACCGGGTCGGATCCGCTTCCAGCGCCCCGACCTGCGCCTCGGTATAGCGGCGGGTGGTCAGGTTGAACTGGTTGGACTTGTTGATCAGTTGCGAGATGCGCGTCCGGCCCACGGCGTCGAACGGCTGCAGCGTGGCGACCATCTCCAGCGAGGCGTGATAGGCGTCCAGCGACCCCGCGCTGCCCTGCAGTTGTAGCCGTTTGGCGTTTTCCTTGTAGAACCCCGACCGCTTCCGATCGTCGTCCGAGAAGGCGACCGCCTCGAAATAGCCCCCGGCGTTCAGCGCCCGCGCATACAGCGCCGCATCAGCCGGCAGCTCGGGCACGGCGATCTCGGGATGGACGCCCCGCACCTGCATCCGCTCCGCGGGATTGTCATCAAGGAAGACCAGCGCATCGCGGCCCAGCGTCAGGGCGTCGGCGATGGTCGCCAGATTGGTCGCCTTGTCGATCCAGTTCGCCTGGAAGACCGCGATATGGTCCTCCTTCAGCAGCATGTCGTCGTGCTCCCGGAACGGCAGTCGGGCGGCGGCGTCCTCGTTCTTGGACGACACAGCCAGCACCACGCCGCGCCCATGCAGGTCCAGCGCCGCGCGTTGCACCGACAGGTGCGCCTCGCCCAGCCCCGACCCCTGACCGATGACGATGCCTTCAAGCCCGTCGTCGCCGATGATCCCGCCCCAGAGGGTGTTGTCGAGATCCAGCACCAGCGTCTTGCGGCTCTTGCCGCGCACCGCCCCGATAACCCGCGCTACATGCTCGGCGTAGACGGGAACGAACTCCTGCGCGAACGGCAGCTTGCCGATATTGCGCATGACCGGGTCATGCCAGGCGTCCAGACCGACGCTCTCGGCCAGCCCGGCCACGTCGACCAGCAGTTCGTCATCCGGCAGGCTGTCCGCCAGACGCCGGTTCAACTGATCCACCAGCCAGCGATGGGTACCGGTCAGGCGAAAATCGAAGCTGCCGAACAGGGTCTCGGGCAAGCGCGGCGCGGTCTGCCAGATCAGCGCCGCCTTCGTATTGGCGCGCAGCCCCTGACGGATCAGGTCGAACTGGGCCAGCACGCCGTCCAGCGTGGCCTCGGCCCGCTCGCTGTCGCCCGGCGTCCCGCTCAGCGGCAGACCGTGCACATCGACGGCGATCAGAATGGCGTCGAGATCGGAGGTGGCGAGCAGCGACTGCGGGTCCAGCGCCTCCTGCACGATCTGGCCGAAGGGCGCCTCGACCACCTCCATCGCCAGCCCGTAGCGCAGGGCCGTCGCCTCCAGCGCGGGGGCGATCAGCGAGGTGGTGGAGTTGCTCAGCAGCCCCAGCCGGAACGCGCCCAACGGCTTCAGCGACCGCCCGTCCGCCCGCGCCTTCCGCAGGGCCTTGGCCAGACGGTTCAGACCGTTGATGTCCAGCGCGTGGCCGGCCAGCAGTTTCAGCTCAGGCGCCAGGGCGCCGTCGCCCGCCTGCGCGGCCTTCAGCCGGTCGGCGAAGTCAGCCGGCCTCTGAGGAAGCCAGAACAGGTTCCCGCGGTCACTCATCGCTCTGTCTTCCGGGTCCGGCTCAGCCCGCGGCTTGCTTGCTCTGGATCAGGGCCACCAGATCGCCGACCTGCTTCAGGCTGCCGACCTCGACCGTCGAGAACCGCAGGCCGAAGGCCTTTTCGACCGAGAGCATCAGGCGGATGTGGCTCAGGCTGTCCCATTCCTCAACGTCGGCGGCGACCATGGTCGGAACCGGCGTCAGGTCGTCGTCGTCGAAGACGTCGCGGAAGATCTCGGTCAGCTGCGCGTAGATTTCGGTTTCGGACATGGTCGAGGCCATCCAGGGAGTTCAGCAAAGTCAGTCAGGATCGAATGCCTCGTTTCGAACGACAGGCCAACCCTGTACGAGGAAAACCCGAAGGTTTCCGAACAGGAGGAACGGATGACCGTTCTCGTCACCGGCGCGACCGGCTTTCTCGGCCGCGCGGTCGTGGATCGCCTGATCCAGAACGGCCGGAGCGTCCGCGCCGCCGTCCGGCATGATGCGGGACCGGGCGCCGTGGCCGTCGGCGACCTGTCCGCCGACACCGACTGGAGCGCCGCCCTGCAAGGCGTGGACACGGTCGTGCACTGCGCCGCCCGCGCCCATGTGCTCAAGGAAACCACCGACAATCCCCTGCCCCTGTTCCGCGCGGTGAACACCGGGGCGACGACGGCGCTGGCCCGGCAGGCCACGGCGGCGGGCGTGCGACGGTTCGTTTTCATCTCCAGCATCGGGGTGAACGGTTCCGAGACCCACGGCACGCCCTTCCGTCACGACGACCCGCCCGCCCCCCACTCGCCCTACGCGGTGTCCAAGCATGAGGCCGAACTGGCCCTGCGCGCCATCGCGGCGCAGACCGGGCTGGAGGTGGTGATCCTTCGTCCGCCCCTGATCACGGGGCCTGAGCCCAAGGGCAATCTGGCGACCCTGAACCGGGTGATCGCCAAAGGCCTGCCCCTGCCCTTCGGTCTGGCGACGAACAACCGGCGTGATCTGGTGTCGCTTGAGACCCTGTGCAGTCTGATCGACGTGGTCATCGACCACCCGGGGGCGGCGGGCCGGACCTTCCTCGTCAGCGACGGCGCGCCGGTCTCAACCCGCGCCCTGCTGGAGCAGATGGCCGCGGCGAAAGGCCGCTCCCTCACCCTCCTGCCGGTTCCGCCGGTCTTTCTGACCCTCCCACTGAAGCTGCTGGGCAAGGGCGCGATGGCCTCCCAGCTGTTCGGCGATCTGGAGGTCGACATCACCCACACCCGCCAGACGCTGAACTGGGCGCCCTGAACCCGGCGTCATGACGCCCGCTTTGTCGAAATCCGCGCTACCTGCGCCGTGCGACCTGGGTTAGACCGGGCCTGTATCCGGGAGGAGCTGTTGAGCGTCTTCATCATCGCCGAAGCCGGCGTGAACCATAACGGCGACGCCGACCGGGCGCTGGCCATGGTCGACGCCGCGAAGGCGGCGGGCGCCGACGCGGTCAAGTTCCAGACCTTCTCGGCCGACAAGCTGGCCGCGCCCGGCGCCGAGAAGGCCGACTATCAGAAACGCGAGACCGGCGAGGGCAACCAGCACGAGATGCTGAAGGCGCTGGAGATGTCGGAAGACCTCCACCACCGCCTGATCGCCCGGTGCGGCGAGGTCGGCATTGAGTTCATGTCCACGCCCTTCGACGAGGAGGCGGCGGACTTCCTCGTCGCCTCGGGCATGGCGCGAATCAAGATCCCGTCTGGCGAGATCGTGAACCATCCCTTCCTGCGCCATCTGGCGGCGAAGGATCGTCCGCTGATCGTCTCGACCGGCATGGCGACGATGGAGGAGATCACCGACGCCGTCGCCGTCATCGCCGAGACCCGTGCGAAGCACGGCCTGACCGCGCCGCTGGATCAGGTGCTGACCATCCTGCACTGCACGTCCAACTATCCGGCCGCGCCGTCCGACGTGAACCTGCGCGCCATGCGCACCATCGGCGAAGTCACGGGCATGCCGGTCGGCTATTCCGACCACACGCTCGGACTCGCGGTCTCGACCGCCGCCGTGGCGCTGGGCGCGACGGTGATCGAGAAGCATTTCACCCTCGACGTCACCCTGCCCGGCCCGGACCACCGCGCCTCGCTGACCGTCGAACAGCTGTCCGATCTGGTCCGTCAGATTCGCGATGTGGAGCAGGCGCTCGGTTCGTCGGTGAAGGCGCCGACCGCCGCCGAACTGCCGGTGCGCGCGGTGGCCCGCCGGTCCGTCATGGCCCGAACCGCTCTGCCCGCAGGCCACATCCTGACCGAGGCCGACCTGATCCTGCTGCGCCCGGCCTCGGGGATCGCGCCGCGTTTCTTCCACACCCTGCCGGGCCGCGCCCTTCAGGAAGACGTCGCGGCGGGCCAGCCCCTCACCTGGGACCTGTTGTCCGGCGAGGCCATGATCTGATGGGCCGTCGCGTCTGCTACATCAGCGGCACCCGCGCCGACTTCGGCCTTATGCGCTCGACGCTGCAGATTTTGCGCGACCATCTGGAGCTGGACCTGTCGGTGATCGTCACCGGCATGCACCTGTCGCAAGCCTACGGGCACACGGCGGACGAGATCGAAGCCGCCGGCCTGCGCATCGCCGCCCGCGTGCCCGTGCCGCTGGAGCCCGCGACCGGCGCCACCATGGCCCGCAATCTGGGAACGATGGTCACCGCCTTCACCGACGCGCTGGAAAGCGAGCGGCCGGACATCGTGCTGCTGCTGGGCGACCGGGGTGAGATGCTGGCCGGAGCGCTGGCGGCGATCCATCTGAACATCCCCGTGGCGCACATTCACGGCGGCGAGCGATCCGGCACGGTGGACGAGCCGGTGCGCCACGCCATTTCCAAGCTCAGCCACCTGCACTTCACCGCGACGCGGGAAGCCGCCGACCGGCTGGAGCGGATGGGCGAGAACCCCGCCAACATCCACGTCACCGGAGCCCCCGGTCTGGACGGCCTGATCGACGCCGAACTGCCGGACCTGACGGAAGTGACCCGCCTGCACGGGCTGGACCCGGAGCGCCGCTTCGCCCTGATGGTCTATCACCCAGTGCTGCAGGAGGCCCTGACCGCCGCCGATGACACACGCCGCATCCTGAAAGCGGCCACCGATGCGGGCCTGCAGGTTCTGGCCCTGATGCCCAACGCCGATGCGGGGAGCGACGGGGTGCGCGCGGTCCTGATCGAGGCCAAAGGAACGCCGGACATCACCGTGCGCACCCATCTGGCCCGGCCGGCCTTCATCGCCGCCATGGCCCACGCGGATTTGATGATCGGCAATTCCAGCGCCGGGATCATCGAGGCCGCCAGCTTCGGCACGCCGGTCCTGAACGTCGGTCCGCGCCAGAATCTGCGCGAACGCAACGCCAACGTCCGCGACGTCGACGCCACCGAACAGGCGCTGGCCCACGGGATCGCCGACCTTCTGGCCAAGGGCCGACTTGCGCCGCTCAACGTCTATGGCGACGGTCAGGCGGGACCGCGCATCGCGCGCCTTCTGGCCTCTGTCCCGCTGGACGCGGCCCTGATGATGAAGGTCAACGGGTACTGATATGATCCATCTGATCGGCGCAGGCGGGCATGCGAAGGTGGTGCTGGACGCCTTGCTGGAAGGCGGGACGAACCTGTCTGGCGTCACGGTCCGGGCCGACGCCCCCGCGCCTGACCTGCTTGGCCTGACGGTCGGGACGCCGTCCGTCGCGCCCGCGCTGACCGGCCTCAGCTTCCACGTCGCCATCGGCGCGGCGGAGGTGCGTCGACGTCTGTATGTCGAGGCCGAGGCCGCCGGCGGCGCCCCGCTGACCGTCATCCATCCGGCAGCGACCGTGTCCCGCTTCGCCACCGTGGCGGACGGCGCCTTCATCGCGGCCTCCGCCGTGGTCGGCCCCAGGGCCGTCGTCGGGCGCGGCGTCATCGTCAATCACGGCGCGGTCATCGATCATGACTGCGCCGTCGGCGATTTCAGCCACATCGCCCCCAACACCAGCCTCGGCGGCGGTGTCACCGTCGGCGCGCGCTGTCTGATCGGCGCGGGCGCGGTCATCCTGCCCGGCGTCGCCGTCGGCGATGACGTGACCATCGGCGCGGGCGCGGTCGTGACCCGCGACGTCGCCTCGCAACAGACCTGGACCGGCGTTCCCGCCGCCCCGAAAGCTTCCTGAATGACCGACGTCCACGCCTTCAGCGCTCCGCGCACCGCGACCATTCGCGACGCCATGGAGACCATCAACAACTCCGGCATGCAGATGCTGCTGCTGGTCGATGCCGAGGGCCGCTTCCAGCGCACCGTCACGGACGGGGATCTGCGCCGCCTGCTGCTGGCCGGTTCGGAGATGAGCGATACGCTCGAAGACCTGCCGGACCTCGCGTCCGTCACCGCGCCGGAAGAGGTGACGCGCAAGGCCGCGCTGGGCCTGATGGACAAGCACGAGATCAACCACCTGCCCCTGATCGACGGCGACGGCCGGGTCGTGCGGGTGCTGAACCGCCGCGACATCGGCGCTCCGATCCTGCTGTCGACCCCGCATATGGGCGAGGCGGAACTGCACTATGTAGAAGAGGCTTTCCGGACCAATTGGATCGCGCCGCTGGGTCCGAACGTCGACGCCTTCGAGCGCGAGATCGCCGCGCTCGCGGGGGTGAAGCACGCCGCCGCCCTGTCGTCCGGCACCGCCGCCATCCATCTGGCCGTGCGGATGCTGGGGGTGAAGCCGGGGGACAGGGTCTTCTGCTCGACACTGACATTCGCGGCCTCGGCCAATCCCATCGTCTATGAGGGCGGCGAGCCGGTCTTTATCGACAGCGAAGCCGACAGCTGGAACATGTCGCCCGTCGCGCTGGAGCGTGCCTTCGACGCCGCGAAGGCCGAGGGCTGGATGCCCAGGGCGGTCATCGTCGTGAACCTGTACGGCCAGTCGGCCGACATGGACCCGATTCTCGAACTCTGTAACCGCCATGGCGTGCCCATGATCGAGGACGCCGCCGAAAGCCTCGGCGCGACCTACAAGGGCAAGGCGTCCGGCTCGTTCGGCCTGATGGGTGTCTTCTCGTTCAACGGCAACAAGATCATAACCACCTCGGGCGGCGGCATGCTGGTGTCCGATGACGAGGCCCTGATCAGACAGGCCCGCTTCCTCGCGACGCAGGCGCGCGATCCGGCGCCGCACTACCAGCACAGCCAGATCGGCTTCAACTATCGCATGTCCAACATTCTGGCCGGGGTCGGGCGCGGCCAGTTGCAGGTGCTGGGCGACCGCGTGGCGTCACGCCGCGCGGTGCACGACGCCTACCGCGAGGGCCTGTCCGACATTCCCGGTCTGGAATGGCAGCCCGAGCCGGAATGGAGCTGGTCCAACCGCTGGCTTTCGGCCCTGACGCTGGATCCGGCGATCACCGGCGTCAACGCTTCCGAAGTCATCCAGCGCCTCGCCGACGAGATGATCGAGGCCCGTCCGGTGTGGAAACCGATGCATCAGCAGCCGGTCTTCGCCCACTGCCGCCACTTCGCCCACGGCAACGAGCCTGTGTCGGACGACATCTTCGAGCGCGGCCTGTGCATGCCCTCCGGCTCGAACATGACCCGCGCGGAGATCGACCGCATTATCGACGCCATGCGCGGCATCCTGAAGGCCCGGTGATCCCGTGAAACGCGCGTTTGATTTCGTGATGGCCGGCGGCGCCCTGCTGGTGTTCTCGCCGCTCATGCTGGCCACGGCCATCGCCGTGAAGGCGACCTCAAAGGGGCCGGCGATCTACTGGTCCGACCGGGTCGGCCGGGACAACAAGCTGTTCCGCATGCCCAAGTTCCGCTCGATGCGGACCGAGACCCCGGCGGTCGCCACCCATTTGCTGACCGACACCACCGCGTGGCTGACGCCCATCGGCGGCTTCCTGCGCAAATCCAGTCTGGATGAGCTGCCCCAGCTGTGGAGCATCTTTGTCGGCGATATGTCGATCGTCGGCCCGCGCCCGGCCCTGTTCAACCAGGACGACCTGATCGCCCTGCGCACCGAAAAGGGCGTCCACACCCTGCGTCCCGGCCTGACCGGTTGGGCGCAGGTCAACGGGCGGGACGAGCTTTCCATTCCGGACAAGGTCGCGCTGGACGTCGAGTACCTGCAACGCCGCTCGTTCGCGATGGATCTTCAGACGATCTGGATGACGGTCGGAAAGGTTCTGCGCGCGCGGAACATCTCGCACTGAACCGATGATCAGGCCCGCTTGATCGGCACCACGTCGGCGCCGCGCTCGTCGCCGACGGTGCGGACCCGGGCCAGAATTTCGAAGATCAGGGCGCGGGCGGCGGCGTTGTCGCCGGTGCGGGCGGTCTGCTCCAGCTTGTGCACCATCCGCTCGGTCATCCGCGCGCCCTCGATGCGATCGGTCACGCACATCAGGCTCTGGCCGCACATCTCGGCGACCTCGCTGGAATCGACCAGCTCCTCGAACAGCTTCTCGCCGGGACGCAGGCCCGTGACCTCGATCTCGATGTCCTTGCCCGGAACCTTGCCGTACAGGCCGATCAGTTGACGGGCCAGGTCGATGATCTTCACCGGCTTGCCCATATCCAGCACGAAGACGCCCATCGGACCATCCGGCTGTCCCGCCGAGTGGGCCGTGGCGTGCAGGACCAGCTGGACCGCCTCCGGTATGGTCATGAAGTAGCGTTCGATGTCCGGGTGCGTCAGCGTCACCGGACCCCCGCGCTCGATCTGGGCGCGGAAGGTCGGCACGACCGAGCCGGCCGAACCCAGCACATTGCCGAAGCGCACGACGCTGAAACGGGTGTTGCCCGCGCTGGTCTGCTGGGCGCGAACCACGGCCTCGGCCAGACGCTTGGTGGCGCCCATGACGTTCGGGGGATCAACGGCCTTGTCGGTCGAGATGAAGACCATGTGCTTCACGTCGGCGGCGTTGGCGGCCTCGGCGACGTTCCAGGTGCCGACGACATTGGTCAGCACGCTCTCACACGGGTGCTTCTCCATCAGCGGCACGTGCTTCAGGGCGGCGGCGTGGAAGACCACATCCGGGCGCTCGCGCGTGAAGACCTCGTTCAGCAGGGCCTTGTTGCGCACGTCGTACAGATATTCGCGGGACGACAGGGTCTGCCAACGCGCGCTGATCTCCTGATCGATCTTGAACAGGCCGAATTCCGAGTTGTCGACGAGCACCAGATGGCCGCAGCCCAGACTGGCGACCTGACGGCAGATCTCCGAGCCGATGGAGCCGCCCGCGCCCGTGACCAGCACCCGCTTGCCGGCGACCAGCGCTCGCAGCGGGCCATCGGCCAGACGCACCGGCGGACGCGCCAGAAGTTCCTCGAGCTCGAATTTGCGCATGACCGGCTCGTCGGCCTTGCCGCCCATCTCGACCAGGCTCGGCACCCGCAGCAGGTGCACGCCGCGCGTCCGAAGCTGGCCCAGACGCTCGACCCCGAAATCCACCGGCGTCAGATGGTCATCGAGGAAGACGATGGCCGCCTCGATGTCGCGGTCGGTCAGGTCTTCCAGAATCTCGAAGGCGGCGCCGGCGCCGGACAGCACCGGCACGCCGCGCAGCTCCCGCGTCACCGCGCCCTTGTTGTCGGTCACGATGCCCGCCGGGCGATAGGCTTCCCCGCTGCGAGCCAGTTCGCGCAGGAAGGTCTCGGCGCGATCCATGGCGCCGACCACGATCAGCGGCTTGCGTTCATCGCGCGAGCCGACGAACGGGGCGATGGCCTTCAGGGCCTCCTTGTCGTGGATGATGCGACGCAGCAGCACCAGCGCCAGCGTCAGGCCGATATCCAGAATGAGGGCGATCAGAAGGGTCGAGCGCGGCAGGGACGCGCCCCGGTCCATGAAGAAGCTCAGGGCCAGGAAGATCGCCGCCGACAGCAGGGAGGTCCGGACGATCGGGCCCACATCCACGATCGACACATAGCGCCACAGGGCCCGGTCCGTGCGGAAGAACTGATCCAGCAGGAAGCCCAGCGCTGCGAACGCCAGGGCGAACGGCCAGGCCGACTGCGTGGCATCCAGAATCGCATCGGGCGTCAGGGCGTTGCCGGAGGCGACCAGATAGCCGCCGATCATCGCGACGACGCGCACACTGGCGCGCACCGCAACCTTCAGTCCCCGGATCAACAGTACGTTCGCGTTACCCAAAACAGTCCTGTCCGGCGGGTTTCATCTACGTAGCCACACGCCAAAGTAATAGCGCCCGGCTTTCACAGTACGATGACGAAATCCGCGCCGCCCTCCACTTCGGCCATTCAAAATCCGCGCGCGCTTACGGATTCCCCGCCGAACGCCCGCCCCGACGCGCTGAAAGTCGGCGTGTCCGGGAAAAGTTCCGGGGTTCTAGCGCCTTGTCGGCTCTCTGTCACGCTTGGGCCACACCTCGCCATGACATCGGAGAACGAAAGTATTCCAACCCGGATCATCTGTAGAGAAATCCCGATTTCTTCAAACAGGCAAAGCCGCTCGCGGCTTGATTGACACCGGGTGACACAAACTGTTCCGAGACGGCGCGCCATTCTGTCTCTAGAAACAGGGGGTCGCGACGGACGCGGGGGACCGATGAAAATCTATCCGGTGATCATGTGCGGAGGCGCCGGTTCGCGCCTTTGGCCCGCGTCGCGTCCCGGACGGCCCAAGCAGTTCCTGCCCCTGACCGGCGCCCGGACCCTGTTCCAGGAGACGGTGTTGCGGGTTTCCCCCCTCGCGGGTGAGGGCGACGTGGTCGTGGTCGCGGGTCTGGGCCACGCCGACGCCATCGCCGCCGAACTCAACGCCATCGGTGTCGAGGCCACCATCCTGCTGGAGCCCGAAGCCCGGGATTCAGGACCGGCCATGGCCGCCGCCGCCGCCTTTATCCAGCGCCGCGATCCGGACGGCGTCGCCGCCATCATCGCGTCCGACCACCATATTCCCGACGCCGAGGCCTTCCGCGCCGCCGTCCGCACCGCCGCGGACGAGGCCGCGCGCGGCCGGATCGTCACCCTGGGCGTCACACCGACCTGGCCCTCCCCGGCCTATGGCTACATCAGCCCCGAGGGCGTGGGCCTGTCGCCGGTCAAACGCTTTGTCGAAAAGCCCGACGCCGCGACCGCCGCCCGCTATCTGGCCGACGGCTTCCTGTGGAACAGCGGAAACTTCATCGTCTCCGCCGCCGCGTTGATGGACGAACTCGCCCGGTACGCGCCCGGCATCGGAGACGCCGCCCGCGCGGCCCTGCCCACAGACCTGGCCGGTCCGCTGGTCCGCCTGACCGACGCCTTCCGCACCGCGCCGCGCATTTCCATCGACTATGCGGTGATGGAGAAGAGCGACCGCACCTCCGTCCTGCCCGTGGCCTTCGAATGGTCCGATGTCGGCGCCTGGGACTCCGTTCTCGCCACCGGGGCCGGACACACCGGCCTGCATATCGGGGTCGACAGCGATAACACCCTTGTCCGCGCCGCCGACGGCATGGTCGTGGCGACGCTGGGCGTCTCCAACATCGCGGTCATCGCCGAGAATGACGCCGTTCTGGTCTGCGATCTGTCTCGGTCCCAGGACGTCAAGCTGGTGGTGGATCGGGTCAAGGCCGAGGCCCCGCGCCACGCCGATGTGCCGGAAACCGGCGAGACCGCTCCCTACCGACGCTTCGGCGACTGGATGCGCACCGCCGCCCTGCCGCTGTGGGCGACGCTCGGAACCCACGCCGACGGAGCCTTCGTCGAGACCCTGACGCTGGAGGGCCGTCCGGTCGAAAGCCGCCGCCGCGCCCGTGTGCAGACCCGCCAGATCTACGTCTTCGCCCGCGCCGGCGCCCAAGGCTGGACCGGCCCCTGGCGGGACCGGGTCGAAAGCGGCCTGGCCCGTTTCCTCGACGCCTATCTGCGCCCCGACGGCGCGGTTCGGAACGCCCTGAACGCCGACGGTTCGGTGCTGGACGACGGCGTCGTCCTGTACGAACAGGCCTTCACCCTGCTGGCGCTGTCCGCCGTCCACGCCGCCGGGATCGAGACCAACCGCTGCGAGGCGCAGGCGACGATCCTTCTGGATCGCCTGTTTGCTCAGCGCCTGCCGAACGGCGGCTGGAAGGAAGCGGGAGACCATCCGTACCAGGCCAACGCCAACATGCACCTGTTCGAGGCGGCGCAGGCCTGGGCCGCGCGCGGCGTCGATCCGCGCTGGAACGACATCGCCGACAGCCTGGCTGAACTGGCCCTGACCCGGTTCATTGACGCCGAGGGCGGCTTCCTGCGCGAGTTCTTCAACGCTGACTGGCGCCCCGCGCCGGGCGACGACGGCCGACTGGTCGAGCCGGGTCACCAGTTCGAATGGGCCTGGTTGCTGTCGCGCCATGCCCTGAACCGGGGCGACGCGCGCGCCATGACGGCGGCGAAGCGTCTCTATCTCCACGGCCTGCGCGGCGTTGATCCCCGCCGGGGCGTGGCGGTCGATGAACTGGATGACAGCCTGCAGGTCCGCAGCGCCCGCGCCCGACTGTGGCCCCAGACAGAATGGCTGCGCGCGGCGCTGGCCTTCGCGGAACTGGCCGAGGGGTCGGAGCGCGAACAACGCCTGTCCGAGGCCCGCAAGGCCATGGCCGGGCTGGCCCTCTACCTGCGGCCGAACGGCGCATGGCGCGACAAGCTGGAGCCCGCGGGCGCCTTCACAGACGAACCCGCGCCGGCCAGTTCGCTCTATCACATCGTCGGCGCCTTCGATCAGGTGTGCGTCGCCGCGCAGGCGGGCATTGTCAGTGATGCGCCGACCGGTTTGAACTAAAGATCGCAGTGCAGCGTTAGAGGCCCGACCGCGGGGGCGGTCCTTTCATCCCCTGTTCAGCCGCGAGCGTCCCTTGTCCGGGGACGACACCGCAACGCGAGACCGACGTGATCGACCTCCACTGCCATATCCTGCCCGGGATCGACGACGGCGCGCCCGATCTGGAGACCGCGCTGGCGATGGCCCGCATGGCCGTCGCCGACGGAATCACCGTGACCGCCTGCACCCCGCACATGATGCCGGGCTATTACGAGAACACCTCGGACGGCGTCCGCGCCGCTGTGGTCGCCCTGCAGGCCGAACTGGACAAGGCCGGCATTGCCCTGCGCCTTGTCACCGGGGCCGATGTGCATCTGGTGCCCGGTCTGGCGTCAGGACTGCGCGACGGATCAAAGCTGACGCTCGCCGACACCCGCTACTTCCTGTTCGAGCCGCCCCACAACACCGCCCCGCCGCGCATGGCCGACGCCGTGTTCGACTGTATGGCCGCGGGCTTCCATCCCCTGATCACCCATCCCGAGCGCCTGCGCTGGATCGAGGAACAGTACGACCTGATGGTCCGGATGGCCCAAGCTGGCGCATGGATGCAGATCACCGCCGGTTCCGTCACCGGTCGCTTCGGCAAACGCACCCAATACTGGGCCGAGCGCATGCTGGACGAGGGGATCGTGCACATTCTGGCGACCGACGCCCACAACCTTCGCAGCCGCTCTCCGGTCCTGTCAGAGGCGGTTCAGGCCGTCGCGGACCGCCTCGGCGAACAGGCTGCGAAAGACATGGTGTTGACCCGACCCCTCGCCGTGCTGGAAAACGCTACGCCCGCTTCGGTCCCGTCCGCGGTCGGCGTCTCCCGTCCGACCTCCCGGCCGGGCTTCTTCAAACGGCTGTTCAAGGCCGCCTGAATTTCAAGGTGACTGTCGCATGATGCGCGCCCTCTCGCTGGTCCTGATCGCCACGGCCACCCTGCTCGCCGCCTGCGGCGGGCCCAATATGGACATCAATCAGGTCACGGCGGCCACGCCCGTCGATCTGGAGAACGCCCAGGCCACCAGCGCCCCGCAATCCGAATATCGAATCGGTGTGGGCGACAAGCTGGGCGTTCGGGTCTTCCAGGTGCCGGACCTGACCTTCGACGCCCTGACGGTCGACACCTCGGGCAACATCCAGATGCCGCTGATCGGCGCCGTGCGCGCCGCCGACCGCACCTCGGGCGAATTGTCCGCCGACATCGCCGCCAAGCTCAGCACCCAGTATCTGCGCAACCCGCAGGTGACCGTCACCGTCGCTGAAGCCGCCAGCCAGAAGATCACCATCGACGGCGCCGTGACCAAGCCCGGCGTGTACGAGATGCGCGGCACCACCTCGCTGCTGCAGGCCGTCGCCATGGCCCAGGGGCCCAGCCCGGTCGCCAACCTCACCCAGGTCGCGGTCTTCCGCACCATCGACGGCCAGCGCTCGGTCGCCCTGTTCGACCTTCAGGCCATCCGTCAGGGCCGCGCCAGCGACCCGACCGTACTGGGTGACGACATCATCGTCGTCGACACCTCGCGCCTGAACGCCGCCCTGCGCGAAGCGGTCAGCGCCCTGCCGGCGCTGGCGATCTTCCGTCCGTTCTAAAGCCGTTGCGGCGCCGGACCCGCTTGCTGGCCGCGGCCCTGATCTTCGGATCGGGGCTGGCGGCCTGCGGCCACCCGGCCATGAACTCCGGAGACGTTGCGGACGCTCCGCAGGCTCGTCTCGAAGCGCTGACCGCCGCTGACGCCCGAGTGGCGGCCGTGGCCTGGAAGCTCGCCCGGGCCAACGCCGACCTTTGCCCGAAAAGTCGTCTCCGCGTGGGCTGGACCCTGCAGTCGGCGAGCCAGTACGGCAGCGAACTGCGTCCACTGGCAGAAGCCCGTTACGGGCTGGACGGCGACCTCCCGGGCGTTCTGGCCGCCCCGCCGGGCAGCCCGGCCGCCGAAGCCGGACTGGCCCCCGGCGACCTGATCCTGTCGGTTGACGGAAAAGCCTTGTCACGGGGCGGAGCCTCATCATCCGGCTCATACGAGGGCCTCGAAGCCAACATCGCCCATCTGGACGCCCTGGCGGCAAGGGGCCCCATCTGGCTTCAGGTCCGCCGCCACGGCGTGGAGCGACGGATCGACCTCGCCCCGACCCTCGCCTGCGCCTATCCGACCCAGATCGAGGTGACGGGAACCTTCCGCAGCCACACCGACGGCCGCCACATCTTCATCTCCGACCGCATGGTCGAGGTGGCCGACGATGACGATCAACTGGCCTTCGTGCTGGCGCATGAACTGGCCCACGCCGTGCTGGAGCATCGCAGCCAGCCGGACGTGACCGGCTCGCCCGGTCAGACGAACCAGCGGATCACCCTCAACAGGGGGCTTTCATTGAGGGCTGAACCTGACGCCGATCATCTCGGCCTGTTCCTTCTGGCTCGTGCGGGCTTCGATCCCTATCGGGCGGTCGATTTCCTGACCCGCTACGCCGAGGTCAATCCGGCGGCCCGCTATCCGCAGGCCAATGCGGGCGGGATTTATGAGTCCGCCCCGGCCCGGCGTCGCACGCTGGAGCCGGTGCTGGCCGACATCGCCGCGCGCAAGGCGGCAGGACAGGCGCTCATCCCGTAAGCCCGAGCCGGCGGCGCAGGGCCAGACCGGCCAGCGCGCCCCAGCCCATCGCGAAACCGACCATGTCCGCGACCACGTCCCAGACATCGGCGTCGCGCCCGATCGCGGGCAGCCCCTGAATCAGTTCAATCCCGATGCCGAGCCCCAGCATGACGACGGCGATCCGCGCCACACCGACCCGGGGCCAGCCGCAGCTGGCCAGAAGCGTCCAGGTCAGAAAGGCGACGGCATGGTTCGCCTTGTCCCAAGGCAAGCCGCTCTCCGCGCCTGTCGCGGGTGTGAAGGCGAACCAGGCCACGGCGACCGCGAAAACGACCGTTCCTGCACGGAACATGTCCCGACGCCGGGTGTTCGAGTGCGGGGACGGGCGCCGCCGCTCTTCGTGATTCGTCGTGGTCATGAGTTCGGGTCGCTCGTCGGGTGGAGAGGGGTTCCATGGCGACACGCATCAGCAATACGCGCGACCATCGTCGGGCCGCGCCGGACGCCGCCCCGACGGCTCCATACGCCGGACGGGGGGCAGGCCTCTACAGCGAAGTCGGCCTGTTGCCGTTTTCATCCCGACATCCGGTCGCCCCGATGAGCCCGGTCGAAGCTTCTCCGCGATCTCAAGACAACGCTTGACCGCGAAGGCCTGTCCCCGCGACATGACGCCCGCCGTCGCATGCTCTCGAATTCGTGTGCGCGGTGTAGGGCTTTGCGGTATCAGCCCGATAGGTTCTCGACCGGCGGCCTCGACCGCCACGATCTGACGGATGGCATAATGCTGGGCGACAATCACTTCGCTGACGAGCGCAACCCGCGGCATGGCCGCGCGTCCGGCGAAGCGGTCTTCGATGACAACCAGCCCGGCGTTTGGGTGGACGAGGCCGAGGAGGCTCCGGTCTTCGACCTGGGCGCCTACTGGCGGCTGGCGCTCAAGCACCGCATCCTGATCATCGGCTGCTTCCTGGCGGCCCTGGCCATCGGCGCGGCGATGACCCTGCTGATGACCCCGATCTACAGCGCCAAGGCGACGCTGCAGATCGACCGCGAGGCCGCCCG
Source organism: Brevundimonas sp. M20 (assembly GCF_006547065.1). Taxonomy (NCBI): domain Bacteria; kingdom Pseudomonadati; phylum Pseudomonadota; class Alphaproteobacteria; order Caulobacterales; family Caulobacteraceae; genus Brevundimonas; species Brevundimonas sp. M20. The sequence goes on along the minus strand of NZ_CP041243.1, from coordinate 594,000 downwards.
CGTCTTCACCTCCGCAGAGGATGTCAGCCCGCGCGAAAGCATGGCGCAGGGGGAAGAGTTCTTCCAGACCCAGTACGGCCTGCTGCGCAGCCGCTCGCTGGCCGAACGCGTGGTTGAAAGCCTCGGCCTGGCCAGCTCGGACCGCGCGCTGGAAGAGCTCGGGGTCGAGCCCCCGGCCGGTGGCGGCAGCGCCGCCGCCCAGGCCGAGCGCCGCCGCAACGCCGCCCTCGCCTACGTGCAGGACAATCTGAGCATCACCCCGGTGCGCGGCTCGCGTCTGGTCGCCGTCGGCTTCGACAACCCGAACCCCGTCGTCGCCGCCCGCGTCGCCAACGGTTTCTCCGAGAACTTCATCCAGGCCAATCTCGACCGGAAATTCCAGTCATCGGCCTATGCTCGCGAATTCCTGGAAGAGCGTATCGCCCAGACCAAGGGCCGCCTGGAGGAAGCCGAGCGTCAGCTGGTCGCCTATGCCGCCAACCAGCAGATCATCAACGTCGGCGAACCCAGCGAAGGCGGAACCAACGCCTCGGGCAGCTCGCAGTCGCTGGCCTCGAACAATCTGGTGGCGCTGAACTCCTCGCTGGCCGAAGCCCGCGCCGCCCGCGTCGCCGCCGAGGAGCGCTGGCGCACGGCCCGCACCGCCGAGGTCATGACCCTGCCGGAAGTGCTGCAGAACCCCTCGATCCAGCGTCTGGGCGAGCAACGCGCCCAGCTGGAGGCCGAGTACCAGCAGAAGTCGAGCATCTATCAGGCCGACTATCCCGAGATGGTCCGCCTGCGCGGCCAGATCACCGAGATCGACGGTCAGGTCCGCGCCCTGGCGACCAACATCCGCGCTTCGATCCAGAGCCAGTATGTGGTCGCCGCCAATCAGGAGCGTTCGCTGCAGAACCAGGTCGACAGCCTGAAGGGCGACGTCCTCGACCTGCGCGACCGCTCGATCCAGTACAACATCCTGCAACGCGAGCTGGACACCACCCGCACCCTCTATGAGGGCCTGCTGCAGCGCTACAAGGAAGTCGGCGTCACCGGCAATGTGACCGCCAACAACATCTCGATCGTCGACACCGCCACCCCGCCGGTCTCGCCGTCGAAGCCGAACATGATCATCAACCTGGCGCTGGCCGCGATTTTCGGCCTGGGCATCGGCGTGATCGCCGCCCTGGTTCTGGAAGCCCTGGACGAAACCCTGGCCACCCCGGACGACGTCGAGAAGAAGCTGGGCGTTCCGGTGCTGGGCGTCGTGCCGCTGCTCGACAAGGGCCAGACGACCGCCGCCGCCCTGTTGGACATCCGATCCGGCTTCTCCGAGGCCTACTACTCCCTGAGAACGGCGCTTCAGTTCTCCACCCCGAACGGCGCCCCCGCCAGCCTGCTGGTCTCCTCGGCCCGCCCGGCCGAAGGCAAGTCCACCACGGCCTATGCCGTGGCGCTGAACCTTGCTCGCGTGGGCAAGCGGGTGCTGCTGGTCGACGGCGACCTGCGCAATCCTTCAATGCACCGCGTGGTCGGTGTCGAGAACGAACGCGGCATGAGCAACCTGCTCTCAGGCTCGGTCGATCTGGCCTCGGTCACCCAGCGCACGCGTCAGGAGAACCTGTTCTTCATCCCCTGCGGCCCGCTGCCGCCCAACCCCGCTGAACTGTGGGGCGGTGATCGTCTGCGTCAGTTCCTGAACGACGCCGGCGCCAGCTTCGATCACGTCGTGGTCGACGGCCCGCCGGTTCTGGGCTTCGCCGACTCGCCCCTGCTGGCGGCGACCGTCGGCGGCGTTCTGTTCGTGCTGGAATCGCGCGGCACCCGTCGCGGTCAGGCCCGCGGCGCCCTGCGTCGTCTGAAGATGGGCCGCGCCCGCCTGCTCGGCGCGGTGTTGACCAAGTTCAACGCCAAGACCGCCACCTACGGTGGGTACGACTACGCGTATGACTACAACTACGGCGCCCAGGAAGAGACCCCGGCCGCCAAGAAGGGCAAGAAGGGTTGAGGAAAGAGGCGGACCGCGCCGCCGCTCCCGCCCGCAAGCGCTTGCGGGCGACCGAGGTCGTCTCCTGGGGACTGACCGCGCTGGGCGTCGTCCTGGGCTGGCAGGTGTTGATCCAGCCGGTGCTCCAGCGGGGCCCGGCCGAGGTCACTCTCGCGGTCGCCCCGACATCGCCGCTGGTCCTGCGTCGCGCCGCCGAAAGCGAGTACGCCGCGGGGCGCAAGGACAATGACCCCCAACGCTATCGTCAGGCCGCCGACCTGGCCCGCGAAGCCGTGGCCCGGTCCCCCTTCGATGTCCGCGCCCTGCGGGTCGTGGGCCTGACCGAGGCCGCCGCGGGCCGCGAAACCGCCGCCGACGACATTCTGACCCTCGCGGGCAACTGGAGCCTGCGCGACGACCCGGCCCACGCCTGGCTGGTCGATTATCGGCTCAAACGGGGCGACTATGCCTCGGCCTTCGCCCACGCGGACACCCTGGTGCGCCGTCGCGAGGACGTTCGCCCGCAGGTGTTCCGGCTGTTCACCACCGCCGCCACCCTCGACCAGCAAAGGGCCCTGCCCCAGGTCGCGACCTTGCTCACCGCCAACCCGCCCTGGCGCCAGTCCTATCTGGAAAGCCTGTACGGCGACGTCGCGGGCCTGCAGGTGGCGATCAATCTGGCCGTCCTGCTGCAGAACGGCCGCGCGCCCCTTACCAACACCGAACTGCACCAGCTCTATATCCAGTTGATGGAGAAGGGGCAGATCGAGGCCGTGCGGGTCGTCCGCGCGCGCCTGAACCGTCCGTCGGTCGCCAATCTGGTCACCAACGGCGGATTCGGCGACGCCTCCGCGCCTGAACCCTTCCAGTGGCGTCTGGCCCAGGACGCGGGGGTGGTCGCGGAAATCGTTCCGGATGACGTGCGCCCGGCCGACCCCGCCCTGCGCGTGGACTATGACGGTTATTCCGCCTCGCGAATCGCGGAGCAGCTGATGTTCCTGTCGCCCGGCCGGTATCGCCTGAGCGCCGAATCGCGGACCGAGGCGGGCGAGCCCGCAAAACGTCTGGCCCTGACGGTCACCTGCGCCCCGGGCGACCTGGTGGTCATGTCCGCCCCCGCCGCGGCCCCGGGATCCGAGGTCTGGACCCCGTTCAGCACGACCTTCACCGTGCCGACGGGATGCCGCGCCCAATGGCTGCGACTCGAGACCCGGGCGGGTGATGTCCGCTCCAGAACCGCCGCCTGGCTCGACAAGCTGGCGATCACCCCGATCCCCTGAGACACGAACTCGGTACTGAACGGTGGCCGATTTGCACCAAAGACCGCCGGAATCGTATTGATTTGGAAACCTTCGCCGCCTATACCCATTCTCGATACGTCGCGGGCCAGCCCGTACCAAAGACCTGATTAGAAGGGGATTAGCATGCGTAAGACCATCGCCGCTGTAACGGCAGGCCTGCTGCTCGTGGCTGGCCAAGCCGCCGCCGCCAACAACTCTGCCGTCGTTCGCGTCGGCGACCGCGTGGGCGCTCGCGCCGACGCCTCGTCGGAGTTCCAGGGCATTCCGCTCCCGGTGCTCATCATCGGCACCGCGGTGCTGGTGGGCGTCGTCGTCGTCGCTTCGGACGACGACTCGGAAAGCGACTAAGCAGACCCGGTCCGCGCTGCGCCTGATGCAGTCGTAACGCGTGCCGATTAAATGTTTGAAGGGCCAGTGGGATGGCGTAGCGATTGCTGCGACCCTTCTGCTGGCCCTTTCGTTTGTCTTCGGCGGCGCCAGCCGCGAGCACGCCCTGCGTCTCGCGCTTGTTGAACTGGCCGCCCTGCCCCTTCTGGTGATGAGCGCGGACCGACTGCTGCGGTCCGGCGAATGGAAGTCGCACAGGTTCGCTCTGGGCCTCCTCGGCGCCTTCATCGCCATCCCCCTGATCCAGCTCATTCCCCTGCCGCCAGCGATCTGGACGTCCCTGCCTGGGCGCAGCGAGATGGTGCTGGCGCTTGAGCTTGCGGGCATCCAGCCCGCCTGGGCGCCGCTGACGGTCACGCCGGACCTCACCTGGCAGTCCGTGCTGGCCATCCTTCCGCCCGCCGCCATGTTCCTGGCTGTACTCGGCTCCTCGCAGGCCCAGACCGCGCGAATGCTGGCCTTCTATCTGGTCGCGGCCGTCGTCTCCGTGCTTCTGGGAGCGGTTCAGCTGGCCAGCGGCGACACCCGCTTCTACCTGTGGGCGACCACCGCGGCGGGCTCGGTCACCGGCTTCTTCGCCAACCGCAACCACCTCGCCACCCTGTTGCTGGCCTGCCTGCCGTTCGCGGCGGTCTTCGGGGCCGCCGTGCTGCGCCGCCGCAGCGAGCAGCGCCTGCCGCTGTGGTTCGGCGCCCTGTTCATGGGGCTGGTGGTAGTCGGTCTGGCCGCCATCCGGTCACGCGCCGGCGTCATCCTGTTCGGCCCGATCGCCGTCGCCAGCCTGCTGGCCGCCTGGATCGCCGCCGGCCGTGGTCGTCCCGGCCCCGGGCTGATCGCCCTGACCGGCGGCGTCGCGGCCGCCATCGGCGCCGTGGCGATTCTGGCCTTGCCGCCGATCCTCGCTCGCTTCGATGTCCAGTCCGCGCCGGAAGGCCGTTTCGAGGGCTGGCCCATCGTCGCTTCCGCGGCCGACAGCTGGCTGCCCGTCGGCTCCGGCATCGGCAGCTTCGACGCAGTCTATCGTTCGGTCGAGCCGCTGGATCAGCTGGACCCCACCTTCTTCAATCACGCCCACAACGAGTATCTGGAAACCTGGCTGGAAGCGGGCTGGTTCGGCGCCGCTCTGATCATCGCCTTCCTGATCTGGTACGGACGCCGCCTCTGGGCCGCCTGGCGAGCCGGCCCCTCCCGGGAACGGGATCTCCAGCGCGCCGCCAGCATCGCCCTTCTGACCATGCTCGTGCACTCCGGCGTCGACTACCCCCTGCGCACCGCCGCCCTGGCCGTCCTGTTCGCCCTGTGCGCCGCCATCCTCGACAAGGCCGGCCAGCCCACCGAGCGCGAGCGCGGCTGATCCTGAGGCCGTAGGTCTGAGGCCGTAGGCAGCAGGCAGCAGGCAGCAGGCAGCAGGCAGCAGGCAGCAGGCAGCAGGGTCGCTGGCCTCTCCTGCCCACGCAAAAGCAATGCCCCACCTCCGGCATGCCAAGGCCGCATCCGGGACGGAAAGCCCCGCCCGACCTGCTGCCTACTGCCTACTGCCTGCTGCCTATTGCCTCCTCTCTACCCAACCAAAAGGCCGCCGGAGTTTCCCCCGGCGGCCCTCGTCTTTCAGCGATGGGAGCAGGCGGTCAGTGACCGCCCGTCGCCACCGGCGTCTCCACATTGCGGACCCTCGCCCGGGCCGCGGCGACCGCGAAGATCGTCAGGATGACGTAGCCGACCAGCGGGATCACGAAGGCCAGGTTCAGCCCCGCCGAGTCCGCCATCCAGCCGCCCAGCAGAGGCAGGACCGCGCCGCCGATGATGGCCATGCACAGCAGGCCCGAGGTCGCCGACGCGGGGGCGGATGAGCGCTCCAGCGTCAGGGTGAAGATGGCCGGGAACATCACCGAGTTGAACAGACCGATCAGCAGGGCGGCGAACGAGGCGTTCACGCCGCCGGTCTGGGTCACCACGGCGCACAGGATGGCGGCGGCGGCGGTGCAGACCGCCAGCAGCCAACCGGCCGGAATGCGCGTCAGCAGGGCGCTGCCCGCGAACCGGCCCATCAGGGCGCCGGCCCAATACAGGGCGACCAGACGGCCCGCATCGTGGATCGGCAGGCCGAGGGCGCCGTCCGAGTGCAGGAAGTTGGTCATCAGGCTGCCGATGGTCACCTCCGAACCGACATAGATGAAGATGGCCAGCGCGCCGAAAATCGCCCAGCCGGAACCCAGGGCCTTGAGCGGCGAACCGGGCGTCTCGGCCGAGGCCGTGGCGCTGGCGGCGGTCAGACGCTTGCGGACGCTCCAGATGAAGGCGCCGAGCAGGGCGAAGAAGATCGCCAGCCCGATGAAGACCGTGTCGATGTTGCGAAGGGTCGCGGCGCGGGCGGCCGGATCGACCACCGCGGCGGCGGCATCAGCCGGAACCGTTTCCGGACCGACAGCCGAGGCGTAGGCCCCCATGCCGCCGATGTAGTTATGCAGGAAGACGACCCAGCCGATCACCAGACCGACGGCCGCGCCGACAGCGATCCAGCCCTTGATGTCGCGACGCAGGGCGCCGACCAGAACACCGGCCACCAGCCCCAGGCCGACCCCCAGAAGGATCAGCAGGAGGGCCGCCGGCGAGGCCAGGGCGCTGACACCGCCGACCGCGAAGATGCCGCCCGAAAGCATGACGGTGGCGCCCAGCAGCGGACCGACGACCGTACCCAGCGAGTTGAACGCCTGAGACAGGACCAGACGGAAGTGCGAGCCCTTCGGCGTGCCGAGCGAGGCTGCCAGCGGGTTGGCCGCGACCTGGAGCAGGGTCACGCCGGCGGCGATGACGAACAGGGCCACCAGCACGCCGGGATAGAAGTCGAAGATGGTCGACAGCGGCACGATCAGGGCGCCCAGCACCATGACCGCCAGCGCGCCGACGATCGACTTCGCATAGCCCAGCTTGGCCAGCACGGCGGCGGCGGGCAGGGAGACGATGCCGTAGGCGGTGAACCAGGCGAACTGCGTCAGCAGCGCCTCGGTGAAGTTCAGCTCGAACACCCCCTTCACCGCCGCGATCAGCGGGTCGATCAGCGAGGTGGCGAAGCCCCACGCGAAGAACAGGGTGGTCACATAGGCGAAGGCTGTACCGAGCCCTTTCGCCGAGGTTTGCGGTTGATCAGTCATCTCACTCCCCGTGGTCGGCGTCCCTTGCTGCGCGACCTTCAGCGTCTTGGTTTCATTCGCAAACGTCCGCGTCCAGCGATTTGACGAGATCCGTAACCAAAAGTGGGCCGGTTTCCGCTCTTGCGGACACGCTCAAGGCGGCGATGATGCGGTCTCTCCGGTTGATCCGGCTGCTGATCGAGGCCCCTGCGTGACCGACCGGACATCCTCCGCCGCCGAGCCGATGCCTCGCGGCGCCGTCATCTATCAGGTCTATCCCCGCAGCTACGCCGACACGAACGGCGACGGCGTCGGCGACCTGCCCGGGATCACCGCCCGGCTGGACCACATCGCCTCTCTCGGCGTCGATGCGGTCTGGCTCAGCCCCTTCTATCGCTCGCCGATGAAGGACTTCGGCTACGACGTCTCGGACTACTGCGACGTCGATCCGATCTTCGGGACACTGGCCGATTTGGACGCCCTGACCGCTCGCGCCCATGCGCTGGGGCTCCGGGTCATCACCGATCTGGTCTTCGCCCACACCTCGGACCAGCACTTCTGGTTCAACGAAAGCCGCCAGAGCCGCGACAACGCAAAAGCCGACTGGTTCGTCTGGGCCGATGCGAAGCCGGACGGGACGCCGCCGTCGAACTGGCAGTCGGTCTTCGGCGGTCCCGCCTGGACGTGGGACGCCCGGCGCGGCCAGTACTACATGCACAACTTCCTGACCGGGCAGCCGCAACTAAACCTGCACAGTCCGGCGGTGCAGGAGGCCCTGCTGGAGGTCGTGCGGTTCTGGCTGGATCGCGGGGTGGACGGCTTCAGGCTCGACGCCATCAATTTCGCCATGCACGACCCGGCGCTGACGGATAATCCGCCCCTGCCGCCGGGCGGGCCGCGCACCCGGCCCTTCGACTTCCAGGACAAGATCCACAACCAGTCCTGGCCGGGGATCGTGGATTTCCTCAAGCGCCTGCGCGCCCTGACCGACAGCTACGGCGGCCGCTTCACCGTGGCCGAGGTGCCGGGCGACCGCGCCGATCAGGAAATGCAGGCCTACACCGAAGGCGACGACACGCTGAACAGCGCCTACGGCTTCACCTATCTCTACGCCCCCGCCCTGACGCCCGATCTGGTGCGGGCGACCGCGGCGGTCTGGGACGGACGACCGGGACAGGGCTGGCCGTCATGGCCCTTCTCGAACCACGACGCGCCCCGCGCGATCTCCCGCTGGGCCGAGGGCCGGGACCTTTCGGCCATGGCCCGCCTGACCACCCTGCTGCTGATGTGTCTGCGCGGCGACGTCTTCCTTTATCAGGGCGAGGAGCTGGGCCTGCCGCAGGGCGAGGTGCCGTTCGACCGGCTGGTCGATCCGGAGGCCATCGCCAACTGGCCGAAGACACTGGGCCGCGACGGCGCCCGCACCCCGATGCCATGGACGGCTGATGCGCCTCATGCGGGCTTCTCGACCATCGAGCCGTGGCTGCCCATCGACCCCCGCCATCTGCCGCTCGCGGTGGACAGGCAGGCGGCCGACCCCGCCTCCCAACTCGCCCTGACCCGCCGCCTGATCGCCCTGCGCAAGGCCCATCCGGCTCTCCAGTGCGGCGCCCTGACGATGCTGGATGCGCCCGAGCATTTGCTGCTGTTCGAACGGCGTCAGGACGATGAACGCCTGCTCTGCGTCTTCAACCTGGGCCACCACACCCTCGACTGGTCCCCGCCCGAAGGCTGGCAAGTCATTGAGGCGGTCAACGGCGACGAAGGACCGCTCGCCCCTCTCTCCGGCCGGGTGCTCTCGCCTGTCTCTGGCGCGTTCGCCTGACCCGGAGTAACGCAGAAGCCATGACTCTCGGCCCTGTTCTCGTCACCGGCTCCGCCGGCTTCATCGGCTTCCACACGGCGCAGCGCCTTCTGGCGCGTGGCGAGACCGTGATCGGGGTCGACAACCTGAACAGCTACTACGACCCCGCCCTCAAACAGGCGCGGCTGGAGCGGCTGCAGGCCAACCCCAACTACAACCACAACACCCTCGACCTCGCCGACCGCGAGGGGATGGCCGCCCTGTTCGCGACCCATGCGCCGCGCCGGATCGTCCACCTCGGGGCGCAGGCGGGCGTCCGTTACAGCCTCGAACAGCCCGAGAGCTATATCGACTCCAACGTGGTCGGCTTCCTGACCATCCTCGAGGGCGCGCGGGCGGTGAAGGCCGAAAACCTCGTCTTCGCTTCAACCAGCTCGGCCTTCGGCGCCAACGGCGCCCTGCCCTTCTCGGTCAAGCAGGGCGTCGCCCATCCGCTGACCGTCTATGCAGCCACCAAGATCGCCAATGAGGCGATGGCGCACTCCTACTCCCACCTGTTCGGCTTCCCCTCGACGGGACTGCGCTTCTTCACCGTCTACGGACCGTGGGGCCGCCCGGACATGGCGCTGTTCAAATTCACCAACGCCATCCTCGAGGGCCGCCCGATCGACGTCTATGGCCACGGCAAGATGGAGCGGGACTTCACCTATGTGGACGACATCGTCACCGGGGTGGTCGCCGCGCTCGACAATCCGGCGACCGTCGATCCCGACTGGAATCCGCAGGCGCCGAACCCCTCGACATCGGGCGTCGCCCCCTGGCGCATCCTGAACCTCGGCGCAGGCCGTCGCGAACAGCTGATGCGCTACATCGAGGTGCTGGAGGAGGCGCTGGGTCGCAAGGCCGAGCTGAACATGATGCCGGTGCAGGACGGCGACGTCGCCCGCACCGAGGCCGACATCACCGAGACCGAAGCCGCCCTCGGCTATCGTCAGTCCACCCCCATCGATGTCGGCGTCCGCCGCTTCGTCGACTGGTATCGCGCTTTCTATCAGGCCTGAGCGATCACCCTCTTGCGCAACAGCGAAGCTGATCCCAATATCGGCAACACCGTTAGTTACCAATAACCCTGAAAGCCCCTCTCTCCATGGCGTCGCCCCGCTTCCTCACCAACAACACCCCGCTGGCGCTGGCCGCCCTGCGGATCATGTCCGGCCTGCTGTTCCTGGCCCACGGCACCCAGAAATTCCTCTCCTTCCCGCTGGGCGAGCGCGCCGGGTCGGGCCTCGCGCTCGACAACCCCGGCGCCTTCGCGGGCATCATCGAGCTGGTCACCGGCGTGCTGATCGCCCTGGGCCTGTTCACCCGCCCGGCCGCCTTCCTCGCCTCGGGGACCATGGCCGTCGCCTACTTCATGGCCCACGCCCCGCAGAACCCGTTCCCGGTCAACAACGGCGGTGATGCGGCCATCCTCTACTGCTTCATCTTCCTGTTCCTCGTCTTCTCGGGCCCGGGCGCCTTCAGCGCCGAAAAGCTGATCGGCAAGAAGCGCGGCTGATCTGTCCGATAGTCCGGCCAGGAAAAAAGGCGGGGCCCTCGCGGGTCCCGCCTTCTTCATGTGTGCCTGTCAGACAGCTTACGGAACGGGATTGCCGTTCACATCGACCACCTGAACATCGCCGAAGCCCAAGGCCCGGATCTTCGGTTCGATCTGGGCGCGGTCACCGACGACAACCCAGGTCGTGGGACCCGAGCCGACCATCGACCGGGCGGCCGCCGCGGCGGCGTCCGGCGTCGTCGCCGTCACACCGGCGGCGTAGCTGTCGTAGAAGTTTTCCGGCAGGCCGTAGGTGACCATCCGGGCCATGTCGTTGACGATGGCGGCGTTGGTTTCCCACTCACCGGCCATGCCTTGCACCAGATTGGCGCGGGCGGCGGCCAGTTCACCTTCGGTCAGCGGACGCGATCCGACCACCTCGGTCAGTTCGCGGCGCAGCTCAACCAGGCTCTCGGCCGTCTTGTCGGACTGGACCCCGGCGCTGACCACATAGGCCCGGTCGCCGCGCGCGGTGCGAACCCCGCCCGAAGCGCCGTAGGACCAGTGCTTGTCCTCACGCAGGTTCATATTGATCCGGCTGGTGAAGGCGCCGCCGAGAGCCGTATTCATGGTCTCGATGGCGGCCTGGGTCTGCGCGTCGAAGGCCGGGGCGATGCGACCGCCCATGATCATCGACTGCGGCCCGGCGCGATCCACGATCAGGATGCGCGGCGTCGCCGGGGTCGCCGGCAGGGCCGGGGCCTGCGGACGGGCCGGCATCGCCGTCGCGGGCGCGCGCCAGCCCGCGAAGGCCCGCTCCAGCTGCGGCTGCAGCTCGGCCAGGGTCGTGTCGCCGACCACCACCAGGGTGGCGTTGTCCGGGCGGAACCAGGCGTCGTGATAGGCGTGCAGCGCCTCGGGCGTCAGGGCGCCGACGGTGGCTTCCGTGCCCATGGTCGGGCGACCGTTCGGGTTCTCGGCGCCGTACAGCTCGGCCGACAGCACCCGGTTGGCGATGGCGCCCGGGTTGCGGTTCGACTGCTGGATGCCCGAGATCTGCTGGGCGCGGCCCCGCTGGAAGTCCTCGGCGCGGAAGGCCGGGTTCTGGATCACGTCGGCGTACAGGGCCAGCGAAGGCTCCAGACGCGACTCGATGGCGGTCATGCTGACCGTGGTCGAGTTGACGCCCGAGCCGGCGCCCAGGGTCGCGCCCAGGATTTGCAGGCGGTCGCTGATCTCCAGCGCGTCCAGACGCTCCGTGCCGTTGGTCAGCACGGTCGAGGTCAGCACGGCGGCGCCCTGCTGACCGGCCGGATCAACCGCCGAACCGGCGTCGAAGATCAGGTTCATGCTGACGGTCGGCACCGCGGTGCGCGGCACGAACATCACCTTCAGCCCGTTCGACAGGGTGGCGTGCTGGATTTCCGGGAAGTCGGCCAGCGGCGCGGCGGCCGGGGCCGGCATGCTGCTGCGATCCACCCCCGTGCCCGAGGCGGCGTAGTCGGGGAAGGGCTGAACTTCCAGCGTATAGCTGCCGTCCTGCAGCCAGCCGCGACCGGCGGCCGTCAGATTGGCCGGGCTCGCCGACAGGATGCGCTGATAGCTGACGCGCCAGGCGCCCGGATCGCCATGGAAGACCTGGCTCTCGGCCAGACGGTCGGACTTGCCGCCGAAGCCGCCGATCCGCTCCAGGCCCCGCACATAGCCGGCGCCGTTCGAGGTGCGCGCGCGCTCCATCTCTTCGGCGGTCGGGCCGTCACGCAGCAGGCGGGCCATCTCCTCATCGACGATGGCCTCGATGCGGGCCAGATCCTGACCCGGCTTGGCGGTCACGGTGACCAGGAACTGGCTGCCGATCTCACCTTCCGAGACGCCCGCCGACACGCCGGTGGCGACCTGATCATCGAACACCAGACGCTTGTAGAGGCGCGAGTTGCGGCCCGACGACAGGATGTCGCCCAGCAGGCCCAGATAGTCGGTGTCGGCTTCACCCGCGGGCGGCACGTTCCACACCTTGTACAGGCGCGGCTGGCCGACGCGGTCCTGCATCACCTCGCGCGAGGCGCCGGTCATGCGGGCGATCATCTGCTGCGGATGGGTGACCGGCGGTCCGGGCGGGATGTCGCCGAAATACTGCTCGACCTTGGCGCGCGCCTCTTCCGGGGTGATGTCGCCGGCCAGAACGATGGTGGCGTTGGCCGGGCCGTACCAAGTGCGGAACCAGGTCTGCACGTCCTCAAGGCTGGCGGCGTCCAGGTCTTCCATCGAGCCGATCACGGTGTGGCCGTAGGGGTGGTCGGACGGATAGGTGGCGTTGGTGATCGCATCCCAGACGCGGCCATAGGGCTGGTTCTCGCCCTGACGCTTCTCGTTCTGCACCACGCCGCGCTGCTCATCGAGGCGCGCCTGATCGATGGCGCCCAGCAGGTGGCCCATCCGGTCGCTCTCCAGCCACAGGATGCTGTCCAGCGCCGAGGTCGGCACATTCTGGAAATAGTTGGTGCGGTCCTGGCTGGTGGTGCCGTTCTGGTCGGTCGCGCCCAGACGCTCGGTGCCCTTGAAGAAGTCGTCGTTGAAGTTCTCCGACCCGTTGAACATCAGGTGCTCGAACAGGTGGGCGAAGCCCGAACGGCCCACCGGCTCGTTCTTGGAGCCGACGTGGTACCAGATGTTCACCGCCACGATCGGGGCCTTGTGGTCCTCGTGGACGATCACGGTCAGGCCGTTGCTCAGGACGAAGCGGGTGTAGGGAATATCCACGTCCGGAAGCGGCGCGAGGCGCTCCTGCGTGGCGGGCGAGGCCGCCATGGCGACGGGGACCTGGGCCTGAACGGCTCCGGCGGCCAGAAGGACGGCCGCGGCGGCGCCTCCCAGCAGGATGGGACGGATCGAACGCATGCGGTTGCACCCCTGAAAGTGAGACAGCCCGCGCGGTCACGCCGGATCGGGCGCGACAGTGGTAGTCGTCCGCAACCGGCTCGCAAGCGATTTGAAATTGCCTTTTTGTAATCTTCGGGAGGCCGTTTCGCAGATGCGAGCCCGACAGGCAGGAGCTTGCACATTCAGCCGTTACGGCCCGCTGCCACGCAGGACCGCACGAACTATTGCACCGCACACGAAATGAATTGCCTGCCGCGCCGCAATAGGCTCCTATCCCTATCCGCGGCGTCGAACGCGGGTTCGAGCCGGAATTTCTGACATCCCAGCTCCCCGGACGCCGCGCCCATGATCCGTAAATCGCTTGCCCTCGCCGCCCTCTGTTGTCTGGGTGCAGGCCCCGCGCTCGCCGCGCCCGCCGCCCCGCTGCTGGCCCACCAGACGACGCTGGTGCTCAATGAGGCGTCCTCGTCGTGGATTCTGGCGTCGACGGCGCTGGTTCTGCTGATGACCCTGCCGGGTCTGGCCCTGTTCTACGGCGGCATGGTTCGCCGCAAGAACGTCATCGCCACCATCGCCCATTCGACCGCCGCATTGGCCATCGTCACCGTGCTCTGGTTCATCGTCGGCTACAGCCTGTCGTTCGGCGTCTCGGGCGAAGCGACCAACCCCTTCATCGGTGGGCTGCAGGCGGTGTTCCTGAACGGCGTCACCCCGACGACGGCCTTCGCCGCGGCGCCGGGCCTGCCCGAGTTCCTGTGGATCGCCTACCAGCTGACCTTCGCCATCATCACCCCGGCCCTCATCGCCGGGGCCTTCGCCGAACGGATCAAATTCTCGGCCTCGATCCTGTTCTTCTTCCTGTGGCACCTGATCGTCTATGCGCCGATCTGCCATCAGGTCTGGGGCGGCGGCTGGCTCGGCAGCTGGGGCGTGCTGGACTTCGCCGGCGGCGCCGTGGTGCACGTCAACTCCGGCGTCGCCGGTCTGGTGGCCGCCATCGTTCTGGGCAAGCGGCACGGCTTCGGTCGCGACAACATGGCCCCGCACAACCTGGCTTTCACCGCCATCGGCACCGGCCTGCTGTTCGTCGGCTGGCTCGGCTTCAACGCCGGTTCGGCCTGGGCCGCTGACGCCATCGCCGGCGTCGCCGCCCTGAACACCATCCTCGCCGCCGCCGCCGCCGCCATCGGCTGGACCGCGGTCGAGTGGTTCCATCACAAGCGCCCGACCCTGCTGGGCCTGCTGTCCGGCATCGTCGCCGGTCTGGTCGGCATCACCCCGGCCGCGGGCTTCGTCGACCCGAAGGGCGCCTTCTTCATCGGCATCCTGTCGGGCCCGGCCTGCTACGCGGGCGCGGTCTGGCTCAAGAAGCTGCTCAAGTACGACGACAGCCTGGACGCCTTCGGCATCCACGGCATCGGGGGCATGGTCGGCGCCGTCCTGACCGGGGTCTTCGCCTCGGCCGCCATCAACCCGGTCGGCGAAGGCGCCGATGTGGTCAAGCAGATCCTCGGCCTGCTGGCCGTCGTCGCCTGGTCGGGTATCGGCACCTGGGTGATCCTGATGATCTGCAAGTTCACGACGGGCCTGCGCGTCACCAGGGAAGATGAGATCGAGGGCCTCGACTACACCCAGCATGGCGAGACCATTCACCAGTAACCCCTCCACCATGCGTCGCCCGATGGGCTTCGCATGGTCCCCCTCCCCGGCTTCGCTGGAGAGGTGAGAGATCGCGTTCACCTCTCCACGTCGTGGGAAGGTGGCTCGGCGGCGATCAGCCGACGGGACGGAGGGGTCGGGTCAGCGCCCGTGAGTTGAAGAAGGCCGCATCGACAAGGCCCTCCCCCTCCCCATCCTTCCCCGCTACAACCTCGGCCATGACTTCCGCCCCGCTTCCTGACGCCGGTTCCAACTGGGTTGATCGCCATGCGCCCGAGGGGTTGAAGCCGTGGCTGAAGCTGGGCCGGTTCGACCGCCCCATCGGCATCTGGCTGCTGCTCCTGCCCGGCTGGCAGGGGATCGCGCTGGTGGTGGCGAGCGAGCGCCGGGCATGGACCCTGTATGACCTCTGGCTGATCGTCGGCTTCGCCATCGGGGCCTGCCTGATGCGCGCCGCCGGTTGCGCTTTCAACGACATCGTCGACCGGGACATCGACGCGAAAGTCGCCCGCACCGCCGCCCGCCCGGTGGCTTCCGGCCGGATCAGCGTGAAGAAGGCGCTGGCCTTCACCGTCGGCTGTTCACTGATCAGCCTGCTGATCCTGTTGACCCTGAATGTCTTCGCCGTACTGCTGGGCGTCGCCTCCCTCGCCCTCGTCGCCGCCTACCCCTTCATGAAGCGGATCACCTGGTGGCCGCAGGCCTGGCTCGGCCTGACCTTCAACTGGGGCGCCCTGATGGGGTTCGCCGCGGCCATGGCCGTCGTCAGCGCCAGTCTCTCCTACGACCCGTATGTGACCCTGTACCTGAAGCCGTTCGTTGTGGACCCTTGGCCTCTTTCATGGTCTGGCGCACCACCACTGGACATGGTGCTGACGCACCAGATCCTCGACGCCATGCCGGTGATCGCCCTCTATGCGGGCGGCGTCTTCTGGACCCTCGGCTACGACACCCTATACGCCCTGCAGGATATCGAGGACGACGCCATGGTCGGGGTGAAGTCCTCGGCCCGCCGCCTCGGCTCCAGCGTCCGGCTGGGCGTCAGCGTCTTCTATCTGCTGGCCGTGGCCCTCGCGGCGCTGGCGGGCCTGCTGGCAGGGCTGGGGCCGCTGTTCTACCTTGGCCTGACCGCCTACGCCGTCCACCTACTGTTGCAGACCCGGTCGATCCAGCCGGAAAACGGTCCGCTGGCCCTGTCCCTGTTCAAGTCCAACCGCGAAGCGGGCTTCACCCTTCTTCTCGCCATCATCCTCGGTTCGGTTCAGCTTCCGCTTTGAAGGAGACCCGCATGTCCTCCCCCCGCATGCTCCTGATCACCGCCCTTCTCGCCACGACCGCGCTGGCGGCCTGCAATCGCGACAAGGAGACCAAGGCCGACGCCCCCGCGGCCGCCGCCACCGAAACCGGCGCGCTCGTCACGCCCGCCGACGCCGCCGCGCCGATGACCTACCAGACGCGCACCGCCTATTCGAACGTCAGCCTGAAACTGCCGGACGTCATCAAGCCCCAGACCGACCTGCACGCCCGCCTGTATTCCGAAGAGGTGCGCAAGCTGCAGCAGTTCGCGGAGGGCGCCGCCAGCGAACGCCTCGACAGCGCCGAGGACGGCCCGCCCAACTGGACCTACGAAAAGCAGATCAACATCACCGGCGCGCTTGAGACCGGCAAGCTTCTCAGCCTGAAGCGCTCGGACTTCGACTTTTCGGGCGGCGCCCACCCCAACACCCTGACAACCGGAATCCTGTGGGACAAGGCGCTCAAGCGACGTATTGGCTTCAATGACCTGTTCCGGCGGGGCGTCGACCTGAGCTCGCTTGATCAGGCCCTGTGCTCGGCCATCAACGTCGCCAAGCGGGCCCGCGTGCCGGACAGCAAATCCCTTACGCTGGGCGACGGCGGTGACTGGAATTGCCCGCGCGCCTCGGCGACCGAGTTCGTGCTGACGCCGGGTAGTGAGCCGGGCAAGGCGGCGGGCCTGACCTTCCTGATCGGCCCCTACACCGTCGGCCCCTATGCGGAAGGCGCCTATGAGATCGCGCTGCCCGCTTCCTCCTTCCGGTCCCTGCTGGCTGTCGCCTATGCCGAAGAGTTCGGCGGGCAACTGACCCGGTCGGGGGACGTCACGCCGAAGAACTGAAGCGACCACGGCGGGGCGGCTCGCGAGGCCGCGCCGACCGAAGCACGTCTCCAACAAGGTGATCCAGTCATGTCGCGAAACCCGTCGTTTGCTCTTGTGCTCCTGCTGACCGTTGCGACGCCGGTCGCGGCTCAGGACGCGGCGGTTTCAACCGGCAGCGGCGAGATCCGCGACGTCTCCGCCTTCGGTCGGGACGCCGTGACCCCGACCCGCATCGCCTCCTCCCGTATCGAGATGAATCGCGGTCGAAACGCTCCCGCCGGACCATCCCTCTCGACCGCTGATGTTCGGCATCAGGCGCAAAGCGCCCTCTCCCGCGTCGGCGCGGTCTGTTCGATCCTGGAGGTCGTCCCTGTCGGCCGGACCCGCTCCGGCCGCCCGCTGATTGAGGTCGACTGCGCCGAAGGCGGCGGAATGATCGTGGCCGATGACGACACCGCCACCGCCGTCGACTGCCTCGACCTCGCTCCGGACGCCGGCCGGAGCGACCGCCGCCGGCGGGTGGTCTCGCAATGCGTCCTGCCCGCCAACGTGGCCGCCGTCGCGGCCGAGTCTCACTCCCCGCCCGGCGCCGCCAGGAACTGATCCATCAGCTCAGCGAACTTCGCCGGCTGGTCGCTCATGATGAAGTGACGGCTGTCGTCCACCCGGATCAGGCGCACACCCGGCAGGGTCGCGTACTCCCGCCCCCAGACCGTGTCCGCCACCGCCGCAGGGGCGCCGCCGTCCGCATCCGAGGCGTAGGGGGCCCAAACCGGAACCGTCATCGTCGCCAGACCGGGACGCAGGTCGGTGGTCATCACCTCACGAATGGCGGCGGCCATGGCGCGGCGGTCTCCCGCCAGCGTCCACTCGACCATCTTCACCCGCGTTTCCGGATCGCGGGCCAACCCCGCCGCCGCGGCGTTCTGACCGGTGCGGAAGGCTTCATCCGGCGTGTTCAGAATCCCCGCCGCCGCCTGTTCGGCGAAGGGACGCGCGGTTTCCACGGTCGCCTGTGGGCCGTACAGGGCGCTGAAGAAGGGCAGACTGTCGACGGTCATCGCCTTGCCGACCAGCGACGGCTGCTGCTGAGCCAGCATCAGGGCGCTGAGCCCGCCCATCGAGTGACCGACCACCGCCGGGCGCGCCAGACCCTGGGTCCGGATGTAGCGGGCCAATTCATCAATCACCGGCTGGATGAAGGGACCGTCACCGTGCGCCCAGGGCTCCCCGGCGAAGCCCGCCAGCTGGACAAGATGCACGCGGTGCGTGGCCTTCAGCCGCTCGGCCTCGGCGCGCCAGACGTCCCGCGAGCAACCGAAGCCGGGGATCAGGATCACGTCCGGCCCCTGCCCGACCACCTCGACCGACAGCCGGTCCGAGACGAAGGGCGCGGGGGCGACGACCGGCGCGGGCGCAGCCAGAACTTCGTTGGCGAAGAGGACGCCTCCGCCCACGGCCAGACCGGCGGCGGAGGCGAGGAACAGGGCGCGCAGGGTCGAGCGCCCGGCGAAGTGACGGAGATGCAGCATGACGATGTCCTTGGGATCAGGGCCTGACGGGGTCAGGCGTGAGGGTTTTCGAAGATGTTCTCGACCGGCTGCTCGAACAGCACCGCGATGCGGTAGGCCAGGTCGAGCGAGGGGTCGTGTTTCTCGGTCTCGAGCGCGTTGACGGCCTGCCGGGACACGCCCAGCGCCTGGCCGAGCTGCTCCTGGGTCCATCCGCGCTCGACGCGCAGCAGCTTGAGACGGTTCTTCATCAGTTCGAGGTCCGGATGAACGGCGAAACGCAGCCGTACAGCGCCCAGAAGGTCGGGTAGATCAGCCAGGCCGGAATGTGCGGCGCGGCGGCGAAGGTCTCGGCGAAGCCCCAGAAGGTCGCCAGCGCCATGGCCAGCCCCGCCGCGACGATGAACTGTTTGGCCGCGACGGCGCGGACGAACTCGTCGCTCTCGCGCATCAAAGCCAGGGTCGCCCAGATCTGGCCGATCACCGGCGCCGAGATCGCGGCGGCCAACACCCAGCCGGCGGGCTTGCCGATGATGTCATCGAACGCATCCGTCACCATCATCGAGACGCAGATCGCGACATAGGGAGCCATGAAGGCCCAGGTGCGGATCACATACCGACGCCCCGCCGGCGTTCCTTGTTTCCATGCCGATAGCATGTCAGCTCCTCCTGACTGAATGTAATGAGAACCTGACACCGTCAAAATGTAATGTCAACCTGACAATAAGTCAGGAGCGCGTGACTTTTCGCGTTTTCTTTTCGAACCCTCGCCATCCGCGTATCCTGAGGCCATGCCCACCGCGCCTCGCATCAAACCAGGTGACCTGTTCACGCCACGGGAGTGGGCGCCTTTCCAGTCGCGGCGCGGCTGGATCGGGCCTCTGCTGGTGGCGCACTGCTGGTCGGTGATCGGGCTGGCCGTCTTCGCGGGATCGCTCTGGCCCGTCCTGATCCCGGTGTGCGTGATGATCATCGGCACGCGCCAGCTGGGCCTCGCCATTCTGATGCACGAGGCGGCGCACGGCGGGCTTTCGACCAATACGAAACTCAATGATTTCCTTGGGCACTGGCTGTGCGCCGTGCCCGTGGGCGCCTCGCTCGCCGCCTATCGGCCCTACCACCTGTCGCACCACCGCTTCGCCCAGCAGTCCGAGGATCCGGACCTCGCCCTCTCCGCTCCCTTCCCGGTCTCGCCCGCCTCGCTCCGCCGCAAGATCATTCGCGACCTGACGGGACAGACCTTCTTCAAGCAGCGGGTCCTGCTCCCGCTGGCGGCGATGCGTGGCGCGAAGGCGACGAGGGCGACAGACGATCACGAGTACGAAGCCATCGTCACCGGCCGCTCGGTCGCGCCCTTCCTGCTGTTAAATCTCGGTCTGCTGGCGGCGATGACGCTGGCCGGAGTCTGGTGGGCCTACTTCGCCCTTTGGCTGCTGCCGATGGCGACATGGTTTCCGATGGTCACCCGCCTGCGCAACATCGCCGAGCACGCCTGCGTGGAGGGCTCGGCGACCGACCCTTTCCGCGCCGCCCGCACCACCCGCGCCCGCTGGTGGGAGCGCGCCTTCATCGCCCCCTACTGGGTCAATTTCCACGCTGAGCACCACCTGTTCATGCACGTCCCCTGCTGGAAGCTGCCCGCCCTCCACCGCGCGGTGCACGGCAAGCCGCAGGGAGAGCGAATGGAGGTGGCGGGGGGCTATGCCGAAGTGTTGCGGACCGCCACGCGCGACTAACGTCTTGCCAAACGGACAATGGGTGGCGATGGTCAAGCTTCAATCGAGAGTCGCAGAATGTCGGGAACTCGCCTTGGAAATCGTTTAAAGGCCAAGGTTTTGGACCTGCTGGACGCATCCTCACCAGATTCTGCGCCGATGCCGCAGGTCTACGACGTCCCGGATGATCCTCCAACGCCTGAGACGTCAGACATGTCCTGCGTCCCGGGCGGGCTGCCAATCACCGAAGTCCTGGCGGTGGGCGCGGACCTTGAATGGCTCGGTCAGGCTATCGAAGTCCGCATGACGGACTATATCCAGCCCGGAACGAACATCGCTCCGCCTCCTGCTCCGCCCCTGCCTTCCGGGCCGGACGCTTGGGCCGATCTGGTTCGTGACATCGCGGACGAAGATCGCCTGATTCTGGCGCTCACCATCGCGCCCTATCTGGCGCCCGAAAAGCTGGACGTCTTCCTCACGAAGCACGCAGTGTTTGACCGACGCTTCACCGAATTCGGCGGCGTGATCGGTCGCGCCCACGGAGGCCTGCTGCCGACGGCCGAGACCGCGCGGTTTCTGCTGGCGGGCGGCCACATCGGGAAAAGGGTCGCCTTCCAGCAGAGGCTTTCCCCCTCCGGCGCCCTGCTCCGGCGCGGTCTGATCCGGCTTGACCATCAGTCGCCGGACGAACCCCCTCTCAGCGCCCGACTGGTCGCCACCGAAACGACGCTGAACGCCGCACTGAGCCTGCCGCCGACGACCTGATCCTCTTCGCAAAAACATGCCCGGAGCGACTGTCGCGCGGCTCCACGCCTAGCCTCGTGCTAGAGGGCGTCGATGCTGATCACCGACCCGACCGCCTTCATCCTCGAGAACACGCGATTGCAGCCCGTGCCTCATGCGCCGGAGATTTCGCTATGGCTGGCCGATGAGATCACTCCAATCTGGCGGCTGACCGAGGAGGAATTGGGCGAAATGGGGCTGCCGCCTCCCTTCTGGGCCTTCGCCTGGGCCGGAGGACAGGCCGTGGCGCGCTGGCTGCTCGACAATCCCGCGGAGGTGGCGGGCAAGACCGTGCTGGACTTCGCGACGGGCTCGGGCCTCGTCGGCATCGCCGCCATGAAGACCGGCGCCGCGTCCGTTCTGGGGACTGACATCGATCCCTTCTGTGGTGCGGCTGTCGCCCTGAACGCAGAAGCCAACAGCGTCGTGCTGCGTTTCACCGACCGCGACCTTCTGGACGCTCCACCACCCCCGGCGGACGTGATCTGTGCGGGTGACGTCTGTTACGAGAAGCCGATGAGCGAACGGGTCCTGAACTGGCTGGCGCAGGCGCGCGCCAACGGAACCCGCGTCCTGATCGGCGATCCGGGCCGCACCTATTTCCCCCAGTCCGGCCTCGACTTCCTGGCCGAGTACCGGGTGCCGACCACCCGCGAGCTGGAGGATCAGGAGATCAAGCGCTCGGCGGTGTGGGCGTTGGCCTGATCCACTGGGGCGTCAGGCAGAAATGGATTATGCTGATCGAGCGCCGGAAAGAGCCGCTTCCGGTTCCGGTCACGCTTGGTGACAGCCCCCTTCGGGACCATCTTCCGTCCATGACCCGCGCCCTGATCCTCGCCGCCTTCGTCACGCCGCTGCTGCTGTCCGCACCGGCCCACGCCCAGATCGCGCCTGCTCGCCTGCCGACCGCGCCCTCGACCTGGGACCAGCACCGCTATCAGGCCGATCAGCATCGCTATGAAATGGATCGCCTGCGTCAGCAGAACGAGCAGCGTCAGGCCACCGCTCGCCAACTCGAGCTGCAGACCCGCCAGAACCAGCTCGATCTCCAGAACCGGCGCACCGTCGACCCCTACGTCCCCTCCGCCCCGCCCGCCCTGCGCTCGCCGGAGGAGGAACGCGCCGCCCGTCAGGCCGCCGGCGAACGCCGCGAGACCACCTCACAGCGCGTGGGTGAGATCGACGCCTGGCTGGACCGCCGACCGAATTAATCGGCCCGCCCTCGCGGCATCCCTTGCATCGCAACCGCGTTACGGCTTCGCTCGGGTTTGAGGCGAGGGAGGATTGATCATGCGTTGGGAAGGCGGCCGCCGCGGCGGCAATATCGAGGACCGGCGCGGCATGGGCCCGGTCGGCATGGCCGGCGGCGGCATCGGCGCGCTCGTTCTGGCCGCCATCGGCTATTTCGTCTTCGGCATCCCGCCCGAAACCACCCAGCAGATCACCAGCCAGCTCGGCACGGGCATCGGTCAGCAGGAAGGCAAGGCTGGCACGCCAGCGGATCAGGCCGGCCTCTTCGTCGATGTCATCGGCGCCAATATCGACGACGTCTGGCGCTCGAAGCTGCAGGGCTACCAGCCGCCCACCGTCGTCCTCTACGAACAGGGCACCCAGACCGGCTGCGGCATGGGCCAATCCGCCATGGGACCCTTCTACTGCCCCGCTGACCGCAAGGTGTATCTGGACCTGTCCTTCTGGCAGGAGATGGAGACCCAGCTTGGGGCCTCCGGCGCCGACTTCGCCCGCGCCTATGTCATCGCCCACGAGTACGGCCACCACATCCAGACCCTGACCGGAACCTCCGATCAGGTACGGCAGGCCCAGCAGCGCGCGCGCAGCGAGGCCGAGGGCAACCGGTACTCCGTCGCGCTGGAGCTTCAGGCCGACTGTTACGCCGGCGTCTGGGCCGCCAACGCCTCCGCCGCTTCCGGCGGACAGGTCACGCTCAGCGCGGGCGATCTGGAAGAGGGGCTCAAGACCGCCTCGGCCATCGGTGACGACACCCTGCAACGCCGCTCGGGCCGTCAGGTGTCGCCGGACAGCTTCACCCACGGCTCCTCCGCCGAACGCATGACCTGGCTGCGCCGGGGTTATGAGACCGGCGATCCGAACGCCTGCGATACGTTCCAGAACCTTTAGGCGGGGCCGGAATCTCTAACCGGGTTGTTGCGGCGCACCCGGCGCGGCAAGGTCTCGCCGTGACCTCCTCCGCCGCCTCCGCCCTCGCCGCCTCCCGCCGCCTTGTCCTCAAGGTCGGCTCCGCCCTGCTCATCGACGGCGGGCGACCGAACGGCCCACGGCTGGCCGCGCTGGGGCAGGAGATCGCCGACCTTCGCGCGCGCGGCGTCGAGGTGATCGTCGTCTCCTCCGGGGCCGTGGCGCTGGGCCGGGGCCGTCTGGGCATTTCGAAGTCCGCCCGGCTGGATGAGAAACAGGCCGCCGCCGCCGCCGGTCAGTCCCTGCTCATGCAGGCGTGGGAGGCCGCCCTGTCGCCCCACGGCCTGACGCCCGCACAGGTGCTTCTGACCCGCGATGACACCGAGCGCCGCCGTCGCTGGCTGAACGCCCGCTCGACGCTGGACGCCCTGCTGCGCCTCAAGGCCGTTCCCGTGGTCAATGAGAACGACACCGTCGCCACCGAGGAAATCCGCTATGGCGACAACGACCGTCTCGCGGCGCGCACGGCGCAGCTGGCGCGCGCCGACCTGCTGGTCCTGCTCAGCGACATCGACGGCCTCTATGACGCCGATCCGCGAAGCCACCCTGACGCCGCCCACCTGCCGCTGGTCGAGGCCCTGACCCCCGAGGTCATGGCCATGGCGGGCGAGGCCAACGCCTCCGCCTCGGTCGGCACGGGCGGCATGCGGACCAAGCTGGAGGCCGCCCGTATCGCCCGCTCGGCGGGTTGCGCCACCGTCATCGCTTCCGGTCTCACTGATCGCCCGCTGGCCGCCGTTCTGGACGGTGCGAAGGCGACCCTGATTCCGGCCCCGGACGGCCCCATGGCGGCGTGGAAATCGTGGATCGCGGGCAGCGTCGATCCGGCGGGTCGGCTGGTCGTCGACGCCGGCGCCGTCGCCGCCCTGCGCGCCGGCAAGAGCCTGCTCCCCTCGGGCGTCCAGCGGATCGAGGGTCGGTTTGACCGGGGCGACAGCGTGCTGGTCGTGACCCCCGACGGCGCCCGCGCCGCCGTGGGTCTCGCCGCCTTCTCAGCCGAGGAAATGGCCCTGATCCGGGGCCGCCAGACCGGCGAGATCGAGGGACTGGTGGGCTACAAGGGGCCGCAGGTCGCCATCCACCGCGACGATCTGGTTCTGGAGGGCGCGGCATGACCCTCGCCGAAGACATGCTCCAGCGTGGCCGCCGCGCCCGCGCCGCCGCCGACCTGATCCGTCTCGCCACGCCGGAGACCCGCACCCGCGCGCTTCAGGCCGCCGCCGTCGCCCTGCGCGCCCACGGCGAACGCATTCTCGCCGCCAACGCGGAGGACATCGCCCGCGCCCGCGAGACCGGCCTTTCAGAGGCCCTGATCGACCGACTGGCGCTCACCCCCGCCCGTCTGGACGCCACCGCCCGTGCCGTGGACGAGGTCGCCGCCCTGCCCGATCCGCTGGGGCGCGAGACCGCTCGCTGGTCTCGCCCCAACGGTCTGGACATCGCCCGCGTTTCCACCCCCATCGGCGTGCTGGCCATCATCTATGAGAGCCGCCCCAATGTGACGGCGGATGCCGCCGCCCTGTGCCTGCGCTCGGGCAACGTCGCCTTGCTGCGCTGCGGATCGGACTGCCTGTCGTCCTCGCTGGCGATCCACGCCGCCATGGCAGAGGGGCTGGAGGCGGCAGGCCTGCCCGCCGACGCGATCCAGCTGATCGACACCCCGGACCGCGCCGCCGTCGGCGCCCTGCTGACGGGGCTGGAGGGTGCCATCGACCTGTTGATCCCCCGCGGCGGCAAGAGCCTGGTCGCCCGCGTGCAGGCCGAGGCCCGGGTGCCCGTGCTCGGCCACCTCGAGGGCGTGAACCACACCTATGTCCACGCCGCCGCCGACCCGGACATGGCCGAGGCCGTGCTGGTGAACGCGAAGATGCGCCGCGTCTCCGTCTGCGGCGCCACCGAGACCCTGCTGATCGACCGGACCTGCGCGCCCGCCTTGTTGCCCCGCCTCGCCGCCGCCCTGGAAGCCGCCGGGTGCAGCCTGCGCGGGGATGAGGAAAGCCGCGCGCTGGCCCCCTCCATCACCGAGGCGTCCGAGGCCGACTGGACCACCGAATACCTGGCGCCGATCCTGGCTGTGCGCGTGGTCGAGGACCTGCCTCACGCGGTGGATCACATCCGCCGCCACGGCTCGGGCCACACCGAGGCGATCATCACGGAAGATCCGGAGGCCGCCGCCGCCTTCCTCAACGCCGTCGACAGCGCCATCGTCATGTGGAACGCCTCGACCCAGTTCGCCGACGGGGGCGAGTTCGGTTTCGGCGGCGAGATCGGCATCGCCACCTCCCGCCTGCACGCGCGCGGCCCGGTCGGGGCCGAGCAGTTGACCAGCTACAAATATGTGGTGCGCGGGACGGGGCAGATCAGGGCGTAGGATGTGGGGTGTGGGGTGTGGGGTGTGGTCTGTGGAAGCCAGCGCCCCCGGCCTCTTGTCTCGTACCCCATCCCCTACACCCGACACCCCACGCCCTACATCCCGATGGTCAGGTCCAGCGGGCGCTCGATGTGCAGCGTACCCTTGCCGAGGTCCAGCGCCGCCCGGCGGTCCCGGAACGCCTCCATCCCGACCAGTCCGCCGGGGAAGTTCGGCAGGGGCGGCTGATCGAACACGCCGACGTCCACCCGCTCATAGAGATGGTCGGCGAAGGTCACCGTCCGCGCCTCGACGATCGTTGATTGCATCGAGCCGCCCAGCACCAGACTGACGCCGGACCGCTCGGGACGACCGTCCAGCAGTCCTGCCGTCGTCGCGGCGTCCCGGCTCAGCCCCAGCAGGGATGAAGCGCCCGTGTCGATGATGGCGCGCACCGTCGCGCCTTCCACCGTCAGATCGGCGGCCAGCGCCGTGCCCTGCCGGTGCACGGCCGCCTCGATCAGGTCCGGCGGTCGCACGAAGGCGTCACGTCTCACCAGCCGCGCGTATCGCCGCGCGGGGTCCAGCGCCAGCACGGCCTCGCCCAGCACATCCTGCCCGATGATCAGAGGCGTCCGCAGCCCGGTCTCGGCGGCCAGCGGCCCGAGATCCAGGATCGCCGCCCGTAGCTTGCGGATCGACAGCCCCGGCAACTCCAGATCCACCGATGCGCCCCGCCCCACCTGCGTGCCGCCGCCCACGCCGTAAGCCAGCAGCGGCATGTCGAACGATCGCCGCCCCTCGTTCGGCAGTCCGGCGAAGAACGCCCTGTCGATGACCGAATACTGGGCGCCGCTGTCGATCAGGGCCAGCACCTCGCGCCCCTCGATCTTCACCGCGACGGTAGGCGTCGGGGCCGGTCGGCCATAGGGCATCCAGATCGTGGCCCCGTCGGCCTCGAACACCAGCTCCGGCTTTGGCCACAACAGATGATCCTTCGCCCACCACGCGCCGCCCGCGACGGCGAGCAGCCCGGCGGCGCGGATCAGAAGGCTACGACGGTTCATCGCCGCCAAGATGGCGTGTGTGGCCACAGGACGCCAGCGGCGAGACGTCGCGTATGACAGAAGTGTCGGTGATCCTGAGGACGACGAACCGGTCAGCGCCCCCCGACGCTGACCGGCCCGCCCGCGAGGCCGGTATCCCCGAACCCCCGCCAACCCCGGATCCGGGACCACAGGGTTACCAGACTGTAAATGCCCACCCGGCCGGGTGCTGTCCACTGCCTTCGCGGGGTTGGCGAAGAAAATGTGTCCTAACGGTGTCCGAACGGCACCACCTTGTTCGCGCCGTCATGCCCGATGTCGGCGCTGCCGAGGTAAGCAATTCCCGACCGCTGGCACCAGTAGCGGGTGATTTCCTCGGCGGTCAGGCCGAAATCGGGGTCGTTCTGCACGATCTCCGACACCCGCCCCAGCCGGATGCCCGCCACCTTGCGGATCGAAGGCTGGCTGGTCAGGTGGAACATCATGCGGTCGATCCGGTACAGCGGCTCGGACACGTCCTCCAGCATCAGCACATGACCGGTCAGGTCCGGCTCCAGATAGGTGCCGACCAAGGCGTCGAGAATGCTCAGGTTGAACGCCACAGCCGGACGCGGATCTTCGTGCAGCGACGGCTCCCACGATGACGACGCTCCCGTCTTAAGCCAGTTCAACGCTCGCCAGGCCGTCTCGTCATGGCGCACCGAGTCCGACGCCATCGGCCCGTGCGCCACATGCGGGAAGCCCGCCTTGTAGAGCCCCGCCAGCAAACTGCCCGCGTCGGAGTAACCCAGATACCGCTTGCCCCGAGACACATCGGTCAGGCGCGGCAGCACCGCCTCCGCGATCCGGCACGAACCATAGCCGCCGCGCGCGAACCACACCGCATCCAGCCTCGGATCATTGGCGAACTCGACAAAGGCGTTGGCGCGCGTGGCGTCATCCCCGCCGAAATGACCGTGCTTCTGAAACACCGCCGGGTGGAAGACGATCTTGATCGACCCGTCCGGCACATTCGCGGCGAACCAGGCCTCGATGGCCTCGCCCCGCTCCTTCGAGAAGCGCGAACTGGCGTTGACGATGCCGATTTTCACAGTTGCGAACCTTCCTTGAAGCCCTGTCTTTGCACGACGCCCGCCCCGGCAAAAGCCCTCTCCTGAGCGCGCAAGGCTCCCAAGCCTCTCGCGCCAACCCGGTCCCGATAGCGGCTCTACCCCATCCCCAACCCCTTCCCCCTCGATGGGAAGGGGCTTAGTCACGTCGTATGACTCAGGACGACTATTTCTTCTGCGGCGTGGGCGGCTCCGGGATGCTGCCGCTGGCGATGATCGTGCAGGCGCGCGGCCATCGCATCGAGGGCTCTGACCGGTCCCGCGATCAGGGCCGCACGCCCGAGAAATTCGCCTGGCTCGAAGCCCACGGCGTCGCCCTGCATCCGCAGGACGGCTCCGGCGTCACCCGCGCGGACCAGATCGTCGTCGCCACCGGCGCGGTCGAGGACACCGTCCCCGACATCGGCGCCGCGAAGGCCGTCGGCGCGACCATCAAGACCCGGCCCCAACTGCTCAGCGAACTGTTCAACGCCGCCCCCGCCTCCATCGGCGTGGCGGGCACCTCGGGCAAGTCGACCATCACGGGCATGATCGCTTGGATCCTGCATCAGGCGGGTCGCGAGCCGACCGTCATGAACGGCGCCGTGATGAAGAATTTCGCCGACGCGGATCACCCTTTCGCCAGCGCCCTGATCGGCGGTCCGGACCTGTTCGTGTCCGAGGTCGATGAAAGCGACGGCTCCATCGCCCGCTATGATCCGACCGTCGCCGTCGTCTCCAACATCTCGCTCGACCACAAGTCGATGGAGGAGTTGCGCGAGCTGTTCGGCGGCTTCACCGACCGCGCCGACATCGCCGTGCTGAACCTCGACAATCCGGAGACCGCGGCTCTCGCCCAGGCCCTTCCGCTTGAGAAGGTCTGGACCTTCTCCCTCAGCGACGCCACCGCCGATCTGCACGCCTCCAGCCTGACGCCGCAACCGACCGGCATGAGTTTCGACCTGGCGGAGCGGGGCGTCGCGATGCAGCGCGCCATTCTCAACGTCCCCGGCGCCCACAATGTCGCCAACGCTCTGGCCGCCCTCGCCGCCGTGCGCGCGCTCGGCGTGCCTCTCGCCGAGGCCGTCACCGCGTTGGAGACCTTCTCCGGCATCCGCCGCCGGATGGAGGTGGTCGGGATCGCGAACGACGTCACCGTCATCGACGACTTCGCCCATAACCCGGACAAGATCGCCGCCACCCTGAAGACGCTTCACGCTTTCGACGGCCGACTGCTGATCCTGTTCCAGCCGCACGGTTTTGGTCCCCTGAAGCTGATGCAGTCCGAATTCATCGAAACCTTCGTCGGCCTGATGCGCCCCGACGACGTGCTGCTGATGCCCGAGCCCGTCTATTACGGCGGCACCACCGACAAGTCCGTCGGGTCGGAGGACATCGCGTCGGGCGTCCGCGCCGCCGGTCGAAACGCCGAGGCCCTCTCCACCCGCGACGCCTGCGGCGACCGTATCGTCGAGCTGGCCCGTCCCGGCGACCGGGTCATCGTCATGGGCGCCCGCGACGACACCCTCTCGACCTTCGCTGCGAACCTGCTCCAGAGACTTTAGGTCCGCTTACGGACTGATATTCAAGAGAATATCTCGAAACATTCACGCACGGCAAAGCTGGTATTAAGTGGATGCCCCTATCCCGGCCTCCGTTCAGGAGTGCGCGTGAATGGCCAGAATCGGAGACTTCGTCAGCGAGGCCGAGCCCATAGGGCCGGACACCCCGGGCGCGCACGTCTTCGAACGGTTCGAGCGCGAGCCCGACACCCTCGCCATCGCGGTCATAGACACCGAGCGCCGTCCTGTCGGACTGGTCGAGCGCAACGCCTTCACCCTGCGCATGGCCGCCGAGTTCGGCCGCGCCCTCTATGCCCGCCGCCCGGCCTCCAGCTTCATGGACCCGTCGCCCCGGGTGCTCGACGCCGACGCGGACGCCGAAACCCTGTTCGAGACGCTCGACGCCGGCAACCTCGGCGCCCTGCTCAACGGCTTCGTCGTAGTGTCAAAGGGCCGCTATGTCGGTGTCAGCGCGGGCGTTCACCTGCTGCAGGCCGGCAGCGCCATCCACCGCAATCGCGCCCAGGCCATGAGCGTGCTGGCCCGCGATCTCGCCCGCGCCGAGCAGGAGGCCCGCACCTCCAGCCGCGCCAAGTCCGAGTTCCTCGCGGTCATGAGCCACGAGATCCGCACGCCCCTGAACGGGGTGCTGGGCGTCGCCGCCCTGATGGAGCGCGAACTGACGCAGGACGCCATGCGCCCCTACGTCCGCACCATTCTGGACTCAGGCCAGAGCCTGCTGCGCCTGCTGACCGACGCACTGGATATGTCCCGCGCCGAGGCGGGGTTGATGACCTTCGAAACCGGGGTCGTCTCGCTGGACGCCGTCGCCCGCGACCTGAAGGCCCTGTGGGAGCCCCGCGCGGCGGAGAAGACCCTGACCCTCACGGTCGCCTGTGATCTGGCCGACGCTCCTTGCGTCGATGCCGACGAGGTCCGGCTGAAGCAGTTGCTCAACAACCTCATCGGCAACGCGATCAAGTTCACGCCCGCGGGCGAGGTCGCCGTTCACATAACCGCACGCGCCGAGGGCGCCGACGCCCACCTGTCCGTCACCGTGGACGACAGCGGCCCCGGCATCGCCGAGGACACCGCGGCCACCATCTTCGATCCGTTCAACACCGGCCGCGCCGGTCGCGAGGGCGCGGGCGCCGGCTTGGGCCTCGCCATCTGCCGCCAGATCGTCGAGCGGATGAACGGCCACATCGGCGTCCAGCGCTCGCCTCGCGGCGGCGCCCGCTTCGCCTTCGACCTGCGCCTGCCGCTGGCCAAGGCGGAGATGGCCGCCGACAGCACGCCCGCCGAGCCCACCCCGCACGAGACCCTGCATGTGCTGGTCGTGGACGACAACGCCACCAACCGCTTCGTCGCGGGCAAGGTGCTGGAGCTTTTCGGCTGCACCCACGAGACCGCCGAGAACGGTCAGGAAGCCGTCGACCGTGTCCAGCAGGGCCGGTTCGATCTGATCCTGATGGATGTAAAGATGCCGGTGATGGACGGGGTTCAGGCCACGCGCCTGATCCGGGCCCTGCCCGGCCCGGTCTCCGCCCTGCCCATTCTCGCCCTGACCGCCAACGCCGATCCGCGCGACGAGGCCGACTATCTCGCCGCCGGAATGGACGGCGTGGCCCAGAAGCCGATCCAGCCCGACGTTCTGCTCGACGCCATTCGCCGCGTCCTGTCGGCCACACCGGAGGGTCAAGCGGCGCGGGCCGCATAACAGGACGCAACCCCACGCGGATCGAGGTATTGTCCCGCTTGATGTTGCAAGTGCCCCCGCCTCCCCCGACCGACCTGCCCGAAATCGTCGTCACCGGTGCGCGCCTGCCCCCGGCGGCGGGCGAGGCGGCCTTCGCCGTCATCAGGCTCGATGAACGCGACCTGCGCGTCGAGCAGCGGCTGGACGAGGCGCTGTCCTCCGTCCCCGCCGTCTCCCTGTTCCGTCGCACCTCCAGCCTCGCGGCCAATCCGACGACACAGGGGATCAGCCTGCGGGCCATCGCCCCCTCGGGCGCGGGCCGGACGCTGGTGACGCTGGACGGCGTGCCGGTGAACGATCCTTTCGGCGGATGGGTGATCTGGTCCCAGCTTCCGACGGAAAGCCTGTCCGCCCTCGACATCGTGCGCGGCGCCGGCGCCGGTCCTTACGGCGCGGGCGCCCTGACAGGCGTGATCCAGCTGCGTGAGCGGGACACGGGCTGGACCGTCGACGCCTCAATCGCCGAACGCGGCGGCGCCCGCCTGTCGGCCTCCGGCGCAACCGATCTCGGCCCGGCGCGCGTCGTCGCCTCGGGTCTGTACGAGACCAGCGACGGCTATGTCCCTGTACGGGGCGCGGCCGCCGGCGCCGCCGACACCCCGCTAGATCTGGAGGTTCAGGCCGCTTCCGTCCGCGCCGACCTGCCCGTCGGTCCCGCCACGGTGTCACTGCGCGCCTCCGCCTTCGAGGAGGATCGCGGCTCGGGTCTCGCGGGGGCGCGTTCGACCGCCTCGGGCAACGCCCTGTCGGCCACCGCCGCCGTCCAGCCCGACGCCGACCGACCCGGCTGGCGGCTACAGGTCTGGCGGCGCGAAAGCGATCTGGCCAACACCTCCGTCGCCGTCGCCGCCGACCGCGCCACGACAACACCGGCCAACAACCAGTTCGAGACGCCCGCCGTCGGCTGGGGCGTCAACGCCGCCCTGCGCCGGGTTCTCGTCAGCGGCATCGGTCGCTTCGAATGGGAACTGGGCGCCGACGCCCGTTTCGCCGACGGCGAGACTCGCGAGATGTTCCGCTACATGGGCGGCCAGTTCACCCGCGACCGCATCGCGGGCGGTGAAACCTCCGTCGTCGGCGCCTATGCCGAGGGCTCGTGGACGACCGGCCCCTGGCTGTTCGCGGGCGGCTTGCGCGCCGATCGCTGGGAGAACACCGACGGCCATCGCTTCGAGCGCGACCGCCAGACCCTCGCCGTCACGCTTGATGAGACCGATCCCGACCGATCCGGCGAAGTCGTCAGCGCCCGCCTCGGCGTCCGCCGCGACATTGGCAACGGACAGGCACTTCGCCTCGCCGCGTACACCGGCTTCCGCCCCGCTACCCTGAATGAGCTCCACCGCCCGTTCCGCGTCGGCAACGACCTGACCGAAGCCAACGCCGCGCTCGAACCCGAGACCGTCACCGGCGCCGAAGCGGGCTGGAGCTGGACCGGCGGTCGCGCGTCCCTGACCGCCACCGCCTTCTGGACCCGGCTGGACGACGCCATAGTCAACGTCACCATCGGCGCTGGCCCTGCCACCTTCCCCCGCGCAGGCTTCGTCCCGGCGGGCGGCGTCCTGCGCCAGCGCCAGAATGCCGGAACCATCGAGGCCGTCGGCATTGAACTGGATGGCCGGTTCGAACTGACCGAAGCCCTCACCCTGCGCGCCGCCCTGTCGCTGACCGACGCCGAAGTGGACGGCGGAACCGCCGCGCCCCAACTGACCGGCCTGCGTCCCGCGCAGGCCCCGCGCTTCAGCGCCGTCGCGGGTCTCGACTGGCGGGCCACCGACCGCCTCACCCTCGCCGCCGACGCCCGCTGGGAGAGCGACCGTTTCGAGGACGACCTGAACAGCCGCGTGCTGGAGGCGGGCGGAACCCTCGATCTGCGCGCCGACTGGAGCCTGAACGACACGACCACCCTCTGGGTCAGCGCCGCCAACCTGTTCGATGCGGAAGTCGAGGTGTCCGAAACCGGAACCGGCGTCGCCGGCTACGCCCCGCCCCGGACCCTGGGCGTGGGCGTCAGACTGTCGCGCTGAACGGCCTCACGGGACGACTTGCAAACGGTTCTCAATTTCGGCATGAACCGCTCGTGACCGAAGCCGCCGCGACAGCTCCCAAGCCCAGGAAAGCCCTGAACGCCACCCGGTCGTTCTGGCTGAAGCAATTGCACCAGTGGCACTGGATTTCGGCGGCCGTCAGCCTGATCGGCCTGATGCTGTTCGCCGTCACCGGCATCACCCTGAACCACGCCGCCTCGATCCCGGCCGAGCCGGTCACCGCGACCGCCACCGCCACCTTGCCCGCGCCCCTGCTGGAGCGCCTGTCCGCCTTTCCGGAAGAGACCACCGATCCGGTCCCCGACGCCGTCGCTCGCTGGGCGCGGGACGCCTTCAAGGTGAAGATCGACGGCCGCCCGACCGAGACCACGGTCGATGAAATCTACGTCGCCCTGGCCGAGCCCGGCGGCGACGGCTGGCTGACGATCGACCGCGCCACCGGCGAAGCCTCGCGCGAGCGCACCACCCGCGGCTGGATCGCCTATCTCAATGACCTCCACAAAGGCCGGAACGCGGGCAAGGTCTGGTTCTGGTTCATCGACATCTTCGCCGCCGCCTGCATCATCTTCGCCGTCACCGGCTTCGCCCTGACCTGGATGCACGCGAAGCAGCGCCCCTCGACCTGGCCTCTGCTGGGTCTCGGCCTGCTGATCCCCGTCATCATCGCCCTTCTGTTCATTCACTGACGCCCTCCCCCGGACCTCATCATGCGTAAGTTGCCTATCGCCCTGACCGCCGCCGCAGCCGCCGCCGTCGCGACCCCGGCCCTTGCCGCCGATCTGAACGTCACCGTCCAGATCCCGACCCTCAGCGTCGCCGCCTATCACCGTCCCTATGTCGCGGTTTGGATCGAGCGCCCGGACAACACCGCCGTACGCACCCTCGCCGTCTGGTACGAGGTCTCCAACGTCCGCGAGGGCAAGGACTGGCTGAAGGACATGCGCACCTGGTGGCGTCGGGGCGGCCAATCGCTGAACCTGCCCGCCGACGGCGTCTCCAGCGCCACCAAGGCGCCCGGCACGCACACTGTCCGCATCCCCGCCGCCCGCCTGCGCGACCTGCCGGCCGGCGACTATGTGATCGTTGTCGAGGCCGCCCGCGAGCTCGGCGGGCGTGAAGCTGTCCGCGTCCCCTTCCGCTGGGGCGCTCCCAACACCGGCCGCGCGGCCGGGACCCGTGAACTCGGCGCCGTCACCGTCGCCGTCACCCGCTAAAGGAAGCCTGCCATGAAGAAGTCCCTCGCTCTCATCGCGGCGCTCGCCGCCCTCGCCCTGCCGCTCTCGGCCCAGGCTCACCGCGCCTGGCTGGCCCCGACCTCGACCTCGCTCTCGGGCGCCGAGGCCTGGGTCGGCTTCGACGCCGGCATGTCCAACGGCGTCTTCATTCCCGATCACGCCGCGATGAACCTGTCCGGCCTGACCATCACCGCCCCGGACGGCTCAACCGTTCAGGCCGAAAACATGGGCCGCGCCCGCTACCGTTCCACCTTCGACCTGCACCTGACCCAGCAGGGCACCTATCGTGTCGCCAACGTCATGGGCGGCGTGATCGTCAGCTACAAACAGGGCGGTGAGCAGAAGCGCTGGCGCGGGACCGAGGCTGAAATGGCCGCCAACATTCCGGCGGACGCCACCGACGTCGTCGCCACCCGCAACAACAGCCGCATCGAGACCTTCGTCACCCTCGGCGCCACCTCGACCGGCGCGCTGGCTCCGACCAATGAAGGCATCGAGCTGATCCCGGTGACCCACCCGAACGCCCTCGCCGCCGGTGAGGCCGCCACCTTCAAATTCATCCGTGACGGCCAGCCCGTCGCCAATCAGGAAGTCACCATCGCGCGCGGCGGCACCCGCTACCGCGACAACCCCGAAGAGATGACCGTCACCACCGGCGCCGACGGCTCCTTCACCGTCACCTGGCCCGAGGCCGGCATGTACTGGATCAACACCTCGGTCCGCACCGCGGCCCAAGGCGGGCAGATGGCCGCCAACGCCCAGTACAACGGCGCCCTGGAAGTCCTGCCCTGACCCGTCCGGGAGGCCCCCTCTCACGCCACAGCGCGCCGCCCACGATCATCGTGGGCGGCGATGCTGTTCCGCGCCCTGCGAACAGGGTGCTGATCCCGACCCACGGTCGCGCCCCGGCCCGTCCGCCGTCGGCCCTGATCTGGGATTTCGCAGGGCAGACCATGGGCACCGACTGGTCCGTCCGTCTGGTCCCGCCGCACGGCGCCGAGCGCGCCGCCTTCCAGTCCGCCATCGACGGGGAACTGGCCCGACTCATCGCCCTGTTCAGCCATTGGGACAGTCGCTCCGAACTGGCGCGCTTCAACGCCGCGCCTGAAGGTTTCTGGGCGGTGTCCGAACCCTTCTGGCAGGTGCTGACCCGCTCGCTCGATCTGGCGGACGACACCGACGGCGCGGTCGACCCGACCCTCGGCGCCCTGGTCGATGTCTGGGGCTTCGGCCCGCCCGGTCCGCGTCCCGCCGACGCCTCCCCTCTTCCCTCCGACGATGAGATCGCCGCCGCTGCCGCCGTCTCCGGCTGGAACCGCCTGCGCCTCAATCGCGACCGTCGCGCGGTCCAGCAGATCGGCGGGCTGAAGCTCGACCTGTCCGGCATCGCCAAGGGCCACGCCGTCGACCGCCTGTCCGAAGTGCTCTCCGATATGGGCGCCGGGCATCATCTGGTCGAGATCGGCGGCGAACTGCGCGGTCGCGGGGTGAAGCCGGACGGCCACCCCTGGTGGGTCGAGCTGCAACAGCCGCCGGGAGCCCCCGCGCCTCGCACCGTCGTCGCCCTGTTCGACCTCGCCGTCGCCACCTCCGGCGACTGGGTCCGCGGCTACGCCGTCGAAGGCCGCCGCTACAGCCACACGCTCAACGGCCGCACCGGTCGCCCGATCGAAAACGGCGTCGCGGGGGTCACCGTACTGACCGACACCGCGATGTATGCGGACGCCATGGCCACGGCCCTGACCGTCATGGGCCCGACAGAAGGCCCGGCCTTCGCCACCGACATGAAGATCGCCGCCGCCTTCGTCGTGCGCGGCGCCGACGGCGCGCTCACTGAAACCGTCACTCCGGCCTTCCGGGCCATGTTGGAAGAGGGCGCGTGACCACCGATCCCGTGCGTCTGATGTGGGCCGCCGTCGCGGTCGGCCTGTGGCTGCTAAGCATATTCGCGGTGATCGTCACCCGCGCGCTGGCCAGACGCGCCGCCGCGCGCAAGGCCGCGGCCCTGTCCGGCCCGGACGGCGCCGACACCGTTCTGGTGGCCTTCGCCAGCCAGACCGGTCTGGCCGAGGAACTGGCGTGGATGACGGCCAAAAGCCTGTCCGACGCCGGAACGCCCGCACGCGTGGTCCTGTTGGGCGATCTCGAACCCGCCGAGCTGAAGGCCGCCGGACGCCTGCTGGTCATCGCCTCCACCACCGGCGAGGGCGATCCCCCCGACAGCATGTCGTGGTTCGTCCGCACCGTGATGAAGGCCCCCGCCGATCTGTCGGGCCTGTCCTATGGCCTGCTGGCGCTCGGCGACAGCACCTACGCCGAATACTGCGGTTTCGGCCGCGCGCTGGACAGCTGGCTGAAGCGCTCGGGCGCCGAACCCCTGTTCGATCACGTCGAGGTCGATAACGGCGACACCGGCGCCGTCCGCCACTGGCAGCATCAGCTGGGCCTGATCACCGGCTCGACGGTTCAGGCCGACTGGACGCCGCCCGCCTATGACCGCTGGCGGCTGGTCGAGCGCCGCCTGCTCAACCCCGGCAGCCCCGGCGGCGAGGTCCATCTGCTGGCCTTTGAACCCATCGATCACACGCCCCACTGGGTCGCGGGCGACATCGCCGAGATCGGCCTGCCCGACCCCACTCAGGGCAGCCGCGAGTATTCCGTCGCTTCCCTGCCCTCCGCCGGCCGGGCCGAGTTCATCATCCGCCGCATGACCCGTCCGGACGGCACGCCCGGCCTGGCCTCCGGTTGGCTGACGGGCGACCTCCAGCCCGGCGCCGAGGTCGGCATGCGCATCCGTGTCAACCGCAGCTTCCACGGACCCGACGCCGCCACGCCCCTGATCCTGATCGGCAACGGCACGGGTCTGGCCGGTCTGCGCGCCCACCTCAAGGCCCGCGAGGGTCAGGCCCACGGCGGCGCCTGGCTGATGTTCGGCGAGCGCACCCGCGCCCACGACGCCCTGCTGGACGATGAACTGGAAGCGATGCTGTCCTCCGGCCTGCTCACCCGCCTTGATCGCGTCTTCTCGCGCGACGCAGGGGACGGCCGCTATGTCCAGACGTTGATCACCGAACAGGCTGGCGCGCTCAAGGACTGGCTGTCACGCGGAGCCGTGATCATGGTCTGCGGCAGCCTTGAAGGGATGTCCAAAGGCGTCCACGAGGCGCTAGAAACCGTCATCGGCGCCGAGGGCCTGCTGGGTCTGACCGAAGCGGGCAGGTATCGGCGGGATGTCTACTGACGCCCTGACCGCGCTTGGACGGCGGGCAGTGAGCCCGGAAAGTGACTAGTGGTTAGTGATTAGTGATTAGTGGGTGGCTGGGCCTGCAGCCGGTTCCAGGACGACAACAGCCCGTGACGCCGCGAACCACTAATCACTAACCACTAATCACTTGCCCGCACGGCGCCTGCCGTCCACGCACCACCGCCCGAGCCAGCCGCCCCCTCACACCTCCGCCCAGCGGCGCATCAGGTTGTGATAGACCGCCGTCAGC
The DNA here is from genome assembly GCF_006547065.1 of Brevundimonas sp. M20. Lineage (NCBI taxonomy): Bacteria > Pseudomonadati > Pseudomonadota > Alphaproteobacteria > Caulobacterales > Caulobacteraceae > Brevundimonas > Brevundimonas sp. M20. The sequence goes on along the minus strand of NZ_CP041243.1, from coordinate 556,411 downwards.
TCCAGCACGGCCTGATCCTTGGGCCCCTTGTCCAGACTGACGCGCTGGATCGCGACGTCCAGTCGGAACAGGGTCTCGCGGTCGGCGTCATCCCGGATCAGGCTCTGCAGCCAGAAGAAGCTCGACACCCGCTGCCCGCGCGTCACCGGCGTCACCCGGTGCAGGCTCTTGGACGGATACAGCACCAGATCGCCGGCGGGCAGCTTCACCGACTGCGGCCCGTACATCTCCTCGATGATCAGCTCGCCGCCGTCATAGTCCTCGGGCTCGGACAGGAAGAGTGTGCAGGACAGGTCGCTGCGGATGCGAGTGTTCCCGCGTTGGCGGATTGCATTGTCGACATGCACCCCGAAATGCTCCCCGCCCTGATAGCGGTTGAACAGGGGCGGAAAGACCGTGTGCGGCAGGGCCGCCGACACGAACATCGGATTGGCGTTCAGCGCCTGCTGGATCAGCCCGCCGACCTCGCGCGCCTCCGCCGAATCTTCCGGCAGTTGCTGGTTCACCTTGGCCGTCGCCGACTGGTGCCCCGAGGTGACGTTGCCGTCCGCCCAGGGGCCCTTGTCCAGCGTCGCGCGCAGGGCCGCGACCTCGGCCTTGGTGAACACTTCGGGAATGTGCAGCAGCATGGCCGCCTCCTTGTTGCGCCTGTCTCCGGACGCGGAAAAACCCGGGGGATCAGGTCATCAGGGAAGACACCTGAACCCCCCGGGTTCTACGCCAGAAGACCGTTAGGCCTAGTAGCGCAGGTTCAGCGTCAGCAGCGCCTGACGAGCCGGGGCCACATCGGCGTGGTGCACGCCGTTGGTCCGGATGATGTACTCCTCATCACCCGCGTTCTGGATGTTCAGCTGCAGCGAGGCCGTGTCGTTGATTTCATACGAGGCGAACAGGTCCACGCGGGTGTATTCCGGCGCATAGATCCGGTTCGTGCCGCCGCCGGCGCCGCCCTGGTTCCCGCCGAAGCTGTCGGAGACGTAGTACAGCCCGCCGCCGAGGCTCAGCTTCGGCATCACGCGATAGGTGGTGAACAGGCTGAACGAATGCTCCGGCGTATTGGCCAGACGCTGACCGTTCAGCGGGTTCGGCAGACCGCCCGTGGTCAGGGCGCCCTTGATCAGCTCCGAATCCATCCAGGTGTAGCCGCCGAACACCTGCCATTCCGGCGTGATGTTGCCCGACACGCCCAGCTCCAGACCCTGTACCCGCACCTCACCGTCCTGAACCACGACCGGCGTGGTCTGGGTCACGGCGTTCTCACGGTCCAGACGGAAGATCGCGGCGCTCAGTTGCAGCTGGTCATGGAACAGGCTGGCCTTGGCGCCGATCTCGTAGCTGGTGGTCTCTTCCGGATCGAGGATCGACTGCGCCGCGGTCGGGGCGGTGTTCTGGTCGCCGGCGGCGATGGTCGGCGGCGTCGAGGAGGTCGAATACGACGCATAGACGCTGGTGTTGCTGGTCGGCTTGTAAACCAGACCGATCTGGTAGTTGACGAAGTCCCAGTCCGCCGAGGGCGTCTGTGTCTCGGTGACAGCGCCATAGACGCCGGCGGTCGCGGTGGCCGAGCGGTTCACGCCCTCGACCGAATAGCTGTCCCAGCGCAGGCCCAGGTTCAGGATCAGGCGATCCGTCAGATTGATGCTGTCGAAGGCGTAGACGCCGACCGTCTCGGTCGTGCTCTGGCTGGTCGGGCCGCGGTTGATGACGCCCGTCCATGAGTCGCCGGTGTTCGGCGCATAGACGCGGGTGCAGTCGCCGGCGCCGAGGCTGTTCAGGGTCGCGGTCGTCAGCACGAAGCCCGCCGGGCAGGCCGAACCGGCCGTGGTGTAGGTCGAATAGGCCGCGTTGCGGTTCTTCTCGCGGGCCAGCTCCAGACCCACATTGAAGTTGTGGCGGATCGAGCCCGTTGAGAAGGCGCCGGTCAGGTCCGTGACATTGGCCAGGGTGTCGACCGGGTTCCAGCGCGTCTTGGTCCCACGCTTCATCCACCATTCGCCCGCCACGAACTGGGCCGCGCCGCCGTCGCCGGGGTTCGTGACGATGTAGTCGTTCAGCGTCTCGGAGTAGCGCGTCACGTTGCGGATGCGCAGGGTCTCGCTGAACCGGTGCTCGACCGCGACGGTGAAGCTGTCGACCGTATTGTTCAGATAATCGCGGTCTGACAGGCCGTAGAAGCTGCTGTACGGCACATCCAGAATGCCGCTGTCGGTCGTGCGCGTGCCGATCTTGGTGAACAGCGGGATGCCGTAGTCAGGCATCTGGTTTGAATCCAGATGATAGTAGCTGGCGGTCAGGGTCGTCGCCTGACCCAGACCGATCGCATAGGACAGGCCCAGGCCCCACTTGTCGTAATCGACCGAGTCACGGCCCGGGACGTCGCCCTCGGCGGCCATCAGGTTCAGGCGCAGGGCCGAGTTATCGGTCAGCGCCCAGTTCTGGTCGACCGTGCCGCGCAGATAGCTGTCGGTGCCCAGACCGACGCTGTAGCGGCTGAAATTCTGCAGGCGCGGCACCTTGGAGCCCAGGTTGATCGACCCGCCGCCCGAGCCGCGGCCCGAATAGACCGAGTCCGCCCCCTTGATGACCTCGACCTGCTCCAGATTGAAGACTTCGCGTTGCTGGCCGCCGGTGTCGCGGATGCCGTCCACGAAGATATTGTTGCCCGACGACTGGCCGCGGATGAACGGACGATCCGACAGCGGCTGACCGCCTTCGCCGGCGCCGAAGGTGATGCCCGGCGACGTGCGCAGAATGTCCTGCAACGACGTCGCGGCGGTCTGCTCGATGATCTGGTGCGGAATGATCGTGACCGAACGCGGCGTATCGACCAGCGGCGCGACGAACTCGGGCGATTGCGGCTCGCGGCGGGCGCGCTCGCCCGTCACCGTCACAGTGCCCAGGGTCGTCGCTTCGCGATCCTGCTGGGGGCCGGCCGTCTCGACCACCGGATCACCGGCGAGGGCCGGAGCGGCGGCCAGCAGCATGCCGGCGGCGCTGGAAGCGAAAAGAAGCGAACGAAGCGCATCGGCGCGGTTGGTCATGGGAGCGGTTCCGGGGAGGGGAATGATCTCTGCGAGCGGGTCGCAATATCATCTTCCCTCCTCATCGCAACCATTTTTGAGACGCATTCTCAAAATTCGTCGAGTGTCCCGAGGGCGCGTCAAGGTGACGGAATGTCCCCCGACAATCGCCGCGCCGTCGCTCGCGATTGCGTCTGCCTCGCATTCCGCTTGCGGAACAGCGCTTTACGGAGGATTCACCTGTATCGAGCAGATTGGGCGCGTGAAATCGCGGTCCGTCTGCCAGTATTGGTCGACCCGGATCGGGCGTGGCCCCGCCGACCGCCCGCGCATCCCCACATCCCGCCTCCAGCAACGACCGGAGACGCGCTGATGCCGCCCCCGGCCCTGCCACGCCTGCCGCGCTTCGGTCGGGTCCGGACACGGCTGGCGATCCTGTGCGCCGGCCTGTTCGGGGCGGCCCTGCTGATCTCGGCCCTGCTCCTGCCCCTGCTGCATCCGATCACCGACGCGATGAAGCCGCATGAGGCGGCGGTGTTTGGCGGCCTGTCCTTCGCCGTGGTCGCCCTCATCGTCCTGCTGATCGGGTTCAGGACCATGATACGCGACGTGCGCGACCGCGAGGAGCGACTGACCCACATCGCCCTGCATGATCAGGAGACGGGCCTGCCCAACCGGCTGGCGCTGGAGCGTCTGGCCGCCTCGCAGGACGGCCTGTGGGTCATCCTTGTCGGCATCGACCGCTTCGAGGTGGTCCGGGACGCGATCGGCTACGACGCCACGGCCCGTCTGGTGAATGCTGTCGGGCGCCGTCTGGCCGCCCTGTCCGGCGCCTCCATATCCCGCGTCAGCGCCGCCGTGCTGGGCCTCGTCGTCGTCGCGAAGGATGAGGACGAAGCTCTTTCCATCGCCACCACTCTGTCCGACGCCGCCCGCGCCCCGTTCGATGTCTCCGGCGCGCCCGTCGACATCGCCCTGACCGCCGGGGTCGCCCACAGGGGCGAGACCGGCGCCCATCTGACATCCCCTGTCGACCGGGCCGCCATCGCCGTCGAGCGCGCCCGCCGTCTACGCCGTTCCGCCGCCGGTTTCGACGCCGCCGCCTACGGTGATCCGGCCGGGAACCTGTCCCTGATCTCCGAACTGATGGCCGCGCTCGACAACGGCGAGTTCTCTCTGGCCTATCAGCCCAAATACGACTTCCGCGCCGAGCGTATTACCGGTGTGGAGGCCCTCGCCCGCTGGACACACCCGCGTCGGGGTGAGGTTCCGCCGGACCTGTTCGTCAGCATGGCCGAGGAAACCGGCCACATCCGCCCTTTGACCGAATGGGTGGTGCGTCAGGCCATTCTTGATCAGGCCGTCATGGCCGCCGCCGGGCATGAGGTCATCGTCTCGATCAACATCTCGGGCCGCTTGCTGTCCGACGACAGCTTCGCCGACTTCGCGCTGGAGCAGATCAGCGCCTCCGGCGCACGCCTGTGTTTCGAGATCACCGAGACGGCGGTCATGCACGACCCCGAACGCGCCCTGGCCGTCATCGACCGCCTGTCCGCCGCCGGGGTGCTGATCTCGCTGGACGACTACGGTTCGGGCCTGTCGTCCCTGACCTATCTGAAGCGCATCCAGGCCGATGAACTGAAGATCGACAAGAGCTTCGTGCTCGACATGGACCAGTCCGGCCGCGACGCCCTGCTCGTCAAGTCGACCATCGATCTGGCCCACGGTCTGGGCCTGAAGATCACCGCCGAAGGCGTCGAAACGCCGACCGCCCTGTCCCTGCTGCGCGGCATGGGCTGTGACATGGCGCAGGGCTATCTGATCGGCCGCCCCAGGCCGCTGGACCTGCTGATCGAGCGCCTGAACGGTCCATCGGCCGAGACCGACGCCATCGCCGCGCGGAACTGACGCTCAGCCTGCCGCCACCGCCTTCATCGTCACGGAGGGATCGGCCAGCCGGTCCGCATCCACCGGCGTCTGCTTGCCGATCATCAGACGTCCGGCCATGAACTCGGCGGGCGCATTGACCGCCTCGACGCTCACGATCCGGTCTCCCGCCAGATGAAAGACCGCGAAGCCGCCGGTCGCCGCATCGCCGCGCACCACCTGACGATCCGCCTCGTTCGGCAGTCCGGCGATCTGCAGCTTCAGATCATACTGGTCCGACCAGAACCACGGGACTTCCGGAGCCGGAGCCGCGCGCCCGACGATGGCCGAAGCCGCCTGCTTGGCCTGCTCCAGCGCATTGGGCACGCTTTCCAGACGATGCATGGCGCCGCCGTGGACCGGCACGGGCCGGTAGGTCATGTCACCGATGGCGAAGATCGACGGGTCCGACGTCCGGGCCTCCGCATCCACCACCACCCCGTTCAGGCAGTCCAGTCCGGCCGCCCGCGCCAACCCTTCATTGGCCAGCGCGCCGACGCCCACCAGCACGACATCGGCCTCGATCAACCGCCCGTCCGCCAGCCGCACGCCGGCATCCTCGAACCCGGTCACCTCCGCCGAGGTCAGGATCTCCACCCCGTGGCTGCGATGATAGCCGGTGAAGAAGGCTGACAGGGTTTCCGAGGCGACGCGCGCCAGCACCCGGTCCATCCGCTCGATGACCACCGCCTCGGCGCCCAGAGCGCGGGCGGATGCCGCCGCCTCCAGCCCCACATAGCCGCCGCCGACCACCGCCAGACGCTTGCCCGGCCCTAGCGCCGCCTTCAGCTTCTCCGCATCCACCAGCGTGCGCAGCTCCAGCAGGTCCGGACGATCCGCCCCCGGAATGGCCAGCCGACGCGCCGTCGATCCCGTCGCCAGGATCAGCACGTCATAGGGTTCTACCGTCCCGTCGCTGAACGTCGCCGTCTTCATCGTCCGGTCGATGGCCGTCGCGGTCACCCCGGTTCTCAGGGTGATGTTCTGTTCGACATAGAAGCTCTCGGGCCGCAGCAGCAGCGCCTCCAGATCGGCCTCGCCCTTCAGCCAGGCCTTCGACAGCGGTGGCCTCTGATAGGGGGGCGCGGCCTCGTCACCGGCCAGAACGATCGCGCCCTCATGTCCATACTGGCGCAGCAGCGCCGCCGCCGTACCGCCCGCGTGTCCCGCGCCGATGATCAGAACCTTTGTCATGTTTCGCAAGTAGTGCGATCCACCGGAAAACGCCAAGAGTCTCCTGCACGCCCGCTTCGGCTTGTCGGATTCACGGCGTCATGCAAACGTTGTTCTGCCAATTTTTTCACCGGGGAGTGAAATATGCTGTTCAGGTCCATCATCGCCGCGACGGCCGCGGTTCTTCTGGTGGCTCCGGCCGCCCATGCGCAGGACACCTCCGCCCGCGCCACCTACGGCTCGGTGCGACTCAGCTCCGGCTTCACCCCCGATCCGCATACGGTCAGCCTGACCGCCGGTGGCTCCATCGACGCCTCGAACCTCGGCTCGCCCTGCACCGGCTCCATCGCCCGCGCGCCGGATTACGAGCTGACCTACGACGCCGGTTCGCTGCCGCTCTACATCGTCGCCAGCGCCTCCTCGGACACCACCCTGGTCGTCAACGGTCCGGACGGCCTCTGGTACTGCGACGACGACTCCAACGGCGGAACCAACCCGCAGGTCACCTTCAACACGCCCCGTTCCGGAACCTATGACATCTGGGTCGGCACCTTCGGCGGCGGCACGGCTTCGGCGACCCTGACCATCACCGAACTGACGGGCGACGGTGGCGGCGGTGGCGGCGGTGACGGTGGCTATCCGGACACCAGCGCCCGGGCGACCTATGGCGAAACCTACCTCAGCTCGGGCTTCACCCCCGACCCCCACCGGGTCAGCCTGACCGCGGGCGGCAGCATCCAGGCCTCCGTCGTCTCGTCCTCGTGCCGCGGCATCATCGCCGTCGCGCCGGACTACCAGATCACCTACACCGCCGGCTCCCTGCCGCTCGCCATCCAGACGCAGTCAGGCTCGGACACGACGCTGGTGGTCAACGCTCCCGACGGTCAGTGGTACTGCGACGACGACTCGGGCGGCGGCACCAACGCCCAGGTCTACTTCTCCAAGCCGTCGTCGGGCGTCTATGACATCTGGGTCGGCGTCTACAGCGGCAGCAACAACCCGGCGACCCTGCTGGTCACCGAGGTGCCGTAGGCCAGCACGTCCCGCTTTCGGAACCGCTGACGGGCGTCGGGGATTGACCCTGACGCCCGTTTCGCTTTCTCACCTTGACCGTCACATGGTGTTTCAGCGCGCGCCCGGCGGTTGGCTCCGCGCGCGGAAGCGGCCAAAGACCCTTCATCCTGAAGGGTTCAAATAAGTGAAGGAGCACGAATGGCGGCCCTGGTCCTGTTCGGCGGCGGCGGCGACCTCGCCATGCGGATGCTGTTGCCTTCGCTCTATTTCCTCGACCACGAGGGCCTGCTGGCCGACGATCTGAAGATCATCGGCGCCGCCCGCTCCGACGAAAGCCGCGACGAGTACGTCGCCAAGGTCCGCGCCACGGTCGAGAGCAAGGCCCGCGCCGACAACGCCTGGACCGACGCCGCCTGGGCCCGCATGGAGGCCCGCCTCGAATACCTGCCCGTCGACGCCACCAGCGCCGACAGTCTGAAGCCGCTCAAGGCCATGTGCGGCGACGGCGAGATCACCTCCTTCCTGGCGGTCTCTCCCTCCCTCTACGCCCGCATCGTCACCGCGATGAAGGACGCCGGTCTGGCCGACCGGAACTGCCGCGTGGTGCTGGAGAAGCCGGTCGGCCGCGACCTCGCCAGCTTCCGCGAGATCGACGACGCCGTGGGCCAGGCCTTCCGAGAGGATCAGGTCTTCCGCATCGACCACTACCTCGGCAAGGAGACGGTCCAGAACCTGATCGCCCTGCGCTTCGGCAACACCGTATTCGAACCGTTGTGGAACAACCTGTCCATCGACCACGTCCAGATCACCATCGGCGAGACGGTCGGCGTCGGTGATCGCTGGCCCTACTACGATGAGTACGGCGCCCTGCGGGATATGCTGCAGAACCACATGCTCCAGCTGCTGTGTCTGGTCGCCATGGAGCCGCCGTCCGACCTCGACCCGGACTCGGTTCGCAATGAGAAGGTCAAGGTCCTGCGCTCCCTGCGCCCCATCACCCACGAGGAAGCCGAACGCGTCACCGTGCGCGGCCAGTACGTGGCCGGGACCGTCGAGGGCAAACCGGTCAAGGGCTATGACGAGGAACGCGGTCAGGATTCGGACACCGAAACCTTCGTCGCCATCCGCGCCGATATCGACAACTGGCGCTGGGCGGGCGTGCCCTTCTTCATGCGCACCGGCAAGCGCCTGCCCGAGAAGCGCACCGAGATCGTCATCCAGTTCAAGCCGCTGCCGCACTCCATCTTCGACCGCGACGACCGCGGCGACGTGCAGGCCAACCGCATGATCATCGAGCTGCAGCCCGAGGAAGACATCTCCCTGACGGTGATGAACAAGCGTCCCGGCCTGGACCAGCGCATGCAGCTTCAACCGATCAAGATGAGCCTGTCGTGGGGCGTCGGCGGAAAGGGGGACGCCGCGCCGCGCCGCCGCATCGCCTACGAGCGCCTGTTGCTCGACGCCCTGCACGGCGACAGCACCCTCTTCGTCCGTCGCGACGAGGCCGAGGCCGCGTGGAAATGGGTCGACGAGGTCTCCGAGGCCTGGGCCGACGGCGATGTGAAGCCGCAGGTATACGTCGCCGGAACCTGGGGCCCCGACTCTTCCGACATGCTGATGGCGCGCACGGGGCGGGAGTGGAATGTCAGCGATGCCTGAGATCGAAGTCTTTGCTGATGGAGCGAGTTGGGCCGACGCCGGCGCCGCCCGCCTGACTGACACCCTGTCCGCCGCCATCGCCGAAACCGGCAAGGGCGTGTTCGCGGGCGCGGGCGGTTCGACCCCCTCGCCCATCTACCGCCTGATGGCCGCCGCCTCGCTCGACTGGTCGAAGGTCGCGGTGACCTTGGTGGACGAGCGCTACGTTCCGGAGACCTCGCCGGAGTCCAACGCCGCACTGATGAAGCAGACCCTGCTGACCGGCTCAGCCGCAGCCGCCCGCTTCGTGCCCCTGTACACCCCGGAGGTCACCGTCGACCGCGCCGCCATCGTCGCCGCCCACGCTCTGGCCGCCGAGACCGACCGTCTCGACGCCGTTCTTCTCGGCATGGGGGAGGATGGCCATATCTGCTCTATGTTCCCCGAAAGCCCGACGCTGAAGACCCTGCTCACCCCCACGCTCAAGCCGACCGTGCTTGGCGTTCCCCGAGGCCGCGACGGTCTGGCCCCCAGCCTTGAGCGCCTGTCGATCAACCTGCCGTACCTGATGCAGGCCCGCCGGGTGGTTCTGGCCCTGACCGGCAAACAGAAGCGCGCCGTGTTCGAGCGCGAGGCCGCGGGCGATCCCGCGACCCAGCCCATCGCCGCCCTGATCGCCGCGAGCGTTCCGCTCGAAGTCCTCTGGACGGAGGCCGCCGCCTGATGCCCAAGCTCCATCCCGTCGTGGCCGAGGTCACCGCCCGCATCGTCGAGCGTTCCCGGACCACCCGCACGGACTACCTGCGCCGCATGGACGCCGCCCGCGACAGCGGCTCGGGTCGCGCCAAGCTGTCCTGCGCCAACTGGGCCCACGCCTTCGCGGGCCAGACCCTCGCCGACAAGCTCACCGCCATGGGCGGCAAGCAGCCGAACGTCGGCATCGTCACCGCCTTCAACGACATGCTCTCGGCCCACCAGCCATTCGAGCGCTTCCCCGAGATCATCCGCGCCGCCACGCGCGAGGTCGGCGCGACGGCCCAGGTCGCCGGCGGCACGCCCGCCATGTGTGACGGCGTCACCCAAGGTCGCCCGGGCATGGAGCTGTCGCTGTTCAGCCGCGACGTCATCGCCATGTCCACCGGCGTCGCCCTGACCCATGACGCCTTCGACGCCGCCATGATGCTTGGGGTCTGCGACAAGATCGTCCCGGGGCTGTTCATCGGCGCCCTGGCCTTCGGCCACCTGCCGGTGATCTTCGCCCCGGCCGGTCCGATGCCGTCGGGCATCCCCAATGCCGAGAAGGCCCGCGTCCGCGCCCTCTACGCGCAAAATCAGGTGGATCGTCAGACCCTGCTGGAAAGCGAGATCGGCTCCTACCACTCGCCCGGCACCTGCACCTTCTACGGCACCGCCAACTCCAACCAGATGATGATGGAGATGGCCGGTCTGCATCTGCCCTCGACCGCCTTCGTGCACCCGGAGACCGGCCTGCGCGACGCCCTGACCGCCGCCGCCGCCAGGCGCTCGGTCGAGCTGGCTCGCACCGACTCAGGCCGTATGGCCGACGTCATTTCCGAGAAGTCGATCGTCAACATGATCGTGGCCCTGCTGGCCACCGGCGGCTCGACCAACCACGCCATCCATCTGGTCGCCATGGCGCGCGCCGCGGGCGTGATCATCGACTGGACCGACATGGACCAGTTGTCCTCGGCGACCCCGCTTCTGGCCCGCGTCTATCCGAACGGCTCGGCGGACGTGAACGCCTTCCAGGCCGCCGGCGGCGTCGCCTTCGTCACCCGCGAACTGGCCGAGCACGGCAACATCCACGCCGACGTCGAAACCGTCATGGGCAAGGGTCTGGACGCCTATTTCCAGGAACCGTCCATGGTCGACGGCGAACTGATGTGGCGCGACGGCGTGGCGCAAAGCCTGGACACCGACATCCTGCGTCCCGCCTCCGATCCGTTCCAGAAGGACGGCGGCCTGCGCCTCGTGAAGGGCGATCTGGGCCGCGCGGTCATCAAGGTCTCGGCGGTCAAGCCGGAGAACCGCATCGTCGAGGCCCCCGCCGCTGTCTTCGAATCGCAGGAAGAGGCCCTTCAGGCCTTCAAGGACGGCAAGCTGAACCGCGACGTCGTCGTGGTCCTGCGCTTCCAGGGCCCCCGCGCCAACGGGATGCCGGAACTGCACAGCCTGTCACCCGCCCTGTCCGTGCTTCAGGACAAGGGCTTCAGGGTCGCCTTCGTCACCGACGGCCGCATGTCCGGCGCCTCGGGCAAGACGCCCGCCGCCATCCACGTATCGCCTGAAGCCCTCGCGGGCGGCCCTCTGGCGCATGTGCGGGACGGCGACATCATCCGTCTGGACGCCGAGGCCGGGGTGCTGAGCACCGTGGGCGTCGCTGATCTGACCGCCCGCCCCGCCGCCCACCGCACCGAGGCTCACGCCACCGGTTCCGCATGGGGATACGGCCGCGAGCTGTTCGGGGCCTTCCGCCATGTCGTCTCGACCGCCGAGGAAGGCGCCTCCGTCTGCTTCGCCGTGCCGCACGGCGCGCCCGTTAACGAAGACACCCCGCCCGATCCGAACATCGTCGACCGGGCTGTCGACGCGTGACGCATATTGTTTATTCCGCTCATCCCCGCGCAGACGGGGACAAGCGGGCAGGAGGAACAAGGCCATGACCATCAACTGGGACCGCACCCTGCTCGTCGGCGACGTCGGCGGCACCAACGCCCGCTTCGCCATCGCCCACATGGTCAACGGCAAGCCGGTGCTCGAGCACCATGAAAGCTTCCCGGCGGAGACCTATCCGACCTTCCTCGAAGGCGTGAAGGCCTTCATCGACGGCTGCGAGGTCAAGCCGACCGGCGGCGTCATCGCCGTGGCCGGTCCGGTCACCGACGGCGAGATCGACCTGACCAACTCGCCCTGGCGGGTGTCGGAAACCGAGCTGGGCACGCTCGGCCTCAAGCCCGTCCGCCTGATCAACGATTTCGAGGCTCTGGCCTGGGGCGCTCCCGTTGTCCCGCAGGCCGAGCTGGCGTCGCTGGGCGGGCCGGAAGAGGGCGACCCGCACGCGGCCATCGCCGTGCTCGGGCCGGGCACCGGCTTCGGCGTCTCGGCTCTGGTGCGCGATGCGCGCGGCAATGAACTGGCCATGCCGTCCGAGGGCGGCCACGCCTGCTTCGCCCCGGGCGACCCGATCGAGGACGAAATCCTGCGCATCCTGCGCCGCCGCTATGACCGCGTCTCGATCGAGCGCCTGATCTGCGGCCCCGGCCTGCTGAACATGCACCGCGCCCTGGCCGAGATCGACGGTCGCGAGACCCACATCGACGACCCGGCCCAGATCACCGCCGAGGCGCTGGAAAACCCGAACAGCCACTGCGGCGCCACCTTGGCCCGCTTCTGCGCCCTGCTGGGCGCCGTGGCCGGCGACATCGCCCTGACCACCGGCGCGCGCGGCGGCGTCTATATCGCCGGCGGGATCGCTCCGCGCATCCTGCCCTTCCTCAAGGCCAGCCCCTTCCGCGAGCGGTTCGAGCGCAAGGGCCGGTTCAAGGACTACATGGCCGCCATCCCGACCCATGTGATCCTGCACAAGCACGCCGCCCTTCTGGGCGCCGCCCGCGTGGCCTTCGCCGCGTCGGAATAATCAACGATCAGGTTCACGTCGCCCTCACGGCGGCGTGAACCTTTTTGACTCCCGCAGGTTGGTCCGGTCCCAGGAAGAGAAAAAAGGGACTGTTCCTATGCGTAAGATGATCATCGCCGCTACCGCCGCCTTCGCCTTCGCCGGCCTTGCCGCCTGTGGCGAAAGCGCCGCCGACAAGCAGGCTGAAGCCACCGCCGACCAACTGGAAGCGCAGGCCGCCGCCACGCCGAACGAGGCCGAGGAAAAGGCCCTCAACACCGAGGCTGACCGTATCGAGCAACAGGGCGGCAACGCCGATGGCGGCATGACCACCTCCAACACCCCCAGCACCACGCCGTCGGGTGAAATGACCACGCCGCCGGCCCCGGCGCAGTAAGCTCGTTCCGTCCACGGACGAACGACGAAGGCCCCGCCGCTCTCGCGACGGGGCCTTTTGCTTGGGCCAGACCGGGAGGTGATTGGTGACTGGTGATTGGTGAAGGTGGGCCGACCGACGGCTCGATTGGCTGCCCTTCACTTCAGGCAATCACCAATCACCCAATCACCAACCACACGAGGTACTCAGTCGACGCAGATCGTCGCCTCGGCCTTGCCGTTCTCGACCGTGGTGTAGCAGCCGAAGCGGCTGCTGGTGCGCTGGCAGGTACCGACCGCGGCGGCGCCCGCCTGCGGCGTGCCCGAGGCGGCTTCCTCGATCCGGCAGTCGCCCTGACAGTCCGAGCCCGTCGTGCAGCGCCGGCCCGCGTCCGTGTAGGTGATCACGCAGCGCACCGACTGCATCCGGCCCTGCGGCAGCATCTTGCCGCCCGCGCGATCACATAGGGCCGCGTCGGTCGTCCCGGCGGCGCTGGCCTGCGTCGGCTGCGGCGCGGGCGAGGCCGAGGCGTTGTCCGTCGCCGGCATCGGCTGGCAGGCGACGGCGAACAGGGCCGCAACCGCGATGATCACGCGCTTCATGGGTTCACTTGTCCTTTTTCAAAGCCGGTCCAGACGTCGTCGTAGTCCAGCTGCATCGTCGGCGAGGTTTGCGCCCATTCCGTGGTGCGGATCGGCATTCGGGTCTCGAACATGAAGGCCAGGGTGTTCTCGATCTTCACCGGCTTCAGCTCGGCGGCGACCGCCTTGTCATAGGACGCCTGATCCGGCCCGTGCCCGCTCATGCAATTGTGCAGGCTGGCGCCGCCGGGGGCGAAGCCGCCCTCCTTGGCGTCGTATTCGCCCGTCACCAGTCCCATGAACTCACTCATGACGTTCCGGTGGAACCACGGCGGGCGGAAGGTGTCCTCGGCCACCATCCAGCGCGGCGGGAAGATGACGAAGTCGCAGTTGGCCGTCCCCGGCGTATCCGACGGGCTGGTCAGCACCGTGAAGATCGAGGGGTCCGGGTGGTCAAAACTGACCGTCCCGATCGTGTTGAACTTCGCCGTATCGTATTTGCAGGGCGCGTAGTTGCCGTGCCAGCCGACCACATCCAGCGGGCTGTGATCGAACGTGGTGACGTACAGACGCCCGCCGAATTTCTGGATGCACTCGGTCGGACGATCCACGTCCTCGAACGCCGCCACCGGGGTCTGGAAGTCCCGCGGATTGGCCAGGCCGTTCGAACCGATCGGTCCCAGATCCGGCAGGCGGAAGGCCGCGCCATAGTTCTCGCAGACATAGCCGCGCACCGGCCCGGAGACCTCGACCCGGAAGCGCACGCCGCGCGGGATGACCACGATCTCGCCCGGCCGGGCGTCGATGCATCCCATCTCGGTGACGAAGGCCTGCTCGCCCTGCTGCGGCACGATCAGCATTTCACCGTCGGCGCAATAGAAGACCCGGTCGGTCATCGACCGGTTGGCGGCGTACAGGTGGATGCCGACGCCGGTCAGCGCCTCCGCATCCCCGGTCCCGCCATAGGTCACCAGCCCCTCGACCCAGTCGGTCGGTTCGGTCGGCAGCGGCAGGGGATCCCAGCGCATCCGGTTCGGGCTCGGCGGCGCCTCATGGAAGGGGCCGGAGCGCACCAGCTTCTGCGGGAAGGGCCTGTAGGCCGGATGCTGCGCCGACGGACGCAGGCGATACAGCCAGCTGCGGCGGTTCTCGGTGCGCGGCGCGGTGAACGCCGTCCCCGACAGCTGCTCCGCATACAGCCCCATCGGCGCCCGCTGCGGCGAATTCCGCCCCTCGGGCAGCGCGCCCGGCACGGCCTCGGTCGCGAAATGATTGCCGAAGCCGCTGAGGTACTGAGGCGCGTTGGCTCGCGTCGTCATGTGATGCTCTCCCTTGCGGGAGGTTTAGCAGGCGCGCCCGGGGGCGGGCCACCCCCGCACAGGCCGCTAAGGAGTTTGCGGAGAATGGCGCGGCAGCGTCGATCAGGAGACGGCGGCTTCGTCGAGGCCGGAGACGCCTCGAACACCGGCGCCGACAGCCCTCAGCTCTCCCACCGCAGCGGCAACCGCACCTTCAGCCCCCTGACCGACCGGCCATTCGCAAGCCTTGGGTGAAGGCGGAAGAACTGGCTTAGATGCAGGGCGTGGCGCGTCACCCGCTCATCTCCCGGCGGACTGGACCGCTCCACGACACAGTCGTGCAGGGCGCCGTCGGCCAGAACCGAACACAGCAGTTCCGCATCCGCCTGCGCGGGCCACTCGGTGACCATTGGGATCAGGGCCTCGGACGGAGGCGTCGCCGCCCATCGCGGGCTGACGATCACCCCGTCCACCACTTGGGGACTTTGAAGGGCGAGAACAGCGAGGGCAGCGAGCAGCATGGGCGTTCCCTACTCCATCTCCAGCCGGAAGTCCCCGTCCCGCTCCCCGGCCGTCAGCAGCCACCCGTCGTTCAACCTCAGCGTCCAGCCCGGCCCTTCAACCGCCTCCGCCGACGCAGGCGCCACCACCGTGACCCCGCTCCAGTTGTCGTCGATCAGGGCGCCGTCGGTGACCTCCAGCACGCCCCAGGCGTCCACCACCCTCAGCGTCGGATAGACCGAGCCATGCGGCGGCAGGGCGATGATCTTGCCGGGATCGAAGGCGATCTGCATCGACAGGAACGGCAGCCGCAAGCGCGGTCCGTCCACCAGCTTCGCCGTCCAACCCGCCGCGACCACCCGCGCCTGTTCCGCGCGCAGGGCCTCCTCCATCCGGATCGCCGCCCCGCCGTATCGCGTGTCGGCGGACACGGTTTCTCCCGCCGTCAGCCCCATCGCCGTCGCCAGTAGGACGCCCAGATCATCGGTCCCCTTCAGACCTCGCCGCCATTCCGGCGCCGCCTGATCCAGCAGCAGGCCATAGGCCGGTCCGGACGCATAGGCGAAGCTACGCACATAGGTCGCCCCGCCCTCCGCCGAACCCAGCGCCGCCACCGCCAGCGCCTTCGCATCCCCGCCTGACAGCCTCAGCCCGGTGTATTCGGCCAGCCCCTCATTCATCTCCAGCGCCCGCTCGTCCTCGGCGCTCCCCAACGCCCGCCGGGCGGCCCGGAAGGCCAGTGCATCGGACACCGCCTGCCGCCGTGCGGCGTCACTGTCCGCGTTCAGCGCCGCCGCCAGCGCGCGCCACTCCAGCCGCATCAGGGCGCGACCGTCCTCGCTGTCCAGATGCGCCGGGGTCGGAGACCGGGCGGGAAGGCCGAGCGCCTCCTGCACCCCGTGCCAACGCTCATGCGCCATCAGCGCCCGCCGTCGCACGGGATCCTGCGGAAGGGGCTGCATCAGCATCGCCCAGCGCACCCCGTCCCAGTCCAGCGACGTATTGGCGATGTTGACCGTTCCCGGCAGCGTTGCTGTGAACAGGTCGTCGTCGGACTGCAGGGCGTCGCTCGTCCCCCTGTGGTCCGTATGGATCGTCCGGGTCGCCGGATCGACCAGCAGCACGGGCGTGCACAGCTCGACGCCCCAAAGGTCCCCGTCCGCCGCGCAAGCCGCCCGCGCCTCGGCGAACACCTCCGCCGGCGTCAGAGCCGGTGTCGGGGTCTGGGCCAGAACCGGAGCGGCGATAAAGGCCGCAAGCCCGGCCAGTGCGAGTACGCGCATGAGCAAACTCCTCCTGCGCGCATTTCCCTTGCTTATTGTGACGCTTCTACGGCTGCATCTGGTCGAAAAAGTCCTAGAACCCTTGGCTCTGCGCCATCCGTTCCTGATGGAACCCGGCGTCGCCCAGCAGTTCGTTCAGCACCCGGACCCGTTTCATGAACAGGCCGACGTCGAACTCGTCGGTCATGCCGACGCCGCCGTGCATCTGCACCGCCTCCTGCACCGCCAGTTCGGCGACGCGCCCGGCCTTGGCCTTGGCGACCGACACCGCCAGCGGGGCCTTCTCCTTGCCGGCGTCCAGCGCCTGCAGGGCGCCGATCACCGCCGCGCGGGCGATCTCGATCTCGCTGTACAAGTGCGCCGCCCGGTGTTGCAGCGCCTGGAACTCGCCGATCAGCTTGCCGAACTGTTTGCGGGTCCGCAGGTATTCCATCGTCGTCTGGAAGGCCTGATCGCCCGCGCCGTTCAGCGACGCCGCCGCGCAGGCCCGGCCCAGATTCAACGCACCCTCCAACAGGGCCTCGCCTTCATCCACCGAGCCGATCACGGCGTCCGCATCGACCTCGACGTCCGTCAGCGTCACCCGCGCCGCATTGTGGGCGTCGACCATCACCGTCCGCTCGATCTCGACACCCTTCGTCTTCGGATCGACGAGGAACAGGGTCAGGCCGTTCTCGGTCAGGGCCGCGACGATCAGGGCGTCGGCGACGTGGCCGTCCAGCACGAAGCCCTTGGCGCCGTTCAGTTTGAACCCGTTGCCCGCGCGCTCGGCGACGGTGGCGATCTTCGACGGCGCATGCTTGGCGCCCTCATCGACGGCCAGCGACAGGATCGCCTCGCCCGCCGCGATCTTCGGCAACCATTCGGCCTGCTGTTCCGCCGAGCCGCCGTCCACCAGCACCTTGGCCGACAGCACGCCCGAGCCCATGAAGGGCGACGGCGTCAGGGTCCGCCCCAGCGCCTCGGCCACGACACCAGCTTCCACGGCGCCCAGCGCCGATCCGCCATGTTCCTCGGGGATGATGACCCCGGCGAAACCCATCTCGCCGAACGCCTTCCACAGCTCGCGCGACACCCCGTCGGCGTCGCGGCTGTCGCGCAGCTTGCGCAGGTGGGTGATGGGCGCGTGCTCGCTCAGGAAGCCGTCGGCGGCCTCCTTCAGCATGGTCTGCTCTTCGGTCAGGATCAGGGGCATATCAACTCACCAGCATGGGGGTGAAAAGGGCGACCAACTGGATCACAAGCGTCGTCGTGATCGCGGTCAGGGCGTGTTTCTTCAGGGTCTTCGACAGGATCACAGCCAGGGCGATGCCGAGGATCGGCGCCAGCACGACCGTCCAGGCCAGCACCTGGATCGTCAGGGCCGTCTCCACGAAGTTCGGCCAGGCCCAGGCCAGCATCCCGATGTAGCTCAGCGACACGAACATCGCGCCGATCAGCCACAGCACGACGCCGACAAGAGCGATGGCGCGCCACCACGGCATGTCCTGCGCCACGTCAGGCTCCCGGCAGCTGCAGCAGGTGTTTGGCGATGATGTTCAGCTGCACCTCGCTGGTGCCGCCTTCGATGGAGTTGGCCTTGGTGCGCAGCCAGTCGCGGGCGACCGTGCCCTCGCGTGACCGCTCGCCTTCCCACTCCAGCGCGTCCGCGCCGCCGGCCGCCATCAGCAGTTCATGGCGGCGCTTGTTCAGCTCCGAGCCGTAGTATTTCAGCATCGAGGCGATGGCCGGATGGGCCTGACGCGCCTTCATCTGATCGCCCGCCCGCTCCATCGCCAGACGGAAGGCGGCCGCGTCGATCTCCAGCTCGGCCACCCTGGCGCGCAGCATCAGGTCGTCCAGACGACCTTCCTCATCGCTGCCGATCGAGTCCGTCGCCACCTGCCCCAGCGGCCGTCCGCCGCCCGCGTCGCCGATGGCGCCGATCATCGTCCGCTCATGGGCCAGCAGCGCCTTGGCCACGTCCCAGCCCCGGTTCAGCGTCCCGACCAGGTTCTCCTTCTCGACGCGCACGTCATCGAAGAAGGTCTCGCAGAACGGGCTCTTGCCGCTGATCAGGGTGATCGGCTTGGTCGTGACGCCCTTGGTCGCCATGTCGAACAGCACGAAGGAAATGCCCAGATGCTTGGGCGCCTCCGGGTCGGTCCGCACCAGACAGAAGATCCAGTCGGCCTTGTCGGCATAGGACGTCCAGATCTTCTGGCCGTTGACGATCCAGTGGTCCCCGCGATCCTCCGCCTTCGTCTGCACATTGGCGAGGTCCGACCCCGCGCCCGGCTCCGAATAGCCCTGGCACCATCGGATTTCGCCGCGCACGATCTCGGGCAGGAAGCGCTTCTTCTGTTCCTCGGTGCCGAACTGCAGCAGCGCCGGCCCCAGCATCCAGATGCCGAAGCTCGACAGCGCCATCTGGGCGTCGATGCGGCGCAGTTCGGACGCCAGCACCTTGGCCTCCTCGCGGCTCAGTCCGCCGCCGCCGTATTCCTTGGGCCACTCCGGCGCGGTCCAGCCGCGCGCGCCCATCCGCTCCATCCAGAGCTTGTGCGCCGAGGTCTTGAACTCGGCGTTTCGCCCGCCCCAGACCCGGTCTTCCTCATTGTCCAGCGGCCCGCGCACCTCCGGCGGACAGTTCTCCTGCAACCACGCGCGCACCTCGGCGCGGAATGCGTCCAGATCAGCCATTTTCCAACCCTTGATGTCCGTTTGCCGGAGCTCTTGGACGAAGGTTAGCAGCGATAAGTCTCGTTTGACTACGGTGTTTTCCTCCCTCTCGCAGACGGGGAGGCCGCGGCCACGGCAACGCTCGCCCCGGTGACCGCGTTAGGCGCCCATGAGCCTGATCACCCGCGCCGTCTTCGCCGCCGCCAGCCTGCTCCTGCTGCTGCTCGCCCTCGCCCTGGTGGGGGTCGGCCTGCGCGAGGCGGTGGGCGCCTTCACCAGCGACACCGACAGCGTCGCCGACGCCGTGCTCGACACCCTCGGCTATGTCATCGTCGCCATCGCCGTCTTCGACGTGGCCAAATACCTGTTCGAGGACGAGGTGCGACGCGGCTCCGAACGGCGCAGCGCGTCGGAAGCCCGGCGCAGCCTGACCAAATTCCTCTCCACCATCATCATCGCCCTGTTCCTCGAAGGGCTGGTTCTGGTGTTCAAGACGGCCCGCGAGGACGTCGCCCTGATGGGCTATCCCGCCGCCATGATCGCCGTCTCGGTGTTGGTGCTGGTTGGCCTGGGCGTCTTCCAGCGCCTGTCCGCCACGGTCGAGGAAAAGGTCGGCGATGACGACGAGGCCGAAGAGGCGGCGGAAGAGGGCAGGCCCAAACGCAAGCGCTGAGACCTTGCGCCTACCGCTGGATCAGTCACGGCGCCGGAACGCCGTCCCCCGCCCCTCAGCGCGAATGTCGCGGAGGCTATGGCCGAGACCAGCAAGAACATCGCCGGCGTCGTGAACAGCGCCGGGGTGAACCCGTACTGTCTGTCCGCCCCCTGAAGCACCAGCACGCCGGTCACCAGAACCGCCCAGACCCCCGACGCGCACGCGCAGGCGATGAACACATCGCGCCAGCGCCTCACCTTCACGCCGATCACCAGACCCACGGCGAACAAGACGATCAGAAGAACTCTTCCCTGCATGTTCACTCCCCCCGAACATTTCCAAAGCATCACCCCACGGGCGTCAGAAGCGGTTCGCCCGTCAGCCCCGACGCCGCCAGCGCCTGCCTCATCAGCGCGGGCAGTCCCGGCATCGCCAGAACGGCGTCTCCGCTCATCGAGCGGTCGGCAGGAAGGGCGAGAAGGTGATGACGGTGAAGCTGTCGCGGATGTTCGGGCGGGTTTGCACCGACTTGGTCACGAAGGTCCCGATGTCGAGATCCTTCGGCAGCGAGAATTTGGCCAGCAGGTCGTACTGACCCGAGGTCGAATAGACCTCCGAGACGTACTCGACATTGTCCACGATGTCGGCCGCCACGTCATTGGCGTGGCCCAGCTCGCATTTGATGAAGACGAAGATGGCGGTCATCATGGCGGCGGTTCCTCCGGCTTTCGGAGGCTGTCTAGCGGATGGCGACGTGACGGGTAAGACCGAGATCGACTTCGAAGCCGAATACAACAACCGCGCCCGCGTGCCCGACCACATGCAGGCCATGGGTCAGTGGAAGGCCGCCGCCGAGGCCGCCCGCGCCGCGCATCCGCCCGAGGTCATCGCCTACGGCCCCGGCCCGCGCGAGGTGATGGACCTGTTCTCCGCCGGTCCGGACGCGCCTATCGTCGTCTTCCTGCACGGCGGCTACTGGCAGGCGCTGGACAAGGACTGGTTCAGCGGCCTCGCCCCCGCCCTGCTCCATCACGGCGTCAGCCTGGCCGTCCCCTCCTATGATCTGGCGCCGACCGTGCGGCTCGGGACCATCCTCAAACAGGTGCGCGAGGCTGTGGACCTGATCCGCGCCCGCAACGGCGGCAAACGCCCGGTCGTCTTCGGCCACTCGGCGGGCGGGCATATGTCGGCCTGCATGCTGTCCGAGGCCCGCGCCTCCGCCGCCATCGCCATCAGCGGCGTCTTCGACCTTCGCCCCCTGATCGGAACCTCGATCAACACCGCGCTGGACCTCGACGCCAACGAGGCCGCCGCCCTGTCCCCCATCTTCTGGCCCATCCCCAACGGCTCGACGCCGGGCGGTACGGTGCTGGACTGCCTCGTCGGCGCCGACGAAAGCCCGGAGTTCCTGCGCCAGTCGAAAATGATGGCCGACCACTGGGCCAACAACGGCGTCCAGACCCGCTACGAAGCCCTCCCCGGCCTGAACCATTTCACCGTTCTGGGCCCGCTGCTCGATGCAGACAGCGCGATGGTGCGGCGGGTGGTGGAACTGGCGAAGGGCTGAGCTCTCCGTCCCCCGGAACTACCGCACCGGGCACGGCGCCAGATCGGTCCGACCGACGCGCCACTCGTCCATGCGAGCCTTGATCCTCGCCAGAATTTCGTCCGCTCGCGCCTTGTGGTCCGCGTCGAAGGAGACCTTCAGCATCAGGCCGTCATGGGCGAAGAAAGCTCTGCAGTAGGGATTGGGCACCGTGCTGGTCCGGGCGCACTGAACCAGAGCAGCCTCCTTGCTCGGCAACTCATCGACCATTTCGTTATGCCGAATTCTCCGCTCGATATGGACACCGTTCGGCGTCTCATGACGGGCGATGACCACACCGTCGCGCCGGCGAACCTCCACAGCGCGTTGGACCGCCGCCTCTGCCCCGGCGCCCCTGTGCGAGATCAGGACATGAACGATATCGAAGTTCCGGCCAAAAAACTTGTCGCGGGTCTGAGGCGTCAGACCAACGAACTCAGGTGTGGCCCCTTCCAGAAGGACGGTCGTTTTCGTCGTTCTGAGACAACGCGCAACGGGATCATTGCGGGCCAACGGCGCGATGTAGGCTTTAGGGAAGCCCCACACCCTGTCGCCCAGTTGGGTCCGATAGACGATCAATGCGTCGTCCTGCCGTTCGGGCAGGTCGCAACCGGCGCCCATCAGCAACAGCATCGCCCCGCACAACAGCCCGCGCTTCAATCCCATGCCCCCGCTTCTGCGCGCCCAATCTGAAGGGCCGGGCGTAAGGAACGGTGAATCGCAATCAGAACCTTCGGCCATCCCCGAAACAATAAGTTCCGCGGCCCGGTCCTTTCGCTTCCCGCATCCACCGGGATAAACAGATCACCGACACCGGTGACAGCCGGAGCGGAGATTGAAATGCGCCACGACCGCCTGACCGTTCTCAACGCCCTCGAGGCGCAGGGCGTCGCCCCCGTCTTCTATCATGCGGACCCGGAGGTCTGCCTGAACGTGATCCGCGCCTGTGCGCGCGGCGGGGCCAGGGCCATCGAGTTCACCAACCGGGGCGATTTCGCCGTCGACCTGTTCGGCGAACTGGCGCGCGAGCTTCAGAAGACCGACCCGGACATCATTCTCGGCATCGGCTCGGTCATCGACGCCCCGACCGCCGCGATGTTCCTGAACCGCGGCGCCCGCTTCATCGTCAGCCCCTGTCTGGTGGAAGACGTGGCCAAGGTCTGCAACCGCCGCATGACCGCCTACTTCCCCGGCTGCGGCTCGGTCACCGAGATCGGTCAGGCGCACGAGCTGGGCTGCGAGATCGTCAAGCTGTTCCCGGGCGCCAGCGTCGGCGGCCCGGACTTCGTCAAGGCGGTGCTCGGCCCCATGCCCTGGACCAAGATCATGCCGACCGGCGGCGTCGATCCGGATGACGCCAGCATCGCCAAATGGTTCGGCTCGGGCATCGTCGCCGCCGGCATGGGCTCCAAACTCATCACCGACGCCGCCGTGAAAGCCGGCGACTGGGCGAGCATCGAGGCCCAGGTCCGCAAGACCGTCGACGCCATCGCGGCCTTCCGCGCGTCGAAGTAGCCGCAACCCCTCCACCATGCTTCGCCTACGGCTCGCACGGTCCCCCTCCCCACCTTCGGTGGAGAGGTGAGAGTTCGCGTTCACCTCTCCACGCAGTGGGGAGGTGGCTCGACGGCGAAGCCGGAGAGACGGAGGGGTCGCCCCCCTTCAGCGCAGCGTCGCGCTGTCCAGATTCAGCTCCGCCGCCGGAATCACCACCAGATCGGGGTGCGCCGCGCGCAGGGCGTCGATGAACATCGCGGCCTGACCGACCACGACCACATAGGCCTGTTCCGAGCTGACGGCCTGCGCCGTCGCCCGCACGGTTTCGGGCGTGTTGGCGTTGATGCGGCCCGCATAGGTCTGCACCTCGCTCAGCGGCAGACCATAGGTGACGGCGTCCGCCAGCACCCCGCCCAGCCCGCCCGTCGTCTCCACGCTGCGCGAGAAGTTCCCGGTCACGAAGGCTTCGCGGTCAGTCACCGCCTGCGCCGTCACCGGCTCCGTGCGCAGCCGGTCGAACTCGGCCAGCACCAGACCCACCACCTCGGCGGCGCTCTCGTTCTTGGTCTGGGTCGTTGCGGTCAGCAGGCCGCCGTCCACCCGCGCCTGTAGCGAGGAGTTGGCGCCGTAGCTCAGGCCGCGCTTGGCCCGCACCTCCTGGAACAGGTGGCCGTTCTGACCGCCGCCGATGATGCTGTTGACCACCGCCAGCGGATAGTAGGCCTCGTCCGAACGACCCGGCGCGCGCACCGCCGCCGCCACCGCGGCCTGACCGGCGCCCGGCAGGTCCACCACCACCACGCGCGGCGGCAGGACCGCGCCCGACCGGTTCGTCACCGTCGGCGCGGCGCCCGCGGGCCGTTCCCATCCGCCCAGCGTCCGCTCGGCGAAGGCGAAGGCCTCCTCCGGCTCCATGCCTCCGGTGATGATCAGGGCGGCGTTGTCCGGCCGCCACCAGCGGTCATGGAAGGCCACCAGATCATCGCGCGTGATGGCGCCGATGCTGGTCGGCGTGCCCGAGTTCGGCGCGCCATAGGGGGCGTCGCCGAAGGCCAGACGGTTCAGCACCAGACCGGCCAGCGGCCCCGGCTGGCGCAGATTGACCCGCAGGCCGTTCACCGCCCGCGTCCGGTTGCGCGCCACCTCGGCCTCGGCGAAGTCGGGGCGCTGGACCACGTCGGCCAGCACCGCCCCCACCTGATCGGCCGAGGCCACAGGCGACGACATGAAGACCGTGGTCGCGTCCGCGCTCGCTCCGCCGCCGATATTGGCGCCCAGCGCCTCCAGCGTGCGGGCGATCTCAGGGGCCGAGCGGCCGCCGGCCCCGTCGCTCGCCAGCCCCGCCGTCATCGAGGCCAGACCGGCGCGATCCGCCGGGTCCGCCGCAGCCCCGCCCGCGATGACCAGCTGGGCGTTGATGATCGGCAGATCGGTCGACCTGGCCGCGATCACCCGCAGGCCGTTCGACAGGGTGCGCTCGGCGATCACGGGGGCCGCCATCGCCCGGGGCGCGCCCGGCTCCGGCGGCGCCATCCGCTGGCCTTCCGGCAGCAGTTCGTTGGGCGGCAGGATCGCGGGCGGCACGCTGACGAAGGTCGGCATCGGCGCGGGGTTCTTCCAGCTGTCCTCGCTGACGCCCGCCGGACGCTGGCTCTCGTCCTGATAGCGGACCGAGACCCGCGCCCGTTCGTTCAGATAGGTCCGCGCCACGCGCTGCACGTCCGCCGCCGTCACCGCCTGGATCGCCGCCAGCCGGTTATCCGGCGCGCGCGGATCATTCTCCGCCACCAGGGCCCGGCCCAGGATGAAGGCCCGGCCCGACGCGGTCTCGCGCTGACGCAGTTCCGAGGCCACGATCTCCATCTTGGCCTCGGCCAGTTCGGCGGCGGTCACCGGCTCATTGCGGATGCGGTCCAGCTCGACGTCCAGCGCCGCCTCGACGTCAGCGATAGACTTGCCCTGAGCCACCGTCGCATTGACGGTGACCGTCCCGGCCTCCTCCATCGACCCCGAGCTCAGCCCGGCGCCCGTGACCAGCTGGCTGCCGTAGACCAGCGACTGATACAGGCGCGAGCTTTCGCCCCGCGACATGATCCCGGCCAGCACGTCCAGCGCCGCCGCATCCGGATGGCTCGCCGCCACGCCCGGATAGATGGCCGCGATGGCCGGCAGGGGCACGTTCGGCGCATAGGCCTCGACCAGACGCGGCTCGGTGCGCGGCGGCGAGACCGGACGTTCGAACACCGGCACCGGACGATCCGGATTCCGGATGCCCGCGAAATACTGATCGACCCAGGCGTCCAGCTGCGCCTGATCGAAATTGCCCGACACGATCAGGGTCGCGGTCGACGGGCGGTAATAGGCCTCGTGGAAGGCGCGGGCGTCCTCGATGGTCGCCGAATTCAGCTGCTCGATCGAGCCGATCACGCTGCGGCGATAGATCGACTGGTCGAACTCATTGTCCCCGATCACGAAGGTGCCCAGACGACCGTAAGGCGGCGCATAGACCCGCTGGCGCAGCTCTTCCTTCACGATGTCGCGCTCGGCGTTGAACACCGCCTCGTCCACCACCGGCCGGGCCATCCGCTCGGCGTGGGTCCACAGCATCGTCTCCAGATACTGGGGCGGCACCGTCTCGTAGTAGTTGGTCATGTCCTGACCGGTGGAGGCGTTGCGCGTCCCGCCCGCGTTCTCGACGATGGTCGAGATCTGGCCGTAGGGAAGGTTCACCGTCTTGCGGCTCAGGATGTGTTCAAACAGGTGGGCGAAGCCGCTGCGGCCCTCCGGATCGTCCTTGCCGCCCACGTCGTACCAGACCTGCACCGTCACCGTGCCGGCGCTCGCGTCGGGCATGGAATAGACGTTCAGTCCGTTGGCCAGCGTCCGGTGCGTGTACTGCAAAGGCGGCACGCTGATGGTCGCGGCCTCCTGCGCCAGAACCGGGAAGGCCGGCGCGGTCAGCGCCAGCAGCGAAGCGCCCAGCAGGGCGGCGGTGCGGATCATCATGAGGTCCCCCAAGGACTGAACTGAACAGATCGGTCGCGACCCTAACAGCGGCCCGGCGATCATCGGATTGCAACTTCGTAATGAAAGTCGGCTGCCGGGCAGACCCCTCCCCCCGCAAAGCCCTAAGGCAGGGGAATGGCGCTGTACCGACTGCTCTTCCACGCCGACAGGGGCTCCGATCCGTCGGTCCGCGAGGTCGAATCCGCCGACGACGGCGCCGCGGTTCAGACCGCCCTCTCCGTCCTGCGTGACACGCCCGCCGTGACCGCCGTCGAAGTCTTCGCCGACACCCGGCTGATCACGCGCATGGAACGCCCTGACGAGGCTTTCCTGAACGCCCGTTCCGGCCTTCACGGACTGCGCTGAGCCCTTGTCCGCGCGCGCTTGCCTCCAAAGTCACGCTTAAGTCGACTTCCGACAGACGCAGGGCGTCGGATCATCCTATCCGCCGGACATGAACGGGATTCAGGCGGGCAACCGACTCATCGCAGCGCTCGGACCGGCGGACCGCGCGGCGCTGCTCGCGCACACTGTTCCGGTCGAGTTTCCGCCCGGCCAGATTTTCCACGAGCCGGGCGACCCGATCGACCACGTCTATTTCATCGATCAGGGGATCGTCTCCGCCGTGGCGGTTCTGCACGACGGTCGAACGGTCGAAACCGTCATGGTCGGTTTCGAGGGCGTGGCGGGCGGTCTGGCCGCCGCCGTTCCACAGCCGGCCTTCACCCGCAATGTCGCCCAGATGGCCGGCGCCGCCCGTCGCATTGACGCCGCCCGCCTGCGCGCCCTGGTCGCGGAACGTCCGGCCATTCGCGAAGTCCTGTCGGTCTATCTGGCCGCGCTTCAGGCCGAGCTGGAACAATCCGCCGCCTGCAACGCCCTGCACCGGGCCGAGCAGCGGCTGGCCAAATGGCTGCTGCGTTGCCACGACCGTGTCGACGGCGCCGCCTTCAACCTGACGCAGGAGTATATGGCTTCCATGCTCGGCTCCCAGCGCACCACGATGAACGAGGCCGCCCAGAACCTGCTGAAGCTCGGCGCCATCACCTATTCGCGCGGCCGCATCACCGTGACGGATCGGGCCGCGCTCGAACGGGCGGCCTGTGAGTGCTACCGCGCCGCCGACGTCTTCCACCTGACGCTCTGACCGTCGGAACCGGCGCCCCCTCTGGCGGTTATGTCGGGTTCAGCCGCCGCCTTCTTTCCTGACGAAAGGACGCTCCTGTGACCGAACCCGCCAATCTCCTGCTGGACAGTCTGCCGCCGCCGGACCGGGCGGCCCTGCTGACCTCCGCCACCCGCATCCGCTTCCAGCTCGGCGAGGATCTGATCACGCCAGGCCAGATGATCGAGGCCGTCCACTTCCCCCTGTCCGGCATCATCTCGACGGTGAACGAGATGGCCGACGGTCGCTCGGTCGAGGCCTTCATGGTCGGGCGTGAGGGCGTCGCCGGAATCGAAGCCACCACCATCCCCATGCGCTCCGGCTCGCGTCAGACCATCCAGTTGACGGGCGAGGCCATGCGCATCGACGCGGGCCGCGTTCGCGCCCTGGCCAACGAGCGCCCGGCCATCCGCCGGATGCTGGCCCTCTATCACGCCGGCATCCAGCGCGAGCTGGAACAGACCGCCGCCTGCCACGCCCTGCATCAGGCCGAGCGCCGTCTGGCGAAATGGCTGCTCCGCTGCCACGACCGCGCCGACAGCGACACCATCCAGCTGACGCAGGAATACATGGCCGCCATGCTGGGCTCCCAGCGGACGACGGTGAACGAGGCCGCCCAGACCCTCCAGGCCAACGGCGCCGTCCGCTATGCGCGCGGCAAAATTCAGGTCCTCAGCCGCTCGGCGCTCGAGGCCTCCGCCTGCGAATGCTACCGCAAGATCACCGTCCACCACGCCGAAACGGGCGAAGCGGCCTAGCCTTCAAGGATCGCCTCGACCTCCTCGCGGGTCGGCATGGACGGCTGGGCGCCCGGGCGGGTCGCCGCGATGGCCCCCGCCGCGCAGGCGAAGCTCAGCGCCGCCTCCGGCTCCAGGCCTTCCAGCAGGGCCACGCAGATCGCCCCGACGAAGCAGTCGCCCGCCCCCGTCGCATCCACCGCCCGCACCTTGGGCGGCGTGGCGTGGGCCAGTTCGACTCCGCGCTGGAACAGGGTCGCCCCCGCCG
This sequence comes from Brevundimonas sp. M20, assembly GCF_006547065.1. Lineage (NCBI taxonomy): Bacteria > Pseudomonadati > Pseudomonadota > Alphaproteobacteria > Caulobacterales > Caulobacteraceae > Brevundimonas > Brevundimonas sp. M20. Next base: position 528,390 of record NZ_CP041243.1, on the reverse strand, counting down.
CGCCCTGCGTCACCACCACCCGTCCGCCGCCGTGATGCAGCAGATCACCATAGAAGGCCGCCTCGGTCTCATTGACCACGATCAGATCGGCCCGTCGCAGCAGCTGGTCCGACACCGGCTGCGCCGGCGCCAGGTTCACGCAAACGAAGTCCGTCGCCCGGCCCACCGCCGCCTCGACCGTCTCGATCGGCAGCTCCAGTTGCAGGATCAGCGGCCCCTCGATCCGGGCCGGAAGCTGTTCGGGGAAGGCGCTGTGGTTGGCCCCCGCCGCGACCACGATCTGGTTCTCGCCGTCCGGGTCCACCGCGATCAGGGCCACGCCGGTCGGCTGCTCCGCATCCGCCAGCACCCCGCCGATGTCCACGTCGTCCGCCAGCAACAGGGCCAGCGCCTCCTCGGCCATGGAGTCCCGCCCGACGCGCCCGATCAGGCAGACGTCCGCCCCCAGCCGCTGCGCCGCCAGCGCCTGATTGGCGCCCTTGCCGCCCGGATGCCGGGCCAGCACGCCCCCCGTCACCGTCTCGCCCGCGCGCGGCAGCTTCGGCGCCGTCGCCACGAAATCCAGATTGATCGACCCGACGACCGTGATCCTCATGCGACCTTCTCCCCGATCAGCGCGAACACCCCGTCCGCGTCGGCCCTCACCGCCCAGCGATGCTTCAGCGGCTCGCCCGCCACCGCTTCGCGGAACTCCACCGCCGTATGGCCGCGCGTCAGATCGCTCTGCGTCTCCACCCGCACCAGACAGTCCTTCAGCTCGAACAGCTCCGGCTTCAGCAGCCAGGCCACCGGGCAGGGATCATGCAGGGGCGAGGCGTCCCAGCCGACGATCGTCCGCTCCACCCGCTGCGAGAAGCGCAGCATGCTCGCCGCCGTCTCCGCCATCGGAGTACCAATGGCCTCCACCGCCGCGATCTGCGCCTCGGTCGCCCGCACCTGATGGGTCGCGTCCAGCCCGAACAGCACCACCTCCGCCCCGGTCGCCAGCACCTCGGCAGCCGCCTCCGGGTCGGCCCAGATGTTGAACTCGGCCGAGGCGGTGATGTTGCCGCCCTCGCTGCGCGCGCCGCCCATGACCGCCACCGGCCCCAGCCGTTCGGCCAGCGCCGGTTCCTTGCGGATCGCCAGCGCCAGATTGGTCATCGGCCCCAGCACGGCCATCGCCACCGACTTCGCCGGGCGGCTCATCACCAGTTCGACGATGGCGTCCGCCGCATGACCGTCCGCGCACGGAAGATCGGGCTCAAACGGCGCCAGATCACCTGTCCCTTCCGGCCCGTGAAAGTCGGTCGCCGTGCCCAGGGTCCGCGCCAGCGGCTGCTCCGCGCCCATGAACACCGGCACGTCCGGACGGCCCGCGATCTGCCTCAGCATCCGCGCATTCCGCGCGGTCTTCACCACCGGCACATTGCCGCCCACCGTGGTCACGGCCAGCAGCTCGAACGCATCAGCTCCGAAGGCCAGCATCAGCGCCACGGCGTCATCCACGCCGGGGTCGCAGTCGATAATCAGCGAAAGTTTGGTCACCGCACGGATGTGCAGCGGGTCGCGTGCGGGGGCAAGCCCTTCAGCCGCACGCCTCCACACAGGCCGCCGCCAGCACCTCCGCCGAGTCCACCAGCGGCGCGCTCACCCCTCCCGCCCGCAGCAGCAGCGGCACCTCCGTACAGCCCGCGATCACCGCCCCGGCCCCCGCGCTGACCAGCGCCGCCGCCAACCGCCGCATCTCGCCGCGCGGCCCCTCACCGTCGTCGCCCGCCTTCACCGCGAACACCGCCGTCATGAAGGCTTCCCGGTCCGCGCCCTCCAGCCGCACGATCTGAAGCCCCGCTTTCGCCAGCGCACCGGCGTACAGCGCCTCCCCGCCCGGCGTGGCCAGCACCCCGATCCGCGTCGCGCCGGTCGCCGCCGCGACCTCCACCGTCGCGCCGATCATGTCGATGAACGGAAGCCCCGCCGCCCGGATCGCGTCGGCATGGGCGTGGGCCGTATTGCACGGCATGGCCAGCACCTGCGCCCCGGCGTCCCGCAGCCGCGCGGCCATCTCGCCCAGCGTCACCCCTGCCGCCTCCGGCTGCGTATGCCGGTTCGGCACATGCGGATTCAGGTCCACCAGCATGCGGATGTGATCCTCATCCCGCGTCGCCGGCGTCAGCGCCTGCACCCGCGCCATGAAGGCCGTCGTCGCGACAGGGCCCATGCCGCCGAGAATGCCGAGGGTTCGGGTCACCCCACGCCCCTCAATCGTCCAGCCGGAAGCGCGTGGTCCAGCGGACCCGGGCCCCGATCCCGGCTCTGCGAGCCTGCTCTTCGGACAGCCGGGTCTGAGCCGCCACCCGCAGCGCCGCGGGTCCGAACCCTTGCCCCGCCGGCTCCTCCGACTCGACCCGGCAGTCCGTGACGCTGCCGTCCTGCTGCACCCCGCAGTTCAGCACCACCCGCCCCTCGCCCGGCTCGAGGGCGGACGACAACGAGGGCGGCTGGCTGGGCGGCGCAGGCGTTTGGATCGGGTGCGGCGGAGAGGCCGTTTCCTGCCCGAGGACCATCGCCGGCGTCGCCAGAACCAGCGCCAGCCCGATCATCCCGCCCAGCGCACGCTTCACAGCGATCCCCCGATCTCACTCTCATACCCGAACAGCCCCTGCGCCCCGCCGGTGTGCAGGAAGACCACCGTCTCCCCCTCGAACCGGCCCGCCTTCGCCAGGGCGATCAGTCCCTTCATCGCCTTGCCCGTATAGACCGGGTCCAGCACGATCCCGTCCGTCCGCGCCGCCAGCGTCAGGGCCTCGATCACCGCGCTATCGACGATGCCATAACCGCCCCCGACATGGTCGCAGTCGGCCACGACCATCTCCGGCGTCACCGCATCGGGCCGTCCCAGCAAGGCCGCCGTCTCGCGGGCCAGCTTCAGGACGTTCTCCTCCTGCTTCGGCTTCGGCGCCCGCACCCCGATGCCCAGCACCGGAATGTCCGCCCCCATCACCGCCAGCCCGGCCACCAGACCCGCGTGGGTCCCGGCGCTGCCCGTGGCCGTCACGATCCGGTCGATGCGCACGTCCAGCTCATCGGCCCCGACCACGATCTCGCGCGCGCAGTCGACATAGCCCAGCGCGCCCACGGCGTTCGAGCCGCCGCCCGGGATCACATAGGGCTTGCCGCCCCGCGCCCGTACATCCGCCGCGGTCTTCTCAAGCTCGGCGACCATGTCCGTCCCGCCCGGCACGCGCCGGATGCCGGCCCCGAACAGCCGGTCCAGCAGCACATTGCCGTTCTCGACATAGTCGGTCGCGGTCGAGCCGGTGCGCTCCTCCAGAATGATCTCGCACTTCAGCCCGTGCGCGGCGGCGGCCGCCGCGGTCTGCCGCACGTGGTTCGACTGCACCGCCCCCTGCGTCACCAGCGTATCGGCGTCCTGCTCGAACGCCTCGCCCAGCAGGAACTCCAGCTTGCGGGTCTTGTTGCCGCCCCCGGCCAGCCCGGTGCAGTCATCGCGCTTGATCCACAGCTCGACGCCCAGCGCCTCGCCCAGTCGCGGCAGCGGCTCCAGCGGCGTCGGCAGATGCGCCAGTCGGACACGGGGAAAGCGGGCGAGGTGCATGATCGGGGCTCCGTTTGCGACATCCTCCGGTACTCCGATCAGCGCCGGTCCCCAAGGGGTTCAGGCGCGCCCGACCGCCTTCTGCATCAACATCACCAGCCTCTCGGGCGCCGGCGACCGGTCGTTCATCAGGGTGGCCAGTTCGGGCGCCAGATCGGGCGTGATCCGTGCGCTGGCCATGCTCCAGCCCTCGAACCGGCGCTCGTCGATGCGTCGACGCTCCAGCAACACGATGTCCCGATGCCGCTTGTCCCGCTCCAGCCGTCGCAACAGCGTATCCAGCATGCCGGGATCGCCCTCGATCACCTGCAGGAACTCATCGCCGTGCACGGCCAGCGCCCCGGTCAGGCCCGCGCGCGCATTGTTGCGCTGCGCCTCCCCCAGCAACTCGGCCAGATTGGCCAGCACATGGGTCGGCCGCGTCGAGACGCTGCGATAGATCAGGCGGTCCAGTGGGTTCGGCATGCGCGCTCCAGCTTGACCTCTGCAATAGCAACCCGCGCCGCCCGCTCCAACAAGACATTGAAAAATCAAGCCTCCGTACGGAAGCCGACACAGGGCCTGACAAAAAGACGCAAAAGCCGCGCCTGTGTCCGGAACCGAACTCGTCATTCGCTGTTATCGCATCGGACCTTGCGGCGATGCGCGCTCGACAAAGTCCGCATAAAGCGGCCCCGGTCCCTGCCACGCCCCCCGACGCAGACCGGGGCCGCACCTTGTCCGGCATCCCCCTACCTCTCCGTCTCTCCGGTGCGTGGAGAGGTGAACTGTCGCCATCACCTCTCCAGTGAAGCTGGGGAGGGGGACCATGCGAGCCGCAAGGCGAAGCATGGTGGAGGGGTGACGCCCCACACCCCACACCCCACACCCCAAGGCGCCCCATTCCCCTTGCCCGACTCACCCGCCCGGCCCGAGAGTGGCGGCATGGCCGAATCGCCTCTCCGCCTGCGCGACCGAAGCGCGACCGAAGCCGCCATCGTCGAGGCGGGCGAGCGTATCCTGCTGCGTGACGGCTTTCCGGGCCTGAACGTCCAGACCCTGGCCTCCGAGGCGGGCTGTGATCGCAAACTGGTCTATCGCTATTTCGAGGGCGCCGACGGCGTCGTCGGCCGCATCGCCGCCCGCGCCCACGCCAGTCTGGCCGACAGCCTGAACCGGACGCCCGCCGTCGAGACCGAGTCCCTGCGCGCCTTCGCCCGGCTCAGCCTCTCGGCCTGGGTCGCCGCGCTGCGCTCCAGCCCCCTGACCCTGCGTCTGATGGCCTGGGCGCTGGTCGAGACCTCGCCCCTGCTGACCCGCATCGAGGACGAGCGCGCGGCCCTGCTTCAGGCGTGGATGCGGGAGCGTCGTCCCCGCCTGCGCGTCCCGCCCGAGGGCGATCCCGCCGCGCTCAACGCCGTGCTTCTGGCCGCCGTCCAGCATCTGGCCCTGTCGGCGGACGCCCGCCCCGGCGTCGGCGGCGTGGCCCTGGACGACGCGGGCTGGACCCGCATCGAAACCGCGCTGGACCGCCTGCTGGTCGCCTTCCCGGACTGACCGAGCGGCGCCCCCTGCGCTCGGATAGCGGACGCCGTCGCCGTTCCATCGCTGGCGTCCCCACCCCACCGCCAATACGACAGTCGTGCGAATTCTCCCCACGACACAACCCTGAGCCATTGCCATTCCCGAAATTCGTGCATTGATAGGCCAACAAGCAACCTGACGTCATTGGGGGCGCGGGGCACAGGTCGGGGGCGGCAAAAGCCCTCGTCGGGGAGGTTTTCATGGATATCTACATCGGCACGATCCAGCCGTTCGCGTTCCAGTGGGCGCCGCGCGGCTGGATGTTCTGCAGCGGCCAGATTCTGGCGATCGCCAGCAATACCGCCCTGTTCTCGCTGTTGGGCACGACCTACGGCGGCAATGGCCAGAACACCTTCGCCCTGCCCAACCTGAACGGCCGCACCATCCTGGGTCAGGGCCCCAGCACTACCGGCACGACCTATTCCATGGGCGAGATGGCCGGGGTGGAGACCACCACCCTGATCCAGACCCAGATGCCCCAGCACACCCACGGCCTGATGGGTACGACCAACGCCGCCACCACCAACGAGCCCGGCTCCACCGTCGTCCTGGCGTCCGCCAACGGTTCGGATCCGACCAGCGGCGACGCCGTCAATGTCCATGTCTACGGCCCCGGCCCGGCCAGCACGACCCTGGCGCCCAACGCGATCGGCATCGCGGGCGGATCGCAGCCGTTCAACATCATGCAGCCCTTCCTGGTGGTGAACTACTGCATCGCGACCACGGGCATCTTCCCGTCGCGCAACTGACTTCATTCATCTTTTCAGGGAGAATCCCTCATGAGTGAGGTCTTCATCGGCTCGATCCAGCCTTTCGGCTTCGATTTCGCCCCACGCGGCTGGATGATCTGCAACGGCAGGCTCCTGTCCATCGCCCAGTACGATGCGCTCTTCGCCCTCATCGGCACCACCTACGGCGGCGACGGCGTCACCACCTTCGCCATCCCCGACACCCGCGGCCGCACGCTTCTCGGCCAAGGGGCGACCTACTTCGGGCACAGCTACAGCATGGGCCAGACCGGCGGTTTCGAGACGGTCACCCTGACGTCGCAGAACCTGCCCATGCACACCCATATGATGATGGCCAGCTTCCAGTCAGCCACCCTGCCCGCCCCCGGCGCGGGCGAGTGGCTCAGCGGCGCGAACGGCAGCGACCCCACCGCGGGCGACGCCGTGACGGTTCACATCTACGCCCCCGCGGGCGGCACGATGAACGCCATGAACGATCTGACGCCCGCCGGGGGCAGCCAGCCCGTCGGGATCGACCAGCCCTTCCTCGTCAACAACTACTGCATCGCCGTCTACGGCATCTTCCCCAGCCGCAACTGATCCGTTGAACCGATCCCCCCGGAGGCGTAAGGCTGCTTCCGTTCTCCGGGGGGCGGCATTCGAGCCGCTGAGATTGAGGTAGCCCTCTGACCCGTCGAACCTGATCCGGGTCATGCCGGCGAAGGGATGAGTACGCTTCGGGTCACGGCCTCACGCCACAGGACCCGCACGCCCGACGTCGGCGGACCTCAAACGCTTTGAGGCCGCCAAATGAACATCCAGGTTACGCCCCCCGCCCTGCCGGAAGAACCCAACGTCGAACTGCCGCTGGCCGACGCCCGCAAGCAAGTCGAGAAGGAAACCGGCCGCATCCCCACCGGCCCCCGCGCCGGCGGCGTGAAGGTCTATGTGGCGGGCGAGCTGTATCCGGATATTCGCGTCCCCTTCCGCGAGGTCGCCGTCCACCCCAGCGCCAATGAGCCGCCGGTGACGATGTACGACTCCTCCGGCCCCTACACCGACCCCTCCGTCACCATCGACATCAAGCGCGGCCTGCCGAAGGTGAAGTCGAGCTGGCAGCTGGACCGCGGCGACATCGCCCGCGTCGAGCACCCGCGCGAGGTCAAGCCCGAGGACAATGGCCACGCCAGCGGCAAACACCTCGCCCCGCGCTTCGACGTCTCGAACCATCAGGTCTTCAAGGGCGTCGAGGGCCGCCCCGTCACCCAGTACGAATACGCCCGCGCGGGCATCATCACGCCCGAGATGGAATACGTCGCCATCCGCGAGAACATGCGGCGGGCTGCGCCGGGCGTCGGGGATGGGGCGTCGGGTGTGGGGGGCAGCCGGCACATCACCCTCGCCGACGGCTCCACCGTCGCCCTCCCCGACACCCCACACCCCACACCCCACACCCGGGACGGCGAGTCCTTCGGCGCCGAGATTCCCGACTATGTGACCCCCGAGTTCGTCCGCTCCGAAATCGCCCGCGGCCGCGCCATCATCCCGCACAACATCAACCACCCCGAAGTCGAGCCGATGATCATCGGCCGCAACTTCCTGGTGAAGATCAACGCCAACATCGGCAACTCGGCGGTCCTCTCCAGCGTCGACGACGAGGTCGACAAATTGGTCTGGGCCACCCGCTGGGGCGCCGACAACGTCATGGACCTGTCGACCGGCCGCAACATCCACAACATCCGCGACTGGATCATCCGCAACTCCAGCGTCCCCATCGGCACCGTGCCCATCTATCAGGCGCTGGAGAAGGTGAACGGCGTCGCCGAGGATCTGACGTGGGAGGTGTTCCGCGACACCCTGATCGAACAGGCCGAACAGGGCGTGGACTACTTCACCATCCACGCGGGCGTCCGCCTGCCCTTCGTGCCCCTGACCGCCAAACGCGTCACCGGCATCGTCTCGCGCGGCGGCTCGATCATGGCCAAGTGGTGCCTGGCCCACCACAAGGAGAGCTTCCTCTACGAGCATTTCGAGGACATCTGCGACATCATGCGGGCCTACGACGTGTCGTTCAGCCTCGGCGACGGCCTGCGTCCCGGCTCCATCGCCGACGCCAATGACGAGGCCCAATTCGCCGAGCTGCGCACCCTGGGCGAGCTGACCAAGATCGCCTGGGCCAAGGGCTGTCAGGTCATGATCGAAGGCCCCGGCCACGTGCCGATGCACAAGATCAAGGCCAACATGGATGAGCAGCTGAAGCACTGCCACGAGGCGCCCTTCTACACCCTCGGGCCGCTGACCACCGACATCGCCCCGGGCTACGACCACATCACCAGCGCCATCGGCGCCGCCATGATCGGCTGGTTCGGCACGGCCATGCTCTGCTACGTCACGCCCAAGGAGCACCTCGGCCTGCCCGACCGTCAGGACGTCAAGGACGGCGTCATCACCTACAAGATCGCCGCCCACGCCGCCGATCTGGCCAAGGGCCACCCGGCCGCCCGCCTCCACGACGACGCCCTGTCCCGCGCCCGTTTCGAGTTCCGCTGGGAAGACCAGTTCAACCTCGGCCTCGACCCCGAAACGGCCCGCAAATACCACGACGAGACCCTGCCGAAGGAGGCCCACAAGACCGCCCACTTCTGCTCCATGTGCGGCCCGAAATTCTGCTCGATGAAGATCAGCCAGGACATCCGGGACGCCGCGCGCGGCCAGAACGACGCGGGCGCCTCGCTGACGGAAGCCGAGGCCGGCATGGCCGAAATGTCGGCGAAGTTCCGCGCCGGCGGCGCCGCCATCGAGGTCAAGGTCTGACCCACAGTGAAAGGGCGTCCCCGGACCACGCCGGGGACGCCCTCGATCTTCAGCCGAAGCCTCGGCCTGACACTCAGGGGCGTTCGGTCACCACCAGGGTCGCATCGGCCTCGCCGCGCGCGACCGTGCCGATCCACACGTCATAGACGCCGCTCTGCGGGCTGTTGAACCGGTACTCGGCGTCCAGATCGCCGAAGCTGTCGTCATCGCAGTACCAGCGCCCGTCCGGCCCGTTGATCACCAGCGTCGTGTCCGCCAGCGACACGCTGCGGAAAATCAGCGGCGCACGCCCCGCCGTATAGGTCACGCGAAAGTCCGGCGCCGTCCCGACATAGCCCGAGCAGCCCCCCGGCAGCCGCGACGCATTGTTCGGCCCGCCCGCCCGGAACCGCCGCTGCAGCGGATCATCATCAAACCCGGCGCTCAGCGTCACCGCCCCGAACACCGGGCTCTGCGACGCATCCTGCGCCACCGCGGGCACAGCCGGAACCATCGCCGCCAGCGCAACGGCGGCCAACACACTCTTCATCATCGGGGAGGTCCTCCACTCACCGCCGGAGCTCGCCCCGACGCCACACCAGCCCGCCCCAACCGGACGCGCCCGGCTCCAGGGTCTAGGCGGAGGCGGCGAGAGAGGGGAGCACCATGGATATGGGGGTGGAGGGATGGGGAAGATGTGAGACGGCTCGCAAGGATCACGACGAGTCCCTGTCCAAAGAAGCGCACAAGGCCGCCCACTTCTGCTCCATGCGTGGCTTGAAATTCTGCTCCTAAAGATCAGCAGAGGCCAACTCTCGCGCCAGAAAGCTGCCCGACTGAGTCCAGCTGGGATCGCTGGTTCTCGCCTAAACCTTGGAAGCCTTTCGGAATACCGCTACGGTTGCATCGGGAATTTGGGGGGGACCGCAATGGCTCGTGGACGGACACGCACACTTATCGAAGTGCAATCAGGCATTCTCGAATTGCTCATCGTAGCAGCTCTCTTGTCCATCGGCGTCGAAGTGGCCACAGCACCAGTACTTGGAGAATGGAATTTAGCTTCCGCCATCACGCTCGCCTGCGGCTCCATACTTATATTACTGGCCATTTCTCTAGTCGTGAGAAGGCACTTTCTTTCTCTAAACCGAAGCTTTGAAGCTAAAGGCGTTATAATATGCGACCAAGAAAGCCACGACATTATTCGTGTGCACCGGTACGAGTTTGGACAGGCAAGTTACGATTCCATTGTCGGCTTGTTTAGCGAAAACCCGGCCCAAAAGAAACTCTGGGTAGAATCCCTTGAGAAAGGTCACCTCGTTACCACGAGAGGCGAATTTAACGCGATCATCGAAGAGTCTATTGAGTATTTTGCCCTCAAAAATCTCTCCCATGAACTCGGCCGCGAACTGGGTGGAAATGAAGACGATCCGCTGATAACCAAACTGGGGCGAAAAGATCTTCCTCAAATATTGCTAGAAAACAGATTCTTAGAATTGTTCTCTAGACTCATGAAAGACCGACCCGCGTTCATGAATCAAGCCGCACCCGACGATCCTGATGAAGAGGTCGTCCTAGCATACGGCGAGAATGGCGAAATATACGAGCGATTTGAGCTGACACTTCCAATAAACTCTGTTGTGAAAAAGATTTCAGACGGATCAATAGTTTTATCTAATAGCAGATTTGATCTTACAATAAACGCCAAATGCTCTGGCTTTAACACCAACACATCAACCCTGTTTGAACCACTTTACTTGGGTCGAAACAAGATAGAAACGAAAACGTTTTCAGCAAGCATTTCTGTTTCTGTGAAATACAAGCTTAGATCGTTATTTTCAGGGAAAAGTTGGCAATATTATCGCTGGATCGATCAGTTTATGGATGGGATCGAGAAGGATTTTTCATTCGACGCCTTCTTAGAAAGGATTGGGTGGGACCGAGCAGTTACCCTATCAACGTTGCGGCGCCCTCCGCCGAGCAAGAAGGGCGATAGTGCGATTTCGGGCGTGATGATTACTAAGAAGACGGTTGATAGCGCCGAATCTGCTGAATCTGCTCTGGCAAATCCGGCCAGACGACGACGAAATCCCGGTCTAGCCACGAAGTCTTAGTCCCGAGCTCCAAATCCTCAATCGCTGGCAGTCGGGCGCATGCAGCGACCGCATGTCTCGCGCTCTTTTCTGCCAGCGTGGAAGTCCTTGGGACGGCCACCTTCGTCAACCACTTCCTGTATCGAGGGCAGAGGCGTCCCGGTTCGCAAACACGCCTCCTTCTCTTCTGACATTGAGAGAGAAAGGAGTGGGAAGAGGGCCAGAGAGGTGGGTGCGGAGCGGATCCCCCTCATCTGTCTCGCTCCGGGATCCACCTTCTAACGCAAGGTGAGAAGGAAACCCTTGCGCCCCGCCCCCATCGGCGCATCCTCCGGCCTATGCCCCAGCCCCGCACGCTCCGTTCCACCGCCCGCAAGGCTTCCGCTGTCGGGGCCACGGCCGCCGGGGCGGCGTCGGTCGGGGCGGTCGGTGCCGGGATGCTGGCGATCGGGGTGCTGAAGATCGGCCAACTCAAGGTGAAGGGGGCCCGCGTGCGGCGGCTGCACGTCGATGAGCTGAGCGTGGGGGTGTTGAGGATCGGGCGGATTGAAAGGGATTAGGGACTAGGGATTAGGGATTAGGTCGCTGCCGCAGGCGCCGGCGCCCGCTCCCGGAGCACGAATTTTCGCCCTTCTAATCCCTAATCCCTAGTCCCTAATCCCTCCCCTCCCCCCTACGTCCAAAAACGACGTACCGCCGTTCCATAATGCCTCCAGACCCGGAGGCTCCCGTGAACGACACATCCCCCACCGCCCCTTCCGTCCCCGCGGACGCGGGCCTCCACTCCGCCCCCGATGAGGTCTGGGAGCAGGTCCGGGCGGACTATCTGGCCGGGTGGTCGGCGCCCGCCTGTTGCCGTCGTCACGGCGTGGGCCTGAGCACCTTGCGCAAGCGGGCGGCCGAGGAGGGCTGGCGGCGCACGGACCAGCCGTGGACCACGCCCAACGGGCTGGACCGCGATGACGAGGGGCTGGCGCTGGAGGAGAGCGTCGACGGCGATCTGGAGCAGATCCCGCTGGGCGAGCTGTCGGTCGTCGCCTTCCAGCGGATGATGCGCGCCGTCCTGCACGGCAACGCCATGGAGGCCCTGCGCTGGCGCCGCGTGCACAACGTCATCCAGTCCGAGGCGGCGGAAATCGAGCGCCGCCAGTGGCTGGCCAAAACCCGACAGGCCAGAGCCGAAGAAAAGGCCCGCGCCGCCACCGAAGCCCTGATGAAGGGCCTGCGCGAAGAAACCCGGATCATGGAGGCGGACATCCGCCGCCGCGAGGCTGATGTGATCGCCGATCCGATAGACGGCATAGACGACATAGACGGGATAGACGGTGTATTTTCATCGTCTCCGGCGTCTCCCCCGTCCACGGGGGTCCTGCCCGGTCTGCCGGGCGGCGCGCCCTTCATGGGGCCGCCGTGAGGGGGTGTCCGAACGTCCTCAAAAGCTATCGTCATCCCGGACAAGCGCTCGCGCAGCGGGCGCGCGATCCGGGACCCAGCGGCGCCGCGACGGCGGCGAAAGACTCGTGTCTGACGTTCAGGCGCGAGCGCTCCCGGCAGCTTGGCTGCTACGCGCCGCCCTTCGGGTCGCGCTCTCGCGCGCCGCTGGGTCCCCCGGTCGCTCCTGCGGAGCGCTGGAGGATGACGAAAGCAATCAGGAGATCAGGAAGCCCCCGCCGCCTCTTCCTTCGCGATGTTCCGCAGGGCCTGTTCGAACACCTCCGGCGGCTGGCCGCCCGAGATCAGGTATTTGCCCTCGACCACCACGGCGGGGACCGAGCTGATGCCGCGCGACTGCCACAGGGCTTCTTCGGACCGCACCGCCTGCACATAGCGGTCCGACGCCAGCACCTCGGCGGCCTCGGCGCGGTTCAGGCCCACGGCCTGCGCGGCCGCGGTCAGCTCGCCCGCGTCGGTCAGGTTGCGGCCCTCGGTGAAGTGGATGCGGAACAGGGCCTTCTTCAGCGCCCCCTGTTTGTCCGGCGCCGTCTCCCCGGCCCAGTGCAGCAGGCGGTGGGCGTCGAAGGTGTTCCAGATCCGGCTGTCGGCGGTCATTCGCATGTCAAAGCCCACCGACCCGGCCCGCTCGATGATCATGGCCCGGTTCTGCGCCGATTGCTCCGGCGTCGATCCGTATTTGCGGCCGATGTGCTCGACGATGTTCTCGCCCTCGGGCGCCATCTGCGGGTTCAGCTCGAACGGCTTGAAGGCGATCTCCGCCTCGATGCCCTCGGACTTCAGCTTGTCCAGCGCGGTCTCCAGGCCGCCCAGGCCCACCACGCACCACGGACAGACGACGTCCGACACGAAATCGATCTTCAGGGGTTTGGTCATCTTCGCCATCCGCAACAGGTTCAGGCGCATATGGGAAGCCCCGCTTCACCCGCAACGCCGTCCCGGATATTGCTGACGCCATGACCTTTTCCGGCTTCGCCTCCGCCGACCTGGCCTTCCTGACCGGACTGGCCGCCAACAACGACCGCGACTGGTTCGCCGCCCACCGCGCCGCCTATGACGACGGCCTCAAGCCCGCGCTGGCGGCCCTGATCGCCGAGACCTCGACCGCCTGCGCGGCGCTGGACCTGCCCCTGTCCGGCGACCCGAAGCGCAGCGTCTTCCGCATCCACCGCGACACCCGCTTCGCGAAGGACAAGCGGCCCTACAAGACCCACGTCTCCTGCACCCTGACCCGCGACGGCCGGAAGATGAGCCCCGGCATGATGTACATCCACATCGAGCCCGAGGGCGGCTCGCGCCCCGGCTTCGATCCGGACAGCATCGACCCGCTGGACCCGTCCACCCATCCCTCGGCGCAGGCGCAAGGCGCTGACGACGGGCCCTTCGGCAACGGTCCCTTTGTCGCCTGCGGCTTCTATCTGGACGAGCGGCCCCACATCGACGCGGTCCGCCGCTTCATCGTCGCCCAACCCGCCCGCTGGGCCGCCGTCGAGGCCGCCCTGGCCAAGGCCGGGCTGACGCTCGATCCCGGCGCCCCGGTCAAACGCATGCCCAAGGGGTTCGAGGATCAGGCCGGGACCGATCTGGAACCGGCGCTGAAGCGCACCCGCTGGCTCGTCTCCCGCCCTCTCACGGGCGCCGAAATCGCCTCTGCGGACCTTCCGGCCACGCTGGCGAGCTTCGCGGCGTCCTCCAGACCCCTGCTGGATTTCGGCTGGTCGGCGCTGGATCGGATCGATCAGTCCGGTAGCGTACACAGTTGATTTAACTGGCTTTCCCGGAGCAAATCGGGCATAGTCCGTTCATCGCGAGCCGGGTGTACCCCTGAGCGCGTCGCGACTGAGAGACATTGGCCCGCCCCGCCTGAATAATGGGGCCGTTCGAACACTCCCGCTCCATCCAGACACGGGATAAAGCCATGTCCGCCTTCAGCCTTCGCCTGCATTACATCTCGGGCGGCGACCCGACTGAAGAGACCCTCGACGCCATCGACGAGAGCGAAGCCCGCGAGCTGGCTCGCGTCCGCCTGCTGCTCACCCGCGACTACAGCCATGTGGAGCTGCACCGCGCCGGCGAGCCCCTGCACGTCTTCGCCCGCGACCCCGGCTGAGCCGGTACGTCCGTTTTTGACGCATGGGCGTGCTTCAATGACCGGGTCCGTCTCCGGACCCGATCTTTGACATTCTGAACCCGGAACACAGACGCGAAATCCGGGCCGTACCGGACAACATCCGGCACGACCGATTTCGCTAGGCCCGCTCGACGCACATGGCGACGCCCATGCCGCCGCCGATGCACAGGGTCGCCAGCCCCTTCTTCGCGTCCCGGCGCTGCATTTCAAACAGCAGGGTCGTCAGGATGCGCGCGCCCGAGGCGCCGATCGGGTGACCGATAGCGATGGCGCCGCCGTTGACGTTCACCTTGTCCGGGTCGAGGCCCAGTTCCTTGACCACGCACAGCGACTGGGCGGCGAAGGCTTCGTTGGACTCGATCAGGTCCAGATCGGCGACGGTCCAGCCGGCCTTCTCCAGCGCCTTTTTCGACGCCGGGATCGGGCCCGTGCCCATCACCGCCGGATCGACGCCCGCCGTGGCCGACGACGCGATGCGCGCCAGCGGGGTCAGGCCCCGTGCCTTCGCCTCGTCCGCGCTCATCAGCACCAGAGCCGCCGCGCCGTCGTTCAGGCCCGAGGCGTTGGCGGCGGTGACGCTGCCCTCCTTGTTGAAGGCCGGACGCAGTTTCTCCATCGCCTCGAGGGTCGCGCCGTGGCGGATGTACTCATCCTTCTCGACAACCGTGTCGCCCTTCTTCGAGGCGATGACCACCGGAGTAATCTCGTCATCGAAACGGCCCGCCAGCTGCGCCGCCTCGGCCTTGTGCTGACTGGCCAGGGCGAACCGGTCCTGCGCCTCGCGGGCGATGTCGAACTTCGCCGCGATGTTCTCTGCCGTCTGGCCCATGTGATAGCCGTTGAAGGCGTCCCACAGGCCGTCCTTGATCATGGTGTCGATCAGGGTGACGTCGCCCATCTTCTGGCCGCCGCGCAGCTGCTGGGCGTGCACCGCCTGGCTCATGCTCTCCTGTCCGCCGGCGACGACGATCCTCGCGTCGCCCGTCGCGATCTGCTGGGCGCCCACGGCCACCGCGCGCAGGCCCGAGCCGCAGATCTGGTTCAGGGTCCAGGCCGGGGTCTCCTTCGGCAGCCCCGCGCCGATGGACGCCTGGCGGCCAGGCCCCTGTCCGTTCGCCGCCTGCAGGACATGGCCCAGCACCACCTCGTCCACCTCTTCGGGCGCGACACCCGCGCGTTCCAGCGCGGCCTTGATGGCGACCGAACCCAACTGCGCGGCGCTCAGGCTGGACAGGGTGCCCAGAAAGCTGCCGACCGGGGTGCGGGCGGCCGAGACGATGACAACGTCCGTCATTTAAATTCACTCCACGGGGAATAATCTTGTGGCGCTTTTGCCGCATCGCAGCACGTTCGTCAGCCCCCCGCGGCGGATTCACCGGATAGTCACCGGCTTCCCGCCATATTCGCAGGAACGAAGTACGCAGTCCGGTCTTGAAGGGACCATGCTGATGCGTCTGAAACGGCTCCTCCGTCACGTCTGCACCCCAGACGAGCTCGACATGATCGAGCACTACGTGTCACCCGCCGAAAAGACGGCGGATCTGGTCGTACACGTCGTCGGACTGACCCTCGCCGTGGTGGGCGGCGGCCTGCTGGCGGTGCTGGCGATGGTCTACGCCGGGGTCGGCGCGGCGGTGGCCACGGCCATCTATGCCCTGTGTCTGGTCGGCATGCTCAGCGCCTCGACCCTCTACAACCAGATACGCCCCTGCGCGGCCCGTCCGGTCCTGCGACGACTGGACGAGGCGGCCATCTTCCTGATGATCGCGGGCAGCTACACCCCCTTCACCACGCAGCGGTTCGAGGGGTGGTGGGCCATCGGCTTCACCCTGCTGGTCTGGGTCGTCGGCCTGTCCGGGGCCTTCGCCAAGGTGCTGCTGCCGCGCCTCTCCGACGCCTTCTGGAGCGCCATCTACGTGGCCTTCGGCTGGCTGGTGGTCATCGCCCTCAAGCCGATGATCGAGACCGTCCACCCGGCCGCCCTGACCCTGCTGGTCATCGGCGGACTGATCTACACCGCCGGCGTCTTCGTCTTCATCAGCCCCAAGGTGAAGTTCCGGCGCGCCATCTGGCACGGCTTCGTCGTCACCGGCGCCACGGTCCACTGGGCCGCCGTGCTGGTCGGCGTCGTCCTCGCGCCCGCGGCAATGGCTGGCTAGAGCGAAATCGGTTCGAATGCAGCCGAATTTGAATTCAGATTTCGCTCAAGATGTTGATTCTGAACCATTATCTGATTTCGAACCGTTTCGGTCCGAACCGATAATGGTCTAGACTTTCGCACTCGCAACGCGGACACTGTGGCGTTGCAACAGGAACGGGGACAGCGCGTGGCTGACAAGAAGTCCGGTGCGGGAGACAACGTCGTCATCAAGAAGTACGCCAACCGGCGGCTCTACAACACGGCGACTTCGGCCTACGTCACACTGGAAGACCTCGCGCGAATGGTCCGCGAGGGGACCGAATTCGTGGTCTTCGATGCGAAGACCAATGAGGACCTGACCCGTCAGATCCTGACCCAGATCATCTTCGAGGAAGAAAGCCGCGGCGAGGCCCTGCTGCCCGTCCAGTTCCTGCGCCAGCTGATCGGCTACTACGGCGGCCATATGCAGGGGGTCCTGCCCTCCTATCTGGAGATGTCGCTCGACAACTTCACCCGCCAGCAGGAGCAGATCCGCGGCCAGTTCTCCAAGGCCTTCGGCGGCGCCCCCGGCGCCGGTTTGATGGACGAGGCGGTGAAGCGGAACATGGCCATGTTCGCGGAAGCCATGAAGATGTGGCCCGGCTTCGGCGGCGTCGCCCGCCAGGCCACACCGGCCCAGACCCCGGCTCCCGCCGCTGAAGAGCCCGGCGCGCCCGATCCGCTGGAGGACATGCGCCGCCAGATGGACGAGATGCGCGCCCAGCTGGACAAGCTGTCCAAGGGATGACCCGGCCGGTCGACGGCATCGGCCCGGTGGAGGCTCCGGAGCGGCGCGCGTCCGAACGCCGGGAGCGCCAGCGCCGGGCCGGCTCGACGTCGCGCGCCCTGGTGCCGGTCGAGACTGCGGCAGAAGAGGCCCAGCCCCCGGCAAGAGCTGCCGCGACCCCGCACCCGGACGGCTCGGCGGCCATCTTCACCGCCCAGATGATGGGACAGACCGGCCAGAAGCGCGGGCTCAAGGGCGGTCAGCCCGTGCTGGACGCGGCCCGCAGCGCCTATCTGGGAACCGAGTATTCCGGAACTGTCGACCGCCGCCCCAAACCGGGCCGCACGGAAGACACCGACATCTAGACGCCCGGCACGGTCCTTGCTGGCGACAGGTCAGATCGACCCGTTCCGGAACCCGTCATGCCCCGCTTCCTGACCCGCGCCTTCGACATCACCGTCGTGACCCTGATCTTCGTGGCATTTACCTGAGTGGCCTAACGCTCGGCTCGCGGAGCCTCGCTCCTTGAGGCCGGAACAAGTTCCTCCCCCTTCAGGGGAGGGGGACCGCGCGAAACGTGGTGGAGGGGCGCCCGACACAAGCGCCGTCAAACAACGGGCCTCAAGCAGCGAGCGACCGCGTCGCGAGCGTTAGGCCCCAAAAAGGAGCCCCTACGCGCCGCCGCCGAAGTCCAGATCCTTCCGGGCCGAGATGATCGTCACGATGAAACCGGCCAGCACGTCCAGCATGACCATCACCACGATCAGGAAGAAGGTCGAGGTGGCGAAGCCCTTCATCAGCAGGAACTCGACCAGCACGATGATGAACAGCACCATCGACAGGGCGTGATTGACGATCGCGACTTTCTGGCTGGAGGTCGACTTCAGCAGCTCGAAGAACAGCAGGATCAGCGACAGCAGCAGGATCAGGTCGCCCACCCCCACGTTCCAGCTGGTCCCCGAAGCCATCGGGATCGAGAACATCGGGTCGCGCAGAATGGCGTCGGCGCCGCCCGCGGCCAGGTTCACATCCCCGCCCGACATGACGTTCGACAGCACCACGATGTTGTACAGGACCACCGGGATCAGCAGCAGCGGCAAGGCGACCAGCATCGGCGAGGCTCCATTCCCGGCCGCTCACGGCCGCGCTTGTTAACGATAGATACCCCGGATCGCTCCATACCGCTACGCCCGCTCCCCCGGCAGGCGAACCGGGCTCAGAACTCGCTGATCGCGCCCGGCTTGCGCGACCGGGACTTGAGCCACATCACGCCCAGCAGGTCCGAGAAGGAGGCCATCAGCCGCCCCCAGTTCGTATACTTCGATCGCCCGGTCTCGCGATGGCGGTGGTCGACATCGAGGTAGCGGTTCTCATACCCCTCGCGGATCATCAGGGCGGGCAGATAGCGATGGATGTGGTCGAAGTACGGAAGGCGCAGGAAGACGTCCCGACGGAAGGCCTTCAGCCCGCAGCCGGTGTCGTCGGCATCGTCCGACAGCAGGTTCTTGCGGATGCGGTTGGCCCAGCGCGAGGCCCAGCGCTTGGCCTCCGAGTCCTGCCGCCTGGCGCGCACGCCGCCCACCAGCGCCACGTTCGGCGGCGAGGCGGCCAGCAGGTCGGCCAGCTTGGGCGCGTCGGCGGGCGGGTTCTGCCCATCGCCGTCCAGCGTGACGACGATGGCGCCCCGCGCGGCCAGCACCCCGGTCCGCACGGCGCGGCTCTGGCCCGCGTTGGAGCCATGGCTCAGCACCCGCAGCTGCGGCAGCTCGCCCTGCAGGGCGCGCAGCTCATCCAGCGTCCGGTCCTTCGAGGCGTCGTTGACGAACACCATCTCGAACGAGCGCCCGGCGAAGGCGGCGGCGATCTCGCGGGCCAGCGGGCCGGCGGCGCCCTCCTCGTCATGGACGGGAACGACGACGGAGATGTCGGGAGCGGCTTCGGTCATAATCGCTCTCTAGCCGGTTTCGCGCCCGGACGGGAGCCATGCTCCGCACACTGCATGACGGCGCCGGAACCGGCGTGGTAGGACTGCATCCATGATCCGTCCCGACCTCGACAAATACATCGCCGGATGGCGCGGCCCCTTGCTGGCGGCGCTGATCGCCCTGTTCGCTGGACTGCCCGTGCTGGCGCTGTTGCCGCCGCTGGATCGGGACGAGAGCCGCTACGCCCAGGCGACCTCCCAGATGCTGGAGAGCGGCGACTACGTCGACATCCGCTTCCAGGACGATCCGCGCTGGAAAAAGCCGGTCGGCATCTACTGGATGCAGGCCGCCGCCGTGGCCGCCACGTCCAGGGTCGAGAACCGGGACATCCAGCCCTACCGCATCCCCTCCATCCTCGGCGCCATGATGGCCGCCGCCGCCATCGCCTGGGTGGGGCAGGCCATGTTCGGCAACCGGGCGGGCTTCTTGGCGGGCGCCATCATGGGCGCCTCCTTCCTGCTCTCCACCGAGGCCGGCATCGCCAAGACGGACGCCATGCTGTGCGGAGCCGTCACCCTCGCCATGGCCGGGCTGGCGCGCATCTATCTGGCCTCGAAGGCCGGAGAGGCTCCACAACGACCTCACAAGCTGATGTTCTGGTTCGGGCTGGGGCTGTCGATCCTGATCAAGGGCCCGATCGGCCTGATCGTCATCGCACCGGCCATGCTGCTGGTCTCGGCCTGGGACCGCGACTTCCGCTGGCTGAAGCGGCTCGGCTGGGGCTGGGGACTGCCGCTGGTGGCGCTGCTCGTGGGGCCATGGGCCATCGCCATCACCATCGCCACCGACGGCGGTTTCTGGCGGGAGGCCATCGCGGGCGATCTGGCGCCCAAGATCGCGGGCGGCCACGAAAGCCACGGCGCCCCCCCGGGCTACTATCTGATCGCCTCGCTGATCACCTTCTTCCCGGCCACCCTGCTGCTGCCTGCCGCGGTCTCGACCGGCTGGCATCGTCGGGCCGAGCCGACGATCCGCTTCCTCGTCTGCTGGCTGGTCCCGGCGTGGATCATCTTCGAGCTGACCCCGACCAAGCTGATCCACTACAACCTGCCCACCTTCGGCGCCCTAGCCCTGCTGGCGGCCGCGGCCCTGACCCGGCCCATCGGCAAGGTCTCGCGCTGGACCGGGGCCGGGCTGTCCGTCTTCGTCGGCGTCCTGCTGGCGGCGGGCGTGGTCTATGGCCTGACCGAGTTCGGCAAGTCGACCGCCCAGACCTGGGCCACCATCACCATCGTCTTCGCCGTTCTGGCGGGCCTGATCGGGGCCTTCCTGCTGATGCACCGGGCGGCGGTCACCGCCGTGCTGGTCAGCATCACCCTGGGTGTCGTCGCACACGGCGCGCTGGCGGGCACCCTGCGCCAGTTGCGCCCGCTGTCGGTCTCGCCCCAGCTCGACAAGGCGCTGTACGACAATGACCTGCACCCACGTCAGGGTCGCCCCGGCCCTGTCGCCATCGCCGGCTATCACGAGCCCAGCTTCGTCTTCCTGACCGGGCGGGACACCGAGCTGACCGACGCCGAGGGCGCCGCCAAGGCTCTGGCCGAGGGCCGCCCGGTCATCGTCGAGGAGCGTGAGGCCGAAGCCTTCCGCGCGGCCACGGCCCGGATCGGCGTCACCGGCCGGGTGGTGCGCGAAGTGCGCGGCCACAACTACTCGCAGGGGGATGACGTGGACCTGTTCCTCTACGCCCCCACCGGCGCGGCCCTGACGACGGCGCCGGGCCAATGAGCCGCCGCATCACCATCGTCGAGGTCGGCCCCCGCGACGGCCTGCAGAACGAGAAGGCGGTGCTCGAGCCCGCCGTCCGCGCCGACTTCGTCCAACGGCTCGAGGCCGCCGGCGCGCGTCGGATCGAGGCCGTCAGCTTCGTCCATCCGAAGTACGTCCCGCAGATGGCCGGGGCTGAAGAGGTCATGGCCGCCCTGCCGCACCAGGAGGGCCGCAGCCGCATCGGTCTGGTCCTGAACGGCAAGGGCTATGACCGGGCCCTCGGCACGGCGGTGGATGAGGTGAACGTCGCCATGTCCGCCACCGACGGCTTCGGGCTCAGGAATCAGGGTCTGACCGTGGACCAGCAGGTCGAGATGCTGGCCGGGATCATCACCGGTCGGGCCAATGCGGGCTCCGCGACCGGCGACGCACCGTCCCTGTCGGCCACCCTGTCCTGCGTCTGGGGCTGCCCCTTCGACGGCGAGGTCGGGGTCGATCAGGTGGCCGGTCTGGTCGGCCGGATCGCGGCCCTGGGCGTCGAGGAGATCGCCCTGGCCGACACCATCGGCGTCGGTGACCCTTGGGCCGTCACCCGCAAGGTCGAGGCCGCCCGCAAGGCCGCGCCGGAGGCGATCCTGCGCCTGCATTTCCACGACACCCGCAACACCGGTCTGGCCAACGCCTATGCGGGCGTGGAAGCGGGCGTGGACATCCTTGACGCCTCTGTCGGCGGCATCGGCGGCTGCCCCTTCGCCCCCGGCGCGACCGGTAATATCGCCACCGAGGATCTGGTCTACATGCTCGAACGGGCCGGGTTCGAGACCGGCTACGACCTCGACCAGTTGATCGGAACGGCCCGCTGGATCGGCGAGAAGATAGGCCGTCCGGCTCCGAGCGCGCTCAGCCGCGCGGGCGGATGGCCGAAGGGCTGAGACCTTGGCCGTTTGAAACCGGATCGGGGCTTCGGCTTTCCCTTCCTATGACCATGGACATCGACACCCTCCTCGAAGGCGGTCCGTCCTATGGCGTCATCGACGCCCGGGACGGCTATCTGCTCTACGGTCGTGAAGGCCATGAGGCGGCGTTCAGCGCCCTCGCCGAACAGGTCGAGGCCGCCGCCGACGGCTTCGAGGTCATCCCCCTGAAGGACGAGAATGACCGCTGTGACCGGCTGTTCATCGCCCCGCTGACCGAAGAGAAGAGCTTTGAGTCAACTCGCTAGAGCGGTCGTCAGTAGCCGGCCCAACTCCTCAAGGCGCTTACCCGCTCGCGCGTCATTCGCGCATCGCAACGCATCCGCGCGGCCTCGCGCTCGGTGGGCTCGGTCGAGTACTGGGCGGCCTCCAGATTGCAGTCGGCGCGCTTGCGCTGGTTCCAAGCGGTCTGGTTCGCGGTAAGCTGATCCTGGGCATCCTTGGGCATGGCATCCCACATCGCGGTCAGGGTCTGGCGGGACAGGTCATACTCGGTGCGAGCCTCGGAGAGCACGGCCTGCCGCTGGGCGGTCTGGGCTTCGAGGTTCAACCGGTCCTGTTCCGCCGCAGCCTGCGCCTCCGCTGTCTTGACCCTCTGGATTTCTCCACTCGCCAGGTGCGCGACGACCATTTCAGCGAGGAAGTTCACCAGCGAATCCGGCTGCTCGATCTCTCCGTAGATTTTCTTACCGTCATCGGTGGGCTGGACCGAGAAATCGAGATCGTAGGTGAAGGTATCGGCTGACCGCTCAACCCCGTACTGATCCGCAAGGGTTTCAATCGTGCCCGCGCCGATCAATTCATAGCTCTTCTCCGCGTCCGCAATCATCGCTGCCGGGAACACGGCCTTAAACGACCCCGCGCAAAATTTGCGACTGCTGTCAGGGTCTTCTTTCGAGGTCCGGACGTCCTCGATGGCGAGTTGGATGAGGGCCAGACTGGCGCGCAGATTGGCCATCGACGCGATCTGGCGATCACCGTCACGCAAGTCGCGGGCGGCTCGCTTCTCAACTTCTTCTCGCACGAGATCTATGATCACGGCTTGAGAATCTTCGCTCAGGCAAGTTCCGGCAGCAGGACCACCGAGCCCGCAACCTGAGACCATAAGGCTAACAGCCAAGGTGACGGCCAAGGCAGCCTTTTGAAGATACGACATATTCCACCCGGAAGTTCAAAAGCCAAGCTCGTTAGCCCTAGCGGGCCGGAACTCACGGATCAACCAGCGGTATCAACGGCGCCGCCCCCGCCCAAGAGTTCACTCCCCTTTCACGCCACTCCGTCATGGGAGGAGGGGGATTTCATGGGAGGGTTGATCTGGTCATCGTAACTCCCTTCGCGACCTGCCTCGCCGCAGGCGAGGCGAACACACAGGCCCTGCAACGCGGTAGGTTCTTGGAAACTGCCCCCTGCGGATGACCCCGGCGGAGGACGATAGCGTGACCCTCAAGACCGGTAGCGGACGGTTCGATATGCCCGTCGTCATCACGGCGAGAGGAGGATCGGCCATCGCCTGCGTGGTTGACACGGCGCTGACCCCGCCTTGAAACCACCCGGTCAGACCTATATGCCGCATATACGAAACGTATAGTCGGAGTTCGCCCCATGGGCATCGTCAACATCGAGGACGAGCTGCACGAGCAGTTGCGCCGGGCCAGCAAGGCGTCGTGCCGGTCCATCAACGGACAGGCGGCCTTCTGGATGCGGATCGGCATGCTGGGCGAATTGAACCCCGGCCTGACCTTTCAGGAACTGGCCGCCCGTGAGCTGAAGGCGGCGGGCGTCGACGCCTCCCCGACCGCGACGGTGGCGGCATGACCAAGACGCCCGAAGAGATCGAACTGATGGCCGAGTCCGGGCGTCTGCTGGCGTCCGTATTCGCCCACATCGACACCCTGCCGCTAACCGGCATGAGCACCATGGAGGTCAACGACCGGGTCGAGGCCTTCATCGTCAACGACCTGAAGTCGCGGCCCGCGTCCAAGGGCCAGTACGGCTACGGCTTCGTGCTGAACTGCTCGATCAATGAGGTGGTCTGCCACGGCGTGCCGTCGACGGAGGAGATTCTGAAAAACGGCGACATCGTCAATCTGGACATCACGCTGGAGAAGAACGGCTTCATCGCCGACTCCTCCAAGACCTATCTCATCGGGGAAGTGGCGGCGCCGGCGAAGCGGCTGGTGCGGACCACCTATGAAGCGATGTGGAAGGGCATACGGGCGGTGAAGCCGGGCGCGACGCTGGGCGACATCGGTTTCGCCATCGAAAGCCATGCGAAAAAGGCCGGCTATTCGGTCGTGCGCGACTACTGCGGGCACGGCATCGGGCGCGAGATGCACGAAGACCCGCAGGTCCTGCATTTCGGCAAGCCTGGCCGGGGCCTGACCCTGCGCGAGGGCATGACCTTCACCATCGAGCCGATGCTGAATCAGGGCCGCGCGGGCGTCGAGACCGGCGACGACGGCTGGACCGTCACAACCGTCGACGGAAAGCTGTCGGCCCAGTTCGAGCATACCGTCGCGGTCACGAAGACCGGCGTGCGGGTGCTGACGCTCCGGGCCGAGGAGAAGGCGGCGGCGTAGGGCTGAGATTGCAGCTGGCGCTCACCTCTCCGTTCGCGAAGGCGAATGGAGAGGACAGATCGACGCGTCAGCGGCGATCAGGAGAGGGCGGCTCCGTCAGGGCAGGAGACGCCTCGAACACCGGTGTCGGCGGCTAACCGTCCACCTCCTGCGCCGCCCCCACCTGATCGGCGAAGTCGCCGATCTGTCCTCCCCATCGCCTTGAAGGGGCGACGGGGAGGTGAGCCGGTGAGATCAGGCCTACAGGTTCAACAGCGCCGGGTCGCCGCCTTGGGCGGAGATGTTGTTGCTGATGGCCTTTTCGGACGCATAGCGGATCAGGCTGTAGGGGCCGCCGGCCTTGGGGCCGGTGCCCGACAGGCCCTCGCCGCCGAAGGGCTGGACCCCGACCACCGCGCCGATGATCGAGCGGTTGATGTAGACATTGCCCGCCGGGACCAGACGGGTGACTTCCTCGGCGAAGGCCTCGATGCGGCTGTGCACGCCCAGCGTCAGGCCGTAGCCGCGCTGCGCCAGCTTCGACGCCGTCTCCTTCAGCTTCGACGGCTCGTAACGGCAGATGTGCAGGATCGGGCCGAAGACCTCGCGCTCCAGATAGTCGGCGGTCGGGATCTCGGCGATGGTCGGGGCGAACAGGTGGCCCTTCTCCGAGCCGGCGGGCAGTTCAGCGCGGGCGATGATCTTCGCATCGCCTTCGAGGCGGGTCAGGTGGGCCTCCAGCATGGCCTTGGCGTCGGCGTCGATGACCGGGCCG
Organism: Brevundimonas sp. M20; assembly: GCF_006547065.1. Lineage (NCBI taxonomy): Bacteria > Pseudomonadati > Pseudomonadota > Alphaproteobacteria > Caulobacterales > Caulobacteraceae > Brevundimonas > Brevundimonas sp. M20. The sequence goes on along the minus strand of NZ_CP041243.1, from coordinate 503,127 downwards.
ATGTCGGTGGACGGATCGGTCGGGTCGCCCACGACCTGCGCCGCCAGCGCGCCCTTCAGGCCCTCGATCAGGGCGTCCGCCGCCTCGTTCGGGACGTAGAGCATACGCAGGGCCGAGCAGCGCTGGCCCGACGAACCGAAGGCCGACAGGATGACGTCGTCGATCACCTGTTCCTTCAGCGCCGTGGTGTCCACGAACATGCCGTTCAGGCCGCCGGTCTCGGCGATGAAGGGGATGATGGCGCCCTGACGCGCGGCCAGCGAGCGGTTGATCAGATTGGCCGTGTCGGTGCCGCCGGTGAAGGCGACGCCGTCGATGCCGGGGTGCGAGACCAGAGCCGCGCCGACGGTCTCGCCGCGCCCCGGAACGAGGGCCAGCAGATTGGCGTCCAGACCGGCCTTGTAATACAGGCGCACAGCCTCGGCGGCGATCAGCGGGGTCTGCTCGGCGGGCTTGGCCAGCACGGCGTTGCCGGCGGCCAGGGCGGCCGCGATCTGGCCGGTGAAGATGGCCAGCGGGAAGTTCCACGGGCTGATGCAGGCGAAGATCCCGCGACCGTGCAGGACCAGCGAGTTGATCTCGCCCACCGGGCCCTTCAGCTCCTGCGCGCCGCCGAAGTCACGCTCCGCCAGCATGGCGTAGTAGCGGCAGAAGTCGGCCGCCTCGCGCACCTCGGCGACGCCGTCGTTCAGGGTCTTGCCGGCTTCGCGCGACAGCAGGGCGACCAGACGATCCATGTCGGCTTCCAGCGCGTCGGCCATGGCGCGCAGCACCGGGGCGCGGCCCGCGCCGCCCTTGCGGTCCCAGACGATCTGGGCGCGGGCGGCGGCGTCCACGGCCGCATCAATGTCTTCCGCCGAAGCTTCCGAGACGTGACCCAGCACCTGCGTCGTGTCGAACGGATTGGTCACGTCCTGCGCGTTCGTTCCCGCCTTCAGCTTGCCGCCGATGATCGGGCCGGAGGTCAGCTTCTCGCTGTCCACCTTCTGAAGGGCGAGGGCGTGCCGCTCGCGGTCGGCGAGCTGGGAGTAGTCGCGGCCGAGCGAGTTCTGGCGGTCCATGTACATATCCTTCGGAACGGGGATCTTGGCGTGACGGTCGGGATGAGCCTCGACGGTCGTGATGGGGTCGGCGGCGACGGCCGCGGCGGGGACGCGCTCGTCCAGCAGGGCGTGGACGAAGCTGGAGTTGGCGCCGTTCTCCAGCAGGCGACGCACCAGATAGGGCAGCAGGTCCTCATGCCCGCCGACAGGGGCGTAGGCGCGCACGGTCACCGGCCCGAAGGCGTCGCGGGCGGCGTCGTACAGGGCCTCGCCCATGCCGTGCAGCCGCTGGAACTCGATCTTCACACCGCGCTCCGACGCCATCTTGTAAACGGCGGCCAGCGAGTGGGCGTTGTGGGTCGCGAACTGGCTGTAGATATGCGGCGCGGCCTCGATCATCAGTCGGGCGCAGACCAGATAGTTCAGATCGGTCGCGGCCTTGGTGGTGAAGACCGGATAGTCGGTGCGGCCGAACTGCTGGGCCCGCTTGATCTCGGTGTCCCAGTAGGCGCCCTTGACAAGACGGACCATCAGGCGACGGCCCGAGGTCTTCGCCAGCTCGGCCACGCGACGGATCACTTCCGGGCAGCGCTTCTGATAGGCCTGCACGGCCAGACCGAGGCCCCTCCATTCGCCCAGCTCCGCCTCGTTGGCGAGCCGGTCCAGCAGCTTCAGCGACAGGGCGAGGCGGTCGGCCTCCTCCGCGTCCATGGTGAAGTTGATGTCGTACTTCGCGGCGATCAGGGCGAGGCGCTTCACGCGCGGATACAGCTCGGACCAGACGCGATCCTCGTGCACCGCCTCATAGCGGGGCGACAGGGCCGACAGCTTGACCGAGACGCCGTGGCCGACTTCCGGCCCCTGACCCTTGGCGGTCTTGCCCACGGCCTCGATGGCGTCGGCATAGATCTTCTCATAGCGTTCGGCGTCATGGGCGGTGCGGGCGCCCTCGCCCAGCATGTCGAACGAGCACAGCCAGCCTTCCTTGTTCGAGCGCTTCAGCGCCGCCTCGATGGTGCGGCCGACCACGAACTGCTCGCCCATGATGCGGACGGCGGCGGCGACGGCCTCGCGGATCACCGGCTCGCCCAGACGGCCGACGATGCGCTTCAGGAAGCCGGGCAGGTCCGTCTTCGCCTCCTCGTCGACATCCACTAGCTTGCCGGTCAGCATCAGGCCCCAGGTCGAGGCGTTGACGAACAGGCTGTCAGATTGGCCGAGGTGCGAGGCCCAGTCTGCCGAACCGATCTTCTCTGCGATCAGGCGGTCGCGGGTCTCTTCGTCCGGAGTGCGCAGCAGGGCTTCGGCCAGGCACATCAGGGCCAGACCCTCGCGGGTGCCCAGCGAGAACTCCTGCAGGAAGCTTTCGACCACGCCCTGCTTCTTCACGCTGCGGCGGGCGCGCTCGACCAGATCGGTGGCCGAGGCCAGCACGGCGGCGCGTTCGGCGGCGTCAAGCGGCGTGCGGTCCAGCAGGCCGCGAACGGTCGCGGTCTCATCGGCGAATTTGCCGTGGTCCAGCGTATCCCAGCCGGCGACGCTCGAGGGGGTGAAGGCGACGGTGGTCATGGGCGCGGATATCCTGTGTGATCGGCCATATATGGCGGACAACTCCGAATGTGCATCGTATGATGGACCGCAGAGTCGAAGATCGTTCGGCCACACAGGGTCTGAACCGATGGAAAAGCTTGATCCCGTCGACCGCCGCCTGCTCAAGGCCCTGCAGGAGGACGGCCGTATCTCCAACGCGGAACTGGCGCGGCGCTGCAATCTGTCGCCCGCCGCCTGCTTCGAACGGGTCCGGCGGCTGCGCGAGAAGAAGGTCATCACCGGCTACGCCGCCCTGATCGACCCGGCGAAGGTGGGGCGGGGCCTGATGATCTTCGTCGAGGTCCTGCTGGACCGCACTACCGGCGACATGTTCGAGGCCTTCGCCGAGGCCGTGCGCCGCCAGCCCGAGGTGCTGGAGTGCCATATGGTCGCCGGCGGCTTCGACTATCTGATCAAGGCCCGCGTCGGCGACATGGACGCCTATCGCGCCTTCCTGGGCGACGTTCTGGTGCGGATGCCGGGGGTCCGAGAGACCCGAACCTATGCCGTTCTCGAAGAGGTGAAGGCGACGACGGCCCTGCCTCTTTAATGGGGCCGCTGTAGCTTCGTCTCGCCAACGTCATCGCGAAGCGCTAGACCATTCATCCGATCAACGGCGGAGCCTTTCGGCCCACATGCGCATCGTTCTGGCCACCGACGCCTGGGAGCCCCAGGTCAACGGCGTCGTCCGCACCCTGTCCCGGATCACGGCGGAATGCCGCGCCATGGGTCATGAGGTGGAGGTCGTTGAGCCGAGCCAATTCAAGACCATCCCCTGCCCCACCTATCCGGAGATCCGGCTGGCGCTGGGCGCGGAGGAAGAGATTCGCGAGCGCCTGCGCGCCTTTGAGCCCGAGGCTGTTCACATCGCCACCGAAGGCCCCATCGGCATCGCCACGCGCCGCATCTGCGTGGAATGGAAGCTACCGTTCACGACCAGCTACCACACCAAATTCCCCGAGTACGTCTCGGCCCGATTCCCGATCCCGGTGCAGGTCGGCTACGCCTATATGAAGTGGTTCCACAAGCCGTCGGGACGGCTGATGGTCGCCACCCCGACCCTGCGTGACGAGCTGACGGCACACGGCTTCCGCAACGTCTCGCCGTGGACGCGGGGCGTGGACACCGAGCAGTTCAACCCCGATCTGCCGCGCATCTATGACGAGCTGGGCGGCAAGGACTGGCCGCGTCCCTTCTTCCTCAATGTCGGCCGCGTGGCAGTCGAGAAGAACATCGAATCCTTCCTCGAACAGGACCTGCCGGGCACCAAGATCGTGGTCGGCGACGGTCCGGCGCGCGAGGAGCTTCAGGCCAAGTATCCGGAAGCGAAATTCCTCGGCGCCCGCTTCGGCGAGGAACTGGCGCGATGCTTCCGCGACGCCGACGTCTTCGTTTTCCCCAGCTGGACCGACACCTTCGGTCTGGTGATCCTCGAGGCCATGGCCACCGGCACCCCGGTCGCCGCCTATCCGGCCCACGGCCCGATCGACATCATTCCGGGCTCGGACGCCGGGGCCATCGACGAGGACCTGCGCACCGCCTGTCTGAAGGCGCTGGAATGCGACCGGGCCACCGTCCGCGCCTATGCCGAGAAGTTCAGCTGGCGGGCCTCAGCCGAGCAGTTCATCGAGAACTTGCAGCCCTATCCCGAACCGGACCGCGGCCGCTTCTGGCGCCGCCTGCGCCGGATCGCCCGCCTGCGGAGACGGGCGGCGGCGTGATATCGTCGTTCTCCCCTCCAGGGAGAATGAAGAGGAAAACAAAAAGGCCCCGGATCGCTCCGGGGCCTTCTGTTTTTTCAGGCGACGTCCGAACTCAGTTCGGCGCGGTCATGACCGTCAGCGCCTGGGCGATGGCGCGCTGGGCGGCCAGCTGGTCTTCCGGGAGCGGCACCAGACCCCGGTCCTGCAGATAGCCGCCGCGACCGGCGGAGGCTTCCGACATGAACTCCATGACGAACTGCTCAAGGCCCGGCGTCACGCCGACGTGCTGCTTCTTCACATAGATGTAGAGGCTGCGCGCCAGCGGATAGGTGCCGTCCGCGATGGTGTCGGCCGAGGGGGCCACGCCGTTGATGGTCTCGGCCTTCACCGTGTCCATGTTCTGCTCGAGGAACGAGAAGCCGAACACGCCCAGCGACCCCGGCGTGCGGGTCAGGGTCTGGACGATGGCGTTGTCGTTCTCGCCCGAGTCGATCCACTGCTGGTCCTCGCGAACCGTGTGGGCGAGGGTCTCGAAGCGCTCCTTGTCGGCATCAGCCAGGGCGGCCAGAGCCGGGATCAGCTTGGCGCCCGGCGCCATGCCCAGCTCCAGGAAGGCGTCGCGGGTGCCCGAGGTGGGCGGCGGGCCGTAGACCTGGATGCGCTGGTTCGGCAGGGCCGGGTTCACCTGATTCCAGGTGGTGGCCGGGTTCGGCACGAAGGCGCCGTCGGCGCCCGGAACGTCCTTGGCCAGACCCAGATAGATGTCTTCCAGACGGAAGTTGAAGCTGTTGCCGGTGCGGGCGGTGGCGATGACGATGCCGTCATAGCCGATCTTGATCTCGACGATGTCGGTGACGCCGTTCTTCTGGCACAGCTCGAACTCCGACTTCTTCATCGGGCGCGAGGCGTTGGCGATGTCCGGGGTGGTCGGGCCGACGCCCTGACAGAAGGCCTGAATGCCGCCGCCGGTGCCCAGCGCCTCAACGCGCGGCGCGGCGCCGCCCTGGGTGCGCTGGAAATTCTCGGCCACGCGGGTGGCGAAGGGGAAGACCGTCGAGGAGCCGGCGGCCCAGATGCCCGAGCGGGTGGCGGTGTTGTTGTCGCCGCAGGCGCCGAGGGCGAGCAGGGCGACCGCCGAGGCGGCGGCGAGCAGGGCGCGGGTCATCGTCAGTCTCCGGACAAAGCCTAGGTTCGCAGGGCTTGGACCACAGGTTTGTGACGGAGAGGCCGGTGGTGATGTGACGGTTCGACGACGAGGAGGGATTAGGGACTGGGGATTGGGGATCAGGTCGATGGCGCGCTGCAGCGATCGCCGGCGCCAACCCGCTCCTCTCCCCTAATCCCTAATCCCTAATCCCTAGATGTGGATCGCATGCCCCAGCGCCCGCAGGGACGCCTCATGGAAAGCCTCGCCGAGCGTCGGGTGGACGTGGATGGTTCCGGCCACGTCCTCAAGCACAGCGCCCATTTCCAGCATCTGGGCGAAGCTGTTGGACAGTTCCGAGACGTGCTGCCCGACGGCTTGCACGCCCAGCAGGCGATGGTCGGTCTTGGACGCCAGAACACGGACGAAACCGCCGTCCTCGCCGGCTTCGATGGCCAGCGCCCGGCCGATGGCCATCAGGGGGAAGACGGCCTGGATCACATCGTCGCGGCCCGTGACGTCCTGCGGCCCGAGACCCGCCGAGACGATCTCCGGCTCGGTGAAGCAGACGGCGGCGATGGTGACCGGGTCGAACTTCCGGTCATGGCCGGCGATGATCTCGGCGACGACCTCGCCCTGCGCCGAGCCCTTGTGGGCCAGCATGGGTTCGCCGGTCAGGTCGCCGACCGCCCAGACGTTCTTCATCGAGGTGGCGCAGCGGTCGTCGATCTTCACGAACGGCCCGGCCATGGCCACGCCCATGTTCTCCAGCCCGAAGCCCTTGGTGCGCGGCTTGCGACCGACGGTGACCAGCACCTTGTCGGCCTTGATCTTCAGCGCCTGACCATCGGCGCCGGTGACGTTCAGGGCCCCGTTCTCGAACGAACCCGCCTTGGCGCCGAGGTGCAGTTCGACGCCGTGCTTCTGCAGCCATTTGGCGACCGGCTCGGTCAGGGCCTTGTCGTACAGCGGCAGCAGGCGGTCGGCCATTTCCACGATGGCGACTTCGGCCCCCAGCTTGCGGAAGGCGATGCCCAGCTCCAGCCCGATATAGCCGCCGCCGACGACGACCAGCTTCTTCGGCACGTCCGGCAACGACAGGGCCTCGGTGGACGAGATCACGTCGCCGCCGAAGGGCAGGAAGGGCAGTTCGACCGGCTCGGAGCCGGTGGCCAGAATGACGTGCTCGGCGGTGATGGTGATGTCGCCGTCGGCGGTCTTCACCGTGCAGGTCTTGGCGTCGGCGAAGGTCGCCCAGCCGTTGATGACCTTGACCTTGGCCTTCTTCAGCAGGGCCGCGACGCCGTTGTTCAGCTTCCTGACGATGCCGTCCTTCCACTCGACGGTCTGCTTCAGGTCGATGGCCGGCTTGGCCGCCGTGATGCCCAGCGTCCCGCCGTCAGCGGCCTTGGCCACCGTCTCGAACTTGTTGGCCGCGTGGATGATGGCCTTGGACGGAATGCAGCCGACGTTCAGGCAGGTCCCGCCGAGGCCGTTGCCGCCATCCACCAGCACGGTGTCGAGGCCCAGCTGGCCGCAGCGAATGCCCGCGACATAGCCGCCGGTGCCCGCGCCGATGATGAGGACTTTGGTTTTGAGAGTCTGGGTCATCGCAGGTCCAAAAACGTGCTGATCAATTCGTAGTCAGCGCGGTGATACGGTCAATCCGGAGGACGTGCAGATCATCTGGCCGTCCTCCCATGAAGAAGAAAGCTTCCTGCCCCGGTCGAAGCCTCGGGTGCGGACGGGCTCCACATTCATCAAGCACTGGCGCTCCGCGCTGAGCGCCACGCTCGACTGTGACGAAGGTGAACGACGCCGACGGCGCGCCTTTCACGACCTCCCTCACCTGCACCGTATAGGTCAGTTCGAGATCGGAAAAATTACCGCGGGTGGACGCTTCCGTGACGACGCCCAGCACAACAAAATCGCTTCGATCACGCACCGAACCCGAGGGTTCAAGACATTGCGCCATGGCCACGCCCGGGAGAGCCAGGCTCACAGCGGCGCCGACAAAAGCCAAAGCTTTGATCTTACGCACCTTCTCTCCTCCGCTCATCCCGGCGAAAGCCCGGACCCAGTTCTGTCCAGCCTGACGCCGCAGCCTCAGGCTTGCCGCCTCATCAAACGCCTCTCCGCTCCATCACCCAAAGCACTGGGTCCCGACTTTCGCCGGGATGAGCGGACAGGGGTTACATCCACAGCGTCGCGGGATGCTCCAGCAGGCCCTTGATGCGTTGCACGAAGACGGCCGCGTCATGGCCGTCGACGATGCGGTGATCGAAGGACGACGACAGGTTCATCATCTTGCGGACGACCATCTGGCCGTCCTTCACCACGACGCGTTCGATGATCTTGTTCGGACCGACGATGGCGACTTCCGGGTGGTTGATGATCGGGGTGTGAACCACCCCGCCCAGCGTGCCCAGCGAGGTGATGGTGATGGTCGAGCCGGATAGCTCCTCGCGCTTGGCCGAACCGTCCTTGGCCGCGCCCGAGACGCGAGCGATCTCAAGGGCGGTGTCGTAGGGGTCACGGGCCTCGGCGTGGCGAACCACCGGCACCATCAGGCCGTTCGGCGTCTGGGCGGCGATGCCCAGATGCACGGCGGCGTGCTGGGTCAGGATGCCCGCCTCGTCGTCGTAGGTGGCGTTGATCTGCGGCTGGTCGCGCAGCGCCACCACGATGGCGCGGGCGATGAACGGCAGGACGTTCAGCTTGGCCTTGCCGGTCTTCTTCGCCTCGGCGTTCAGATGAGCGCGCAGCTCCTCCAGCGCCGTGACGTCGATCTCCTCGACATAGGTGATGTGCGGGATGCGACGGACGCTCTCGGCCATCTTCTCCGCGATCTTGCGGCGCAGGCCGATGATGCGGACCTCGGTGGTTCCTTCAGCCTTCGCATAGGTCGAAGAGGAAGAGGCGGACGTGGACGTCCGCGCGCCGCCGGCGACAAAGGCGTCGAGGTCGGCGTGTTCGATGCGACCGGCCGGGCCGGAGCCCGGCACGAACTGCAGCTCGACACCCAGATCGCGAGCGCGGTTGCGCACGGCGGGCGAGGCCAGCGGGCGCTGGTTGCGGTCGGACAGGGTGCGCGGCTTGCTGTCGGCGGCGACCGGCACGGAAGCCGTCGTCGAAGTCTTCGGAGTGGCCTTCGCCGTATCCGCTTTCCCACCCGAAACCGTCGTCGAATTCTCTGCCGGTTTCGGGGCTTCCGGAGCGGCCGAAACGTTGCCCTTGCCCTCGACCTTGAAGCTGACCAGCGGACCGCCGACGGCGGAGGCCTGACCGGGCTCGCCGTGCAGGGCGACGACCACGCCGGACACCGGCGAGGTGATCTCGACCGTGGCCTTGTCGGTCATGACGTCGGCGAGGATCTGGTCCTCGGACACGGCGTCGCCGACCTTCACATGCCAGCCGACCAGTTCGGCCTCGGCCGTGCCTTCGCCCACGTCGGGCAGTTTGAAGACGTAGTTGGCAGCTCCAGCCAAGCCCTCCCCCTCGAGGGGGGAGGGTTGGGTGGGGGTGGTGGCAGACTGCTGAATGGCTTGCGCCGAGGGGCTCGACGCCACCTCACGCGCTACATCCTGAGACGTGGCGGCTCCACCCCCATCCCCGGCCCTTCCCCCCTCGAGGGGGAAGGGAGAAGAATCGGTATTGCCCGCGCCCTCGACCTCGAACTCCACCAGCGGACCGCGCACGGGGACCATCTGGCCGGGCTCGCCGTGGATGGCGATGACCTTGCCCGAGACCGGGGCGGTGATTTCGACGGTGGCCTTGTCGGTCATGACGTCGGCGACGATCTGGTCCTCGGCGACCACGTCGCCGACCTTCACGTGCCAGCCGACCAGTTCAGCCTCGGCGGTGCCTTCACCCACGTCGGGCAGTTTGAAGACGAAACGACCCATCTCAGCGTCCCCCGCTCATGGTGGCTTTCAGGGCGTCGGCCACGCGTTGCGGGCCGGGGAAATATTCCCACTCGAAGGCGTGCGGATAAGGCGTATCCCAGCCGCAGACGCGGGCGATGGGGGCTTCCAGATGATAGAAGCAGCGCTCCTGCACCAGCGCCGACAGCTCGGCGCCGTAGCCCGAGGTCTTGGGCGCCTCGTGCACGATCACGCAGCGGCCGGTCTTCTTCACCGAGGCCTCGATGGTCTCGATGTCCAGCGGCACGAGGGTGCGCAGATCGATGACCTCGGCGTCCACGCCCGCGTGTTCGGCGCCCGCAAGCGACACCCAGACCATGGTGCCCCAGGCCAGGATGGTGACGTCATTGCCCTCGCGCATGACGCGGGCCTTGCCGATCGGCTCGACGTATTTGCCGGTCGGGACCTGGGCGAACTCCTGCGTCTTCCACGGCGAGACCGGCTTCTCGTGCCAGCCGTCGAACGGGCCGTTGTAGAGGCGCTTGGGCTCGAAGAAGATGGTGGGGTCGTCGTCCTCGATGCAGGCCGTCAGCAGGCCCTTGGCGTCATAGGGGTTGGACGGCACCACGACCTTCAGGCCGGCGATGTGAGTGAACAGGCTTTCCGGCGACTGGCTGTGCGTCTGGCCGCCGAAGATGCCGCCGCCGTAGGGGCTGCGGACGGTGATCGGAGACGTGAACTGCCCGCCCGAGCGGTAGCGCAGCTTGGCGGCTTCCGAGACGATCTGGTCGTAGGCCGGATAGATGTAGTCGGCGAACTGGATCTCCACGACCGGACGCAGGCCATAGGCGCCCATGCCGATGGCCGCGGCGACGATGCCGCATTCCGAAATCGGGGCGTCGAAGCTGCGGGTCAGGCCGTGCTTCTGCTGCAGCTGGTCGGTGACGCGGAAGACACCGCCGAAATACCCGGCGTCCTCGCCGAACGACAGGACGTTGCCGTCCTCGGCCATCTTGACGTCCAGGGCCGAGTTCAGGGCCTGGATCATGTTCATCGGCACAACGTCGCCGCTCGCAGGCGTCGAGGCCGGGGCGTTGGAGGCAGTGACCATGTCGGGCTCGACGCCGTCGGTGCGGTCGACCTCGGTGAAGGTGGTTTGCTCGGCCATGGTCAGACTCCGACCTCGCGACGTTGTTCCACAAGGCGCCAGTCCTCGGTGGCGAAGACTTCCTCGAACATGGTCTTCACGCTGGGACGCGACTGGCCGAGCGTGCCGATGGCTTCGGATTCCTTGCCGGCGGCGCGGACCTGTTCAACCGCATCCTTCTCGGCCTCTTCCTGCTGCGCCTCGGACCATTCGCCCAGCGCGATCAGGTGCTGCTTCAGGCGGTCCACCGGATCACCCAGCGGCCACTTCTCGTGCTCGTCACCCGGGCGGTAGCGGCTGGGGTCGTCCGAGGTGGAGTGGGGCGCGCCCCGGTAGGTGAACAGCTCGATGACCGTCGCGCCCTGATTGGTGCGCGCCCGCTCCTCGGCCCACTTGGTGGCGGCCCAGACGGCGAGGAAGTCGTTGCCGTCCACGCGCAGGGCCGGAAGGCCGTAGCCGATGGCCTTGGACGCGAAGGTGGTCTCCAGACCGCCCGCGATGCCCATGAAGGACGAGATGGCCCACTGGTTGTTGACAACGTTCAGGATCACCGGCGCGCGGTAGACGGCGGCGAAGGTCAGGGCGTTGTGGAAATCGCCTTCCGCCGTGGCTCCGTCACCGATCCAGCTGATGGCGATCTTGTCATCGCCCTTGTAGGCGCTGGCCATGGCCCAGCCGACGGCCTGCGGCACCTGGGTGCCCAGGTTCCCCGAGATCGTGAAGAAGCCGTACTCTTTCGACGAGTACATGATCGGCAGCTGGCGGCCCTTGATCGGGTCGGAAGCGTTCGAATAGATCTGGTTCATCATCTCGACCAGCGGATAGCCGCGCGAGATCAGCAGTCCCTGCTGGCGATAGGTCGGGAAGCCCATGTCCTCCCGGCGCAGGATCATCCCCTGCGCGACCGCGATGGCCTCCTCGCCGGTGCACTTCATATAGAAGCTGGTCTTCCCCTGACGGTGGGCGCGGTGCATCCGGTCGTCGAAGGCGCGGGTCAGGATCATGGCCTTCAGGCCCTGACGCAGGGTCTCCGGGTCCAGATTCGGATTCCAGGGCCCGACCGCCTTGCCGTCATCGTCCAGCACGCGGACCAGCTGGAAGGCGTGATCGCGCATCTCATACGGCGTGGACGCCACGTCCGGGCGATCCACAGCCCCGGCGGCGTCGAACCGCAGGTGGCTGAAATCCGGGGCGTCGCCCGGCCGGCCCGAGGGCTCGGGCACGCGCAATGACAATTGGGGCGTATTGGGCTTCTTCATTCCGTCCTGCCGTCCGGTTGATCCGAGCGCGTTTTCCTCAATCAGCGATCTAGCACGAGGTCGGCGCCAAGGCTCGCTCGATTTTGACCTTGCCTTGTGCACATCGCGGGTATTTTATTGCGCTATAATAATAAGTGGAGAAACGCATTGGCCGAAGAGCTGGATCCCGTCGACGCCCGAATTCTGGACATCCTTCAACAGGACGCCGGATTGTCGGTTGCAGAGGTCGCCGACCGTGTCGGTCTGAGCGCCTCGCCCTGCTGGCGACGGATCAAGAGGCTGGAGGATACCGGCTTCATCCGCAAGCGCGTTACGCTGCTGGACGCCGACAAACTGGGCCTGGACTTCGAGGTCTACGCCATCGTCAAGCTGAGCCTGCCTTCAAGCGAGAATCTGGACACCTTCGAGGCCGCCGTCGCTCACTGGCCCGAGGTGGTGCAGTGCGCCACCATCACCGGCCGCGAGGACTATGTGCTGCGGATCATCACCTCCGACATGCACGCCTTCGACAAGTTCCTGCGTGAGAAACTGCTCAGCCTGAACATCGTGTCGGACTGCGAGAGCCACATCGTCACCCGGGGCGTGAAGAATGTGACCACCCTCCCCCTTGGCATCGTGACCCCGCACGTCGGATAGTGACGGTCGGCCCAGGGACGGGCCGGGGGACACAGACATGATCGAACTGGTGATCGACGCGCGCCGCAAGGACCTGGGCGGATTCGAGGTCGGCCGCGTGCTGCCCTTCCATTCGCGCCGGATGGTGGGGCCGTTCATCTTCCTGGACCAGATGGGGCCGGCGGAGTTCGCGCCGGGCAGCGAGGCGATCAATGTGCGGCCTCACCCGCATATCGGCCTGTCGACCCTGACCTATCTGTTCGAGGGCGAGATCATGCACCGGGACAACACCGGCGCCACCGAGGCGATCCGCCCGGGCGAGGTGAACTGGATGACCGCGGGCAGCGGGATCGTCCACTCCGAACGCACCGATCCGCTGAAGAAGAGCCAGGGCGGGGCGATGCACGGAATGCAGGCCTGGGTCGCCCTGCCCAAGGAACTGGAAGAAACCGCCCCCGCCTTCCACCACTTCGGCGAGGACGGCCAGCCCGCCTATGAGAACGCGGGTCTGTTCGCCCGTCTGGTCGCGGGCGAGGCCTACGGCGCCAAGGCCTTGGCGCCCGTGTCGTCGCCGCTGTTCTACGTTCACTGGGAACTGGCCGAAGGCGTGCGGACCGCGCCGCCTCCGGGCAAGGGCGCGGGCGGCTATTCCGAACGCGCCCTCTATGTGGTGAAGGGCGAGATCGAGGTCGGCGACCGCACCTTCCACGAAGGCCAGATGATCGTGCTGGAGCCCACCGCCGAACCGACCGTGAAGGCGATCCGCCCGTCGTCGGTCATGGTGCTGGGCGGCGAGCCCGTGGGGCCACGCGTGATCTGGTGGAATTTCGTCTCGTCCTCGCAGGAGCGGATCGATCAGGCCAAGGCGGACTGGAAGGCCGGACGCATGGCCCTGCCCGCCGAGGACGACCTGGAGTTCATCCCCCTGCCCGACGTGCCCGCCACGCCGGAACCGGCGCCGGAGAAGCCGGAACCGACCCACCCCGTCTGAGGCGGCTCACAGCCCGCTGCGCGCCGCGACCCAGTCGACCACGGTCGAGATCGCCTCTGGCGCGAGGGTGGTCTCGATCTGCCCGTACTCCGCCATCAGACCGGTCGTCGCGGGCTGGAGCAGGTGGTTCAGGCCGGGCAGGACGACGATGTCGGCATCCGGCTTGAGCGCACGCAGGGCCGGACCGTTCTGATCAGCCGAGACCTGAAGGTCCTTGCTCCCGTACAGGGCCAGCATGGGCACGCGGACGGCGCGCAAGGAGTCCGACGGGTCGTGCGCGATCATCTGACGATAGTAGGCCGAGCTCATCTGGGCGGCCGTCGACGCGGCCTGCGCCTGTGGCTGGCCCGCCGCAACCAGAATGGCCTCGACCTCGCGCGCGACCGCCGCCGGATCATCGGCGTTGTCCGCGACGGCGCGCATCAGGGACGCCTGCAGGTCGCCCAGAGCGGCATCCTGTTCCGGTGTCGCACCGGAGGCGACGCGGATCAGGTGGGCCTGTTCCTCGATGATCGCACCGCCGGAGACGGTCGGGCCCGCCAGCGTCACGATCCACGCCAGCGGCGCGCCGTCCTGCACCAGCATCGGGGCGATGGTCCCGCCCTCGCTGTGACCGATCACCCCGATCCGGCCATGGTCGATGTCCTGCCGGGTCAGCAGGTAGTCCACGGCGGCGCGGGCGTCGCCGGCGAAGTCGGCGACGGTGGAGCCCAGGAAGCTGCCGGTCGAGGCGGCCACGCCCCGATCATCGTAGCGCAGCACGGCCACGCCCCGCCTGGTCAGGACGTCGGCCCAGACGGCGAAGGGCTTGTGATCCAGAATGGTCTCGTCCCGATCCTGCGCGCCCGAACCGGTGACCAGCACCGCCGCCGGGAACGGCCCCGATCCCTGCGGCAGGGTCAGGGTTCCGGCCAGCCGCACGCCCGGCGCGGCCGGGTTGTCGAAAGCCACGTCTTCGCTGCGATAGGCGAACGGCGGCCGCGGCGTTTGCGGACGCGACGGCCCGGCGGCGATCTCGCCCCGCTGGAACTGCATGGGCGCGCTCACGCCGCCCTGCGCCAGCGTGCCGGACAGACTGCGCCCGTCCTCGGCCAGCAAGCCCTCGAAACGACCGTTGATGGCGGAGACGGTGAAGCGGACCGTGCGCCCTTCGACCGCCGAGGTCGCGGGAATGCCCCGCGCGCCCTGATCGGGGCTGTCCATGGTGGTCGCGCCGTCGGCGGCGACGTTGAAGACGATGCGGATCGACTGCCCGCCCACCGACAACCGCCCCTCCCAGGCGCCTGTGATGTCGGGCGAGACCTGTGCGGGCGCGACGGCCACGGCGACGGCGAGGATCGGCGAAAGAATGGTCATGGAGCCCTCCATTCCGGGGAGCCTATGCGCGCCTCTCGTTTGTGGCGAGTGAAGAGTGAGTGGTGAGTCGAGAAGGCGGGCGATGCTGGCCGCGCCGTGAGCCGCCGCCTCCTGCTGCCCCAATAAGCACTGCTCACCACGCACCACTCACTCTTCACCCCCGTTTCGTCGCAATCCGTAACCGGACAGGACTTGAATGACCGGCGGGAGACCCGATCTGTCGGCCATGACCGCTTTCTCCGTGCTCGACCTGTCGCCCATCGTTGAGGGCGGCGACGCCCGCCGCGCCCTTCTGGAAACCGCCGAACTGGCGAAGACGGCGGAACGGACCGGCTTCAACCGCTTCTGGCTGGCCGAGCACCACAACATGCCCGGCATCGCCAGCGCCGCGACGGCCGTGGCGCTGGGCTTCGTGGCCGGCCAGACGCAAACTATCCGCGTCGGTTCCGGCGGCATCATGCTGCCCAACCATGCGCCGCTGGTGGTGGCTGAGCAGTTCGGGACGCTGGCGGCCCTCTATCCCGACCGGATCGATCTGGGGCTGGGCCGCGCGCCCGGCACGGACGGTGAGACCGCGCGCGCCCTGCGCCGCTATTTCGACGCCGCCGACCAGTTCCCGCGCGATGTGTTCGAGCTTCAGAACTTCCTCGGCGATCCGGTCGAGGGCCAGCGCGTCACCGCCTGGCCGGGCGCCGGATCGAAGGTGCCGATCTGGCTGCTGGGCTCCAGCCTGTTCAGCGCCGAACTGGCCGCCCATCTGGGCCTGCCCTTCGCCTTCGCCAGCCATTTCGCGCCGGAACTCCTGTTGCAGGCGCTGGAGACCTATCGCGCCGGTTTCCGACCGTCGAAGCAACTGGCCGCGCCCTACTCCATGGCCGCCATCAACGTCTTCGCCGCCGACAGCGATGCGGAGGCGAAGCGCCTGTCGACCTCGATGCAACAGTCGTTCGCGGCGGTCGTGACGGGCAAGCCCGGCAAGCTGAAGCCGCCGGTGGACGACATCACCACCGTGCTGGACGCCCGCCAGATCGCGGCGGTCGAAAGCCGCCTGACCTATGCCGCCATCGGCGGCGTGGACACGGTGCGAACCAAGCTGGCCGAGTTTATCGCCACGACCGGGGTGAACGAGGTGATGGTCACCGGCATGATCCACGATCTGGATGCACGCCTGCACAGCCTCGAGGTGACGGCGGAAGCCATCGCCGGCCTGTAATCCGCACAGGGTGCACTCAAATATTTTTTGAGTGCACAAAGGTGCACTTTTTCGCGCTTGGCAGAGCTTGAGGCCTCCACTCAACCGGAAGCGAACGGTTCGGATCGCGATTTCAAAGACCGGGGCACAGTGTGGCACGCCGGTACGTCAAAATTGGACGTACCGATCCACGGGCGCCGCAAATTGGTCCGTCAACCGGCTCACAGCCCGTCCAGAAACTTCAGCAGCCACCCATTCACCACCTCGGGCCGTTCCTGCTGGATCCAGTGACCTGCGCCGGGGACGACGACCTCTGAGCGGAGGTCCGGAACCAGCGCCTTCAGCCCCGCCTCGTGCTGGCCGGAGTAGTGCCGCACCGGGTCGCGGTCGCCGACCATGAAGGCGCCCGGCACGCGCACCTGCGCGTCCTGCAGGAAGGCCGTCAGCGACCAGTTCAGGTCGATACAGCGATACCAGTCCAGCGGAGCGCGGAAGCCGCCCGCCTCGAACGCCGCGACATACTCTGCGAAATGGTCGGCGCTCATCCACGGCGGCAGGGGCGCATCTTCGGGGACAGTGGAGATGAAATTCTCACCCGGCTGGATGAAGCCGGTGGACTGGAGCTCGGGCGGGGTGGCGCCGTCATAGGCCCAGAAGCCCTTGCGCAAGCCCGCCTCGACATCGACCTCGAACACGGAATGGGCGCCGGGAGCCTGGAACTGGTTGATGTAGAGCTCGCCCAGCCCGGCCCGCTTCGAAATGGCGGCCATGGCTACGGTCGGCGGTCCCTTGGCCCGGCGCGGCTGGAGCGGCACCGACAGGCAGGCCACGGCGGTGAAGACGTCCGGCCGCATCAGGGCGCAATGCCATGCGACCGGCGCGCCCCAGTCATGGCCGACGACGGTGCAGGTCGAATGCCCCAGCGCCCGCACCAGATCGACCATGTCCCCGACCAGATGCAGGACCGAATAGGCCTCCCGCTGCTCAGGCTTGTCCGTCCCGCCATAGCCCCGCATGTCCGGGGCGACGGCGTGATAGCCCGCCTGCCCCAGCGCCTCGACCTGCGCGCGCCAGCTGATCCCCAGCTCGGGGAAGCCATGGATGAACAGCACGAGCGGGCCTGAGCCGGCCTCCAGAACCTGCTGGCGGAGGGAGTCGGTCTGGATGTGGCGGGTTTGCATGGTCGCACCGAATCACTGGGCGCGATCTCGTGCAACCCGTTCTAGAGCACCACGCCCGTCGTGCGCATGATCTCGGCGCGCAGTTCGGGCATGCCGTCGCCCTTCTCGGCCGAGGTCACGATGACCGCCGGGAAGGCGGCGGGGCGTTTGGCGATGGCTTTCAGGGTTTCGGCCTGAACCTTTTCGGCCTCGCCCTTCTTCAGCTTGTCGGCCTTGGTCAGGACGATCTGGTAGCTGACAGCGGCCAGATCCAGCGCATCCAGCGCTTCGGTGTCGACCGACTTCAGGCCGTGACGGCTGTCGATCAGCAGATAGACGCGCTTCAGCGTCACCCGGCCACGCAGGTAGTCGCGGCCCAGATCCTGGAACTTCTTGACGGTCGATTTGGACGCCTTGGCCCAGCCGTAGCCGGGCAGATCGACCAGACGCATCTTGCCGTCGAGGTCGAAGAAATTGACCTCGCGCGTCCGGCCCGGCTCGTTCGAGGCGCGAGCCAGCTTGTGCATGCCGACCAGCCCGTTGATCAGGCTGGACTTGCCCACGTTCGAGCGACCCGCGAAGGCGATCTCGGGCAGGTCCGGATCGGGCAGTTGCTCGATCTTGGCGCAGCCCATGACGAAGGTCGCCTGACGCGCAAACAGGATGCGCGCCTGCTCCAGTTCCTCGGGCGAGAAATCGTCCACCTAGGCCTTCGCCTTCTTGAACCGGGCCAGGAAGGTGTCGATCGGGTTCTCGGCCTTCAGGCGGTGCATGATGATGTACTGCTGCAGGATGGTGAGCACGTTCGACCAGCCCCAGTAGAGCAGCAGGCCCGCCGGGAAGTTGACCATGATGAAGGTGAACACCACCGGCATGAACTGGAAGATGCGGCGCTGGACGGGGTCCGGAGCGGGCGGGCTCATGGCCATCTGCAGCCACATGGTGGCGCCGTAGATGATGGCCAGCACGCTCAGGCCCAGGCTGAAGCCGCCGCCGACGTGGCTGACCAGCAGGTTGCCGATGAAGGGCGCGGTCGACGGATCCCAGGGGATCAGGCCGAACAGGTTCCAGATGGTGGTGTGATCGGTCGCCGACAGGTCCTGCAGCCAGCCGAAGAAGGGCGCGTGCCGCATCTCGATGGTGACCGACAGCATCTTGTACACGGCGTAGAAGACCGGGATCTGGAGCAGCAGCGGCAGACAGCCGGCCAGAGGATTGATCTTCTCCTTCTGGTACAGGGCCATCAGCTCCTGTTGCTGCTTGGGCGCGTCGTCCGGGTGCTTCTTCTTGATCTCCTCCATCTTGGGCTGGAGGGTCCGCATCTTCGACATGCTCTCGTAGCTCTTGTTCGCCAGCGGGAACATGATGAGACGCACGGTCAGGGTCAGGGCCAGGATGGCCAGGCCGAAGTTGCCGATGACACCGTAGAAGAACTCGATCACCAGGAAGATCGGGCGGGTCAGGAAGAACAGGAAGCCCCAGTCGATGGCGTAGATGAAGCGCGGCAGGTTCAGCGACTTCTCGTAGCCCGACAGGATTTCATTGCGCTTGGCGCCCGCGAACAGACGGCGGGTCTCGGTGATGTTGCCGTTGGCGGCGATGGTCACCGGCGCGCCCTGGACGTTAACCTCGTGGACCTTCAGGCCGTTGACGTCGCGGACGCGGTACTCGGCCTCGATCTGCTCGGCCTGATCCGGGATCAGGGCGGCCATCCAGAATTTGTCGGTGATCGCGGCCCAGCCGCCGGTCGACTGATAGGTCTGGACCGGCTTCTTGACCCAGTCGGCGTACTTCAGCGGACGGCTGGCGTATTTCTGGTCACCGCCGCCGAACACGCCCAAGGCGCCCTCGTGGACGATGTGGTTGCGGGCCACCTGCGGCACACCCTGACGCTCGACGCGCGAGACCGGGGCGATGACGATCGGCTGGCCGCTGAAGTTGGCGACCGTGTCGGTCACCTGGAACATATACTGGTCATCAACCGAGATGCGGCGGGTGAAGCGCAGGCCCTGGCTGTTGTCCCAGGTCAGGGTGACCGGGGTGGTCGGGGTCAGCACCGAACCCTGCGTCAGACGCCAGACGGTGTTCGGGCCGGGCACGCCGCCACGAACGTTCGCGCCGTTCCAGAAGAACAGGGCCTGATAGGCGTCGCGCATGCCCTGCGGACGGAACAGCTCGACCGGGGGCGAGTCCTTGTCGAGGGTCTCGCGGTAGCTGGTCAGGAACAGGTCGTCGATGCGGCCGCCGGTCAGCGACAGCGAGCCCGTCAGCTGCGGCGTGCGGATCGGCACGCGGACCGAGGTCGCCAGCGCCTGACGACGATCAGCGATGAAGACCGTGCCCGGGGTCGAGCCCGCAGCGGCGCCCGCCGGGGTCGCGGCGTTGGCGGCCTTCTCGGCGACCGCGGCGGCGCGCCTGGTCTCTTCAGCCTTGCGCTGCGGACCGACGACGAAGACCGAATAGAGGGTCACCATGATCGCCGCGAGCACGAAGAAGATGATCGTGTTGCGGCTGTTGTTCTGAGGGGGCATGGAAGTCAGGAATCCTGGCCGGCTGGCGGGGGCGTCGGGGGCGCGGACTTGGGCGCCGACCTCGGGGTCGCCAGCCTTGTAAGCGCCGATTTCACATCGTCAAGCAAACGGTCCCAGTCACGGTCGACCGTGCCCATGCGGGCGATGAACACATAGTCGCTGCCGGCCACGCCGAACTGCGGCGCAAGCGCGCGGGCGGCCTCGCGCAGACGGCGTTTGGCGCGGTTGCGGATCACGGCCCCGCCGACCTTTCGCGTGGCCGTGAAGCCCAGGCGGATCGAGGCGTCGCCGTCCGCGCGATCCAGTCGCTGGACGACCACGGCGCCACGGGCCTCTGAAACGCCTTTCGCGGCCGCCAGAAACTGGGGCCGCGAAGTCAGGCGACAAATTTTCATTTTATCGCCCATGCGCTCGCGCAGAGCGCTGACGACTTAGGCCGTCAGGCGCTTGCGGCCCTTGGCGCGGCGGCGCTGAACAATCTTCTGACCGTTCTTGGTGGCCATCCGCGAACGGAAGCCGTGACGGCGCTTGCGCACGAGTCGCGACGGCTGATAGGTCCGCTTCACGGTCGGCTCCTGAGATAAATGAATACGAGTACGACGAAACGCGTCCGCCGCAGGAAGGGCGGGCGTATACGGGGACGATCCGACGGAGTCAACGCCGTAGCGCCCTTCTGATCCCCCCTGTACGGAGAGAATATGGCCCGTCTGAAGCGTTTTCTGCCCCTGATCGCCCTCGCGGCCGTCATCGCCCTGATCTTCGGCATGGGCTGGAACCGCTATCTGTCGCTGGACACCATCCGCGACCACGGAGCCGGGTTCCGCGCCTTCACGGCCCAACACTATATAGTGAGCCTGCTGATCCTGATGGCCGTCTTCGCCATCCTGACAGCCAGCGTGGTGCCCGGCGTCTTCTTCGTGACCATCACGGCGGGCTATCTCTTCGGCCCGTGGGTGGGCGGGATTTCGACCTCCATCGCCGCCACCGTCGGGGCCCTGATCGTCTATGGCGTGGCGACCTCGGCGCTGGGGCGCAGCCTGCGGGAGCGGGCCGAGCGGAATCAGGGTCTGATGCAGAAGGTCTGCGTCGCCATCGACAAGGATACTTTCTGGTACGTGCTGGCCAGCCGCCTTGCGGTCGTGGTGCCGTTCCACATGATCAATATCGCCGCCGGCATGATGACCGTGCGCCTGACGCCCTACACCATCGCCACGGTGATCGGCCTGCTGCCGGCCCATACGATCTACTGCTGGATCGGCGCGCGGCTGAACACCCTGTTGGCCGAGAACCCCGATCCCGACTTCCAGGCCCTGTTCGGCCAGTTCTGGGCCCCGATGACGGGCGTCTTCATTCTGGCGGTGGTGCTTCCCTTCGCGATGAAGGGCATACAGGCGGCTCTGGGCCGAAAGGCCGCGACGTGAGAGAAGCAGCCCTTCCGGCCAGCCTTGCGTTAGGGGGAGAATGACGCCGCTGCGCGCCTTTCTGAGCGAAGTCCGCAAGGGCCTGCGCATTCCCGCCGACTGGCGCGAGCGCGTGCGTTTTCATGCGCCCGACGCCCTGTCCTGGCGCCTGCTCGGCCTGACCTTCCTGTTCGCGGCCTCGGTCGAGGTGCTGATCGTCGCACCCAGCGCGGCCAGCTTCCATGAGCGCTGGCTGCTGGATCGCCTGCAATCGGCCGAACTGGCCTCTGTCGGCGTCGAGGCCCTCCCCTATTCGGCGGTCGAGGACGACACCGCCGAGCAACTGCTGGCCATCGGGGGCGTGCAGGCCGTGGTCGTCGGCGATCAGGGCGTGCGCCGCCTGTTGCTACAGGCGCCCAATCTGCCCCGCACCCCGGACCTGATCGACCTGCGCCAGCGGCGGCCGCTGGCCCGGCTGTGGGACCCGTGGCAGACCCTGTTCGGCCACCCCGACCGCTCGATCCGGGTGCAGGCGAGACCCCGTTACCGCTCCGGCGACTTCATCGAGATTCTGGCGCCCGCCCAGCCGCTGAAGTCGGAGCTGAAGACCTTCCTGCGCAACAGCCTGCTGACCTCCCTGTTCGTGTCGCTGGTCGCGGGGGGACTGCTCTACGCCGGCCTGGCCTTCCTGGTGCTGCAGCCCCTGCGGCGCGTGACCCGCTCCATCGAGCGCTTCGCCCATGATCCCGAGGCCGAGGGCGATCCGCCCAGCAAGCGGCAGGACGAGATCGGCCGCGTCGAGCGCGAACTGGCCCGGATGCAGGAGGAGGTGCGCCAGTCCCTGCGCTCGCGCGCCCGACTGGTGGCGCTGGGCGAGGCGGTGGCCAAGATCAATCACGACCTGCGCAACATGCTGACCTCGGCCCAGATGGCGTCGGAGCGGCTGGCCGATTCGCCGGACCCCGCCGTCGCGAAGGCCCTGCCCCGGCTGGAGCGGGCGTTGAGCCGCGCCGCCGCCCTGTCACGCAATGTGCTGGAGTACGGCCGCAGCGAGGAGCCGCCGCCGCAGAAGGTGCGCGCGCCCCTGTCGACCACCCTGACGCTGGCGGCGGAGGACGCGGGCCTCTCGCCCGACGGCGTGAAGCTGGTGAAGGCCCTGCCCGCCCGCTTTAACGTCCACGCCGACCCGGATCAGCTGTATCGCATTCTGGTCAACCTGCTGCGCAACGCCCGGCAGGCCATCGAGAGCGACGCCACCCGCCCCGACAGGCGGGGCTCCGTGCGGGTGTCGGGCTCCACTGAGGACGGCGACTGCGTGATCCTGATCACCGACGACGGCCCCGGCATTCCGCCGCGCATCTCGGAGCGTCTGTTCGAGGCCTTCGTCAGCGGACGGGCCTCGGGCGGCAGCGGGCTGGGCCTGACCATCTCCCGCGAACTGGCGGTCAACAACGGCGGCAGCCTGACCCTGATCGAGACCGGCCCCACCGGCACCACCTTCGAGCTGCGCTTCCCTCACTGAGCCAAGGCGTGAGCCAAATCGCCCGGCCGGCGTTTAGGCTCGCGGAGCGCCTCGAAACGGTCCAGCTTGTCAATGACGCTTCTGTTCAGGAGACCCGACATGACCCGAATGACCCTGTGCTGTCTCGCCGCCCTGACGCTGGCCGCCACGCCCGCCCTGGCCCAGACGGCAAAGCCGACCGCCACGCCCACGGCGCCCTCCGCCTCCCTGCAGCAGGCCGCGCCCACGCCGGGTTCCGACGAATGGCTGCGCCAGCGGGGTGAAACCTATCACTCAGCCCCGGAGTCCGCGCAGGACCCGGCCGAGGTTTCGGCCACCGCCAAGCTGAACGAAGGCATCGCGGCCCGGAACGCCGAGGCCGAGGCGACAGAGGCCGCCGATCAGGCGCGCTTCAACACCGAGAACCAGCGCTGGCAGGAAGAGTCCTCGCGGGCCAACACCGCCCGCGTTCAGTGGGAGTCCGACGTGGCCGCCGCCAACGCCGCGCGGGAGCAGTACGAGCGTGATCGCGCCGCCCATGAGGCCGAGGTCGCCGCCTGTGTGGCCAGCCGCCGCTGCACCCCGCCCTCGCCGCGCTGAGGCGGGTTCAAGCGCCGGGGGACGCATTGGACGATCACCGACTGACCCGTCGAGGACTGGGGCTGGCCGCGAGCGCGGCCCTGACCCTGACGACGCCCCTGGGCGCCGCTCCGGCGTTCGGGCGGGACAGACAGCGCGTCGTCGCCGAAACCCGGTACGGATCAGTCCGCACCACCCCGGACGGGAGGGTGCTGTCGGCGAAGGGCGTTCCCTATGGCCGGGCGCGCCGGTTCGAGCGGCCCGGGCCGCCCGCGCCGTGGACCGGTCGGCCTGACTTCACCCGCTTCGGTCCCGCCTCGCCCCAGCGGGGTCGTGAGCCCAACCAGTCCGAGGATTGCCTGCGCCTGAACCTCTGGACGCCGGCGCTGGATCAGGCCCGCCGTCCGGTGATCGTCTACATCCACGGCGGCGCCTATTCGACCGGCTCGGGCTCCAGCCCCCTGACCCATGGCGCGCGGTTGGCGGCGCGAGGGGATGCGGTCGTCGTCACCGTGAACCACCGGCTGGGGCCGTTGGGCTATGCGCCACTGGCCAGGATCGCGCCGGGCTTCGAGGACAGCGGCAATCTCGGTCAGCTTGATCTGGTGCTGGCGCTGGAGTGGGTGCGGGACAACATCACCGCCTTCGGCGGCGACCCCGCCTGCGTCACCGTCGTCGGCCAGTCGGGCGGCGGGGCCAAGATCGCCACCCTGATGGCCATGCCCGCCGCCGCGGGCCTGTTCCACCGCGCCGTGACGATGAGCGGCCAGCAGGTCACCGCCTCCGGCCCGTTGAACGCCACGCGGCGCGGACAGGTCTGGCTGGAGGCGCTTGGCCTGACGGCGGAACGCGCCGACGAGGTCCGCGCCCTGCCCGTCGCCCGCCTGCTGGAGGCCGCCGGCGCGACCGATCCCATCCTGGGCGGCTCTCTGTATTTCGGGCCGGTTCTGGATGGGCGCAGCCTGACGCGCCACCCCTTCTTCCCCGACGCCCCGGCGCAATCGGCCCACATCCCGATGATGATCGGCAACTGCCGTGAGGAGACGCTGGCCTTCCTCGGCGACGATCCGGCCAATGCCGGTCTGACGTGGGAGACCCTGCCCGCGAAACTGACCCCGTCGCAGATGCGCATCGACATCGCCCCGGACGAGGTAGTCGCTTGGTATCGCGCCGAGCATCCGGAACTGACCCCCGATCAGGTCCTGATCCGCGCCACCACCGCGGCCCGGTCCTGGCGGGCGGCGGTGATCGAGGCGGAGATGCGCGCGGCGCAGGGTTCGCCCGCCTGGGTCTACCAGCTGGACTTCCCCAGCCTCAGGACCAACGGGCGAACGGGCGCCTACCACACCTCCGACATCCCCCTGATGCTGGACAATGTCGAGGCCGAAGGGTCGGGCGCCGCCGGCCTTGACGGACAGGCCATGTCGGACCGGATGACCGACGCCCTGCTGGCCTTCGCCCGCACAGGCGACCCGAACCATCCCGGCCTGCCGCGCTGGACGCCCTATTCGCTGGCTCATCGCGAAACCATGGTGCTGGACCGCGCCTCCCGGATGGAGAACGATCCGCGCGGGGATGAGCGTCGCTTCTTTGGTCGAATCCCGTATATCCAGCCGGGAAGCTGAGGGGATGACGATGACGCATAGCCGGACGGCGGCTCTGACCGTTTGCGCGCTCTTGCTGGCCGGGGCCGCCTCGGCCCAGAACGCCCCGCAACGCCCGGCGATGATCACCAACCCCAGCTGGGCCTCCATCCCCGACGCCGAAACCATGGCCGAGGCGCACCCGGCCTTTGCGAGCATGGCCGGTCTGCCCGGGATCGTGACCCTGAGCTGTCTGGCCCGATCCGATGGAAACCTGACCGGATGCACGGTCCTTCGGGCCGCTCCCGCCGGCGTGGGATTTGACCGGGCGGCCCTGTCCCTGATCCCGGAGTTCCGGATCAGTCCCCGCACGGTGAACGGCGCCGAGGTCGGCGCCCGGGTTCAGTTCAATATCCGCTTCCTGCCGCCAGAGCCCAAACCGATCCTGCCATGGACCGGCGCGGAGCCCGCGGCCGAGCACATCCGCAACGCCGCCGCCGTGGTGGCGCAGCTTGAGCCGGACATGGCCGCGGACTTCGAGGAAGAGCTGCGACACCTCGACGTCGACACCGACCGTGAGGACGCGGTCCGCGCCATCGTTCGTCAGGTTGATGCGGAATTCGCCGACCGGCAGAAGGCCGCCGCCGCGCTCGGCATGGCGCGCCTGCTCAACCCGTCCCAACTGACCGCATTCGCGAATGGCCTGCCTCCGTCAGGGCCGCCGCCGTCCGAAGAGACGATGACACGGGCCGGAGACCGGGCCATGGCTCTGGACGCCGAACAGTCCCTGCGGCTGAAGACCCTCTATTGCGCGCGATACGAATGCCCGGCCATCGGCCCGCCGCCACGGGACGCCGTTCGCGGCGGCCTGCGCAACTAACCCACCGCCACCTCGGCCCTTAGCCGGTCGCTCTCGAGTCCGGCTTCCAGCACCGCCATGACCGCCAGCGCCTGTTCCGGCGGCACGGGGTTGTCTCCGCGCCCGGCCAGCGCCGCCGCGACGGCGGCGTAATAGGCCGGATAGTCACCGGGTGGGCAGGCGACCTCGGTTCGAGCCCCCGTCTCCCCATCGACCACCGTGGCCGGACGCGGATCAACGGCCCAGCCGGGACCGCCGGCGCGCTCGCCCGCCTTCAGCTGGTCTTCCTGCACATCAAGACCGCCCTTCAGCCAGCTGGCAGTCGCGCCATGCACGGCGAAGCGAATGTCCGGGGCGGGGGTGGTCATGTCAGCGTGCAGGATCACCCGCTTGTCGGCGTAGCGCAGAACCGCATGGGCCCAGTCGGTCGCCTGACCACCCTCGCGCAGCACCGCCAGTTCGCAGGTGACGCCCGACGGCATGCCGAACAGGACCAGAGCCTGATCGATCAGGTGCGGCCCCAGATCGTTCCAGATGCCGCCGCCCGGTCCGTCGCGTTCCCGCCAGCGATCGCGGACCTTGGGCCGGAAGCGGTCGAAATGGCTTTCGAAGGTGCGGATGTCGCCCAGCGCCCCCGAGGCGATCTGCTGTTGCAGGCCCAGGAAGTCCGCGTCCCAGCGGCGGTTATGGAAGATCGACAGGAGCAGCCCCCGGTCGCGCGCCAGATCGGCCACGCCCCGCGCCTCCTCCAGCGACAGGGCGAAGGGCTTGTCGATCACCACCGCCTTGCCCGCCTCCAGCGCGGCGCGGGCCTGTGGGGCGTGCAGGTCGTTGGGCGTGGCCAGCACGACCAGATCAATCTCCGGATCGGCCAGCACCGCCTCGAAGTCCGCCTCAGCCCGGGCGTCCAGCCAGAGCGCGCGCGCCTCGTCCGGCTTGCTGGTGACGATGGTGTGCAGCCGCAGGTCCCCGCAGGCGGCGATCAGCGGCGCATGAAAGGTCCGGCCGGCGTAGCCGAAGCCGACGACGGCGACATTTGAGACAGGACGAGCGCTCATGCCCCGTTCTAACGCGTCGGACGCCGGAATGGGGTCACTTTCTGCGACACGAAGACGTTGCCATTCACGCGCTACACACGCGATAAGTCACACGTCATCCGGTCTGGAGGGATCGGGGCGTATCAGGGGGAAAGCCATGTTGAATCGAAGACTTGCGATGGCCGCGGCGGCCGTCGTCGGAACCCTGACGCTCGCATCGTGCGAAAAGGGTCCCGAAGTGGTCCCGGCCAAATTCGCCGCCCGTCCCTCGGTGTCGGACATCAACGAGGCCTATCCCGTCTTCGCCCGGATGGCGCGCATCCCCGGCAAGGTGAAGATGCGCTGTGAATACACCATCTCCGGCACGCTTCAGCGGTGCCGTCAGGTGGCGGTCGCGCCGGAAGGTCTGAATTTCGAAAAGAGCGTGTCGCGCCTGCTGGCGAAATACACGGTCACGCCCCAGACCTATGACGGTCGCCCGGCGCCGGCCCCCATCACCTTCGTGATCAGCTTCGACCCGCCCGCCGCGCCCCAGCCCTACGCCGGTGAACCGGTGCGCGACGCCGACGTGGCGTCCCTGCGCCGTCAGCTGTCCTACATCGGCGCGGCCGAAGGGGAGTCCGCCGCCTATCGCGCCGCCCGTACGGTCGAGGTGGATCGGATGAACGTCGTCAGCGGGATGGTCACTCGCGCCTTCGAGGCGGAAGGCGCGCAACGCCGGGCGACCATGCCTCTGGCCGTCGTACAGACCATCCAGCCGGACGATCGCGCCCGCCTGTCGCGCCCGGACGCCTACATCATGCTGCCCACGATCTGGCAGATCGAGGCGACCAGCCCCGAGTTCTTCGCCGCGAACGAGCGTCTGGCCGCGCATATGCGCAACGCCTACTGCGCCGCCTATTCGTGCAGCACCGAGTTACCGGCCACGGCGGCCGAATAAGTCAGTAGGCGGGGGCTCAGGCCCCCGCGTCTTCCGTGCGCTTCTTCATCAGGGCGTCGAACGAGCCCCAGACGCCGTCGGCGCCGTGCCACGAACCCTTGGTCGCGGCCTTGGAGTATTCGGTGGCGCGGGCTTCAAAGAAGTTGGCGTGCTCGACGCCCGACAGCAGGGACTGCAGCCACGGCAGCGGGTTCTCGTTCGAACCGCCGTACAGTTCCGGCAGCTGCAGCTGGCGCAGGCGCCAGTCGGCGATGAAGCGGATGTATTTCTTGATGTCGTCCGGCGTCATGCCCTTCACCGGCCCCATCTCGAAGGCCAGGTCGATGAACTTGTCTTCCATGTTCACGACGGTGCGGCAGCACTCGACGATGTCGTCCGCGACCGACTTGGTGACCGCGCCGGTCTCCTTGTTGAAGGCGTGGTACAGCTTGATGATGCCCTCGCAATGCAGGCTCTCGTCCCGCACCGACCAGGACACGATCTGGCCCATGCCCTTCATCTTGTTCTGACGCGGGAAGTTCATCAGCATCGCGAACGAGGCGAACAGCTGAAGCCCCTCGGCGAAGCCGCCGAACATGGCCAGCGTCCGGCAGATGTCGGCGTCCGAATCCACCCCGAACTGGCCCATGTAGTCGTGCTTGTCGCGCAGGGCCTCATATTCCATGAAGGCGCCGAACTCGGCCTCGGGCATGCCGATGGTCTCGAGCAGCAGGGCGTAGGCCGCGATGTGGATGGTCTCCATGTTGGCGAACGACGCCAGCATCATCTTGACCTCGGTCGGTTTGAACACCCGACCGTAGCGTTCCATGTAGTTGTCCTGGACCTCGATGTCCGCCTGGGTGAAGAAGCGGAAGATCTGGGTCAACAGGTTGCGCTCGCTGTCCTCCAGATTGGCGGCCCAGTCCTTGACGTCCTCGCCCAGCGGCACCTCTTCGGGCATCCAGTGGACCTGCTGCTGCTTCTTCCACATGTCGAACGCCCACGGATAGCGGAACGGCTTGTAGGCGGCCGACGGGGTCAGCAGGCCGGGCGTGATCAGACCTGTGGGCGAGACGTGCGCGTTCATCGTGGGAGCTCTGACGGCGAATCCGTGAAAATGGATTTTCACCATGCGGGCGAGCGGCCCCGGTGCCAAGCCGAAATGCGGCTATTTAGCGATCACTTTTTTCAGGACCCCTAGATGTAGTAGCTTAACCATACGCGTCTGGGGACGAAGCGGGGGATGGTTCGGGGCGGACTTGCGCCGGCCCGCCAAGGACTTGAGCATGGAGCGCTCGATCAGGCCGCGCGGCCGACCCGGGCTTCCGGCAGGTCGCCGGACAGGGCGCGACTGACGGCGTCGAACAGGCCCGCCTGACTGACCGGCTTGGCCATGTGGGCGTTCATGCCCGAGGCGAGACAGCGGACCACATCCTCGGGCATGGCGTCCGCGGTCATGGCGACGACGGCCAGTCCGCAGCCCTGCGGCAGGGTCCGGATACGACGCGTGGCCTCCAGCCCGTCCATGCGCGGCATCCGCACATCCATGAGCACCAGATCGAAGATGTTCGCCTGGACGGCCTCGACCGCCTCGACGCCGTCGCAGGCTTCCACGACCTCGCAGCCACAGGCCTGCAGCATGATGCGGGCGACCTCGCGGTTCACCGGATGATCGTCCACGACCAGAATGCGGGGCGCGCGCTCATCCCCCGGCGCATCGGCCGCGGCCGGGACGGGCTCGGGGAAGTCCACGACAGCGGCCGGCGCGGCATCCTCCAGACGCGCCAGCGGCAGATGCAGGATGAAGGTCGAGCCGGCGCCCACTTCGCTCTCGACCTCGATCCGGCCGCCCATACGGGCGACATGGCGGGCCACCAGCGCCAGTCCCAGACCCGTGCCGGAGTGACGGCGTCCGATGGTGGCGTCGACCTGTTCGAACGCCTCGAACAGGGCGGGCATGGCGGCGTCGGGAATGCCGATGCCGGTGTCGGTGACGCGGATGACCACGCCGCCGGAATGATGATCCAGCCGCACGGTCACGTCGCCCGTCTCGGTGAATTTCACCGCATTGGCGATCAGGGGATGCAGGGTCTGGCGCAAGACGCGGCGGTCACAGGCGAAGCGGGCGCCCGGCGGCAGGTGGTCCTCCACCGTCAGCGACAGGCCCCGCGCATCGGCGGCGGCGCGGCTGGGGGTCGTCGCCTCCCGCGCCACGGCGGCCAGATCAAGCGCCTCGGGCGACAGGGCGTCGTCGCCATGGGCAAAGTCCAGAATGTCCTCGACCAGCATCAGCAGGCCGGCCCCGGCCTCGCGGATCTGATCCACCTGCCCCCGCGCATCGGGATGCAGGTCGGCGCGGGTGGACAGCAGGTCGGCGAAACCGGCGACCCCGTTCAGCGGCGTGCGCATCTCGTGGCTCATCACCGCCAGGAAGCGCGAGCGGGCGGCCGAGGCGTCCTCGGCCCGGCGGCGGGCCTCCTGCGCGGCCAGGGTGCGGGCGCGCAGCCGCGCTTCCAGCCGACGCCGCTCGCTCATCACCGTCGACAGCGGCAGAACGGTCGCGACCATCGCCAGCATATAGACGTGGTAGATGCCCAATTGCCGCACGATGGTCGGAACAGCCTCAAGGCCCTCGACCGGCACGGGCTGATAAAGACTGACGGGCCCGTTCCCGGTCAGGGTCGCCACGCCGCTGATCGCGGCCTGGATCAGCAGGGCGCTCCCGGCCAGGGTCGGCGACAGGCGCAGGGTGATCGCCAGCATCGGCAGGAAGGTCAGGAACTGCAGCGGCGCCTGGTCCTGAAGGAAGACGGCGAAGGTCACCACCATCATCCCGCCCATCAGGGCGACGGCTTCGAACCGCGAGGGAGGGGCGACGGCCCTGAACCGGTGCGCCCGGGCGAAAAGCAGCAGCACCGGCGTGACCAGCAACAGGCCCATCAGCTCGACGCCGGCCAGCGACCGGAAGGTGAAGAACAGCAGCGACAGCGGCGGATGACGCATCCCCCACAGCACGGTGACTCCCGCCGCGGCGACGACGGCGACCGAGACAACGGCGATAAGGGCGAAGCGCATCAGGCGGCGCGGACGGCGCATGTCCAGCGCGGCTCCGCAGAACCGGCGGGTCTGGATGGCCACCAGCCAGGCCAGCGCCATGTTCATCAGCGCATTGACCCACAGCAGCACGCCCGGGTCGCCCCGCAGGACATTGGAGAACAGGTTGATGGCGAAACAGGCGGTGATCACCAGCATCGCCGGACGGCGGTGCAGTTGCAGCAGGGCCGCCACCATGATGCCGTTCGAGAGCCAGACCGTGACCGCGCCGAAATTGGCGGTGCTCCAGTGGCCGATGGTCTGGGAGGCGGCGAAGAGCAGGACATAGGCCCAGGGCGCCGGACCGGCGACCCGACCCGCTTCATGCCTGAACAGACGCCAACGTCCCTGCAACTGGAGGCCTCCCGTCTCCATCCCGTCGCACTACCGTTACGGTTCGATCCGTAAACAAACTTGCTTGAGGTCGAATGAGGAATTTCACCTAACGCGGGTGTCGGCTCCTGTACGGAACCGTGAGTGAGGGACGACCGTTTTTTGACCCGCGCCGCCTTCCTGCCGCGCCGCGGAGGAACGCCATGTCAGACCTGATCGCCGCACCGAGCTTCCATCCGCCGGAGGACGCCCTCGCCTTCTATGAGGAATCCCTGCGGCTGCTGAAGGAAAGCGGCATTCCCTTCCTGCTGTCGGGCACCTACGCCGTGACCGCCTATACGGGCATCAGTCGTCCGACCAAGGATCTGGACGTCTTCTGCAAGCCCGGCGACTACCCCCGCATTCTCTCCTTCTTCCAGGCGCGCGGTTACCGCACCGACGTCGAGGACGAACGCTGGATCGCCAAGGTCTGGAAGGACGAGAAGCATTTCTTCGACGTGATCTTCGCCATGTCGAACGGCACCATCGCCGTGAACGACAGCTGGTTCGGCGGCGACACGATCCAGGTCTATGGCCACGAAGTCGGCATCACCCCGCCGACCGCCCTGATCCTGTCCAAGGTCTTCATCCAGGACCGCTACCGCTATGACGGCGCGGATGTGAACCACGTCATTCTCAAGCAGTCGGACGCCATCAACTGGAAGGGCCTGCTCGACCAGATGGACCTCTATTGGGAAGTCCTGTTCGCCCATCTGCTGAACTTCCGCTTCGCCTACCCCACGGAGCGGGACCGGGTGCCCGGCTGGCTGATCGTCGAGCTGAACGAGCGCCTGCGCGCCCAGGTCGATCTGCCCGCCCCGCGCGTCAAGGTCTGCCGCGGCCGCCTGTTCAGCCCCCGTGACTATATCGCCGACATCAGCGAATGGGGCTTCGGCGACGTGGTGGGCAAGGGGCTGGAGGAGCGTCATGACCCCATACATTGAAGAAGGGCGCTATCGCTCGCGACGCGGTCGCTCGCTGCTTGAGCGCGGGGGCGTGGCATGAACGACCCGCAAACCCCGCAGCCCGGCCTCGACGCCGGTCCGAAGAAGAAACTGCGCGTGGCCGCCGTCGGCGATCTGCACGTCGGCGAAAACCACGACCGGCCGTACCGCGAACTGTTCGAACGGGTCAGCGACGACGCGGACGTCCTGTGCCTGTGCGGCGACCTCGTGAATTTCGGCAAGACGCGCGAGGTCGAGATTCTTCTGGAGGACCTCCGATCCTGCAAGATCCCCATGGTCGGGGTGCTGGGTAATCACGAGCATGAGTGCGGCCAGCCCGAGCACGTGACGAAGATGCTGTGCGATGCAGGCGTCCAGATGCTGACCGGGCAAGCCTACGAGATCGATGGCGTCGGCTTCGCGGGCGGCAAGGGCTTCGTCGGCGGCTTCGGCCGCTACATGCTCAGTTCGTTCGGCGAAGCGACCATCAAGACCTTCGTGCAGGAGGCGGTCGAGGACGCCAACCAGATTGAGAACTCCATCCGCATGCTGCGGACCGAGCGGTCGGTCGTGCTGCTGCACTACTCGCCGGTGGTCGACACCGTGGTGGGCGAGCCGCCGGAGATCCACGCCTTCCTCGGCTCATCGCGCCTCGGCGAGACCATCGACCGCTATGACAACGTCAGCCTGGTCGTACACGGTCACGCCCACCGCGGGGCCCCCGAAGGCCGGACGAACAAGGGCGTGCCGGTCTACAACGTGGCCCTGCCCGTGCTGCGGACCTTGGGCGACCAGCCGTATAGGGTGTTCGAAGTCTAAGACGACACGTCCACGACCGGGTCCTTCCAATCAGCGGGCGCCTCGATCTTGGCATCAACACCTGCGTGCTCCTTTAGGAGATAGAGCAGGTTGCTTCCCGACAGGAGTTCGATCGGCTTTCCATCCGCAAAGGTGAAAGCTGCCTTACCGTAACCGCTTGTGGTGACGAGAATCCCCTTCGAGGCGCCCTCATTGTGCATTGTTCCGAAAAGGTCTCTGACCGCGCTGACACCAACCGTGTTCTTGTAACGTTTGGCCTGCACAACGACCTTACCGCCAAGTACGGGGCGAGGATCAAAGGCCACGCAATCAACACCGCCGTCTCGCGACGCTTGGGTCAGCTTTGTTTCCAAACCCATACTCTGAAAGAGATTCGTGATCAGGGATTCAAACTCGCCCGGCGTTAGCTCCATCAAGTTCGGGCGGGTATCCAATGCGGACAGCACATCTTGCTCTTCAACAAACCGAGGATCGGCCATGTTGATATCCACAACAGGCTTAATCGCGAGAAGCTCCGCGGGACTGCGTGACACGGTCGCGTTCAGCCTTTTCAAACACGCCACCGGATCAACCGCGCGCAACTCAACCCCCGTGAAAGCCTCGCGAGTTGTTCGCAGAGAAATAACATAGGGACGGACTTCCCGGCCCGTGGCGGGATCGATAGCGACCACAAACCCATTGAATGCCACGATGTCCAAAGGAGACGGTTCCAAAGCGACTAGCACTTCGTGAACGGTCCTCAGCGCGATCTGGGAAATGACTGTGAGGTATTGCTCTTTCCTTGAACGCTCGCTCCTTGCCTTCTCCCGGATTTGGTCCGTTGATCGGACGAAGGTGTAGCGCTCAACGGAGGGGATAGCCTCCAGCATCGTCGGCAGCTGGAAGTCCACAATCAGTTGCTTGGATTCTGGAATGTACCCGACCCGGTGAGACACGGGGAAAGAGTCTGGATAGGTTGAGTTAGCAAGGACGAGGTCGAAGTAAGCCGTAATCGCGTCGATATCCCCGCTATCGACTCCCTCTTGAAACGCGTCGATCTCAGAATTGTGCTGCTCCACAGATGCCTGAAGCGCTTCGACGGCGTTGCTTCGCTTTGAAACTAGGCTTTCGTATTCGGCCAAGGCGACTGCGAGCTGGCGCTGCCCCTTAGCTACATCGAGCTCGAACCGCTTCGTTGCACCCGGAACCAGCTTGTCGATCCAAGTAAGCGCCTTGGGCGTGAAGCGTTCAGGGTCCGGCCTCTGCAGCGCTCTAAGCGCCGGCGGCAACTCGGATAGCTGGAATGTCCTCTTAAGACGGGAAATATCGATGGCCGGACAACTTTGAAGGCCATCACGGAGCAACCCGTTCAACTCGTCGTTCAGCGCATCAAGATCCTCGTTGAGGTCTTCGGCCTCATACGCTCGATCTTCAAGGTAGGCTTTCCGAGCCTCCTTGGCGTCGGCCCGCGCTTGCCTTTCCATCGCCCGGCCATGTGCAGCATGGGCCCGGACATTCGCCCGATGGGCCCGTTCGGCGGCCCGTCCTGCCCTCATCAATGCCGCTGTGAAGCTTCTTGCCATTTAACTCCCCCGAGTATTTGGGGAGCTTCGCACACAGCTTCTGGGCGAGCCAGTATTTCTACCCCGCCTCTTCGTCCTGCAGCCGCGCGTGCGCCGCGCTCTGGCGGCGTTCGACGGCGTAGGCGACCAGCCACAGGGCCATGGCCCAGGCGGCGCCCGCGCACCAGCCGGCGATGACGTCCGAGGCCCAGTGTGCGCCCAGATAGACGCGGGTCAGGCCGATCAGCATCGCAATGGTGATCGCACACCCCAGAATGAAGGCCTTGAACCGCTTTTGCGGGAAGGCGCGGGTCAGCATGACCCCCACCGTCAGATAGAAGACCGTCGACAGCAGGGCGTGGCCCGAGGGGAAGCTGGCGTTCAGGGTCTCGACCGCCTGATAGGCCAACGGCGGACGCTCGCGCTCGAACAGGGCCTTCAGGCCTTCGCTCAGACAGACGCCGCCCAGCAGGCCGACCACCAACAGCAGGGCGGACAAACGCTTCCTCTGGATCAGCAGGAAGCTGAAGGCGATCACCGCGAACAGGGTCAGGACCGAAATCCCGCCCAGCGATGTCAGGTCCGCCGCCGCCTCGTGCAGCCACCACGGCCCGCGCGGCTCTCCGGCCACGGGCTGCAGCCAGTGCAGGACCTGCAGGTCGAACATCTGGCCGTCCGCCTCGGTCATGTCGTCAGCCAATTCCACGAAGGCCATCACCCCCAGGGCGATGACCAGCAGCGCGCTCAGCGCGGCGATTTCGGTTCGGGCGATGCGCAGTGCGCGGCGCCAGAATACGACTTGCTGTTCCCCGGTCATGGCCAAGCTAACGGTCACGTCTGTGAGACGTTCCCCTCACGCGTTCGTGATCAAATAAGGCGCAACCGTGTCATGCCCGCGTTACGGCCTGTCCACAGGCTCATCCCCCGTCTTGAACGCGATTCGCCCAGAAAGTGATCGTCAAGCCCGTTGACGGTTGGTTAGCCATCTGCGCCCCATATGTTGGCTCGGGGCGCGCTTCACCCACTAGGTCTTGTGGTTGAGAGCGCGGGGATACCTCGAAGATTTTTTGTTCAGGGCGGCGATCAAATGGCTGGCGGCGAAGCGTTGAAGACGGTGGAATTCCAGACGGTTGCGGGCGCAGAGGGCGAGGCTCGCCCCCATCTGTCGCTCGTCCCCTCGATCCAGATTGACCGTTCGCGGGATGATCTGCTCACGGACTTCGGCAAGAAGACCCTCGAGGACCGCTACCTGCTGGCCGGTGAGAGCTACCAGGACATGTTCGCCCGCGTCTCGACCGCCTTCTCGGACGACGCGGAACACGCCCAGCGCATCTACGACTATATGTCGAAGCTGTGGTTCATGCCGGCCACCCCGGTGCTGTCGAACGGCGGCGCGGATCGCGGCCTGCCGATCTCCTGCTTCCTGAACGCGGTCGGCGACTCGCTGGACGGCATCCAGAACGTTTGGAACGAGAACGTCGCCCTGGCCTCGAACGGCGGCGGCATCGGCACCTACTGGGGCGGCGTCCGCTCCATCGGCGAGAAGGTCAAGGGCGCGGGCCAGACCTCGGGCATCATCCCCTTCATCCGCGTGATGGATTCGCTGACGCTGGCGATCTCGCAGGGTTCGCTGCGTCGCGGCTCGGCCGCCGTCTATCTGGACATCCACCACCCGGAGATCGAGGAGTTCCTCGAAATCCGCAAACCGTCGGGCGACTTCAACCGCAAGTCCCTGAACCTGCACCACGGCATCTCGATCACCGACGCCTTCATGGAAGCGGTGCGCGACGGCAAGACCTTCGATCTGCTCTCGCCCAAGAACGGCGAGGTCATGAAGACCGTGGACGCCCGGAACCTGTGGCAGAAGATCCTCGAGATCCGCATGCAGACCGGCGAGCCCTATCTGATCTTCTCCGACACGGTGAACCGTCAGCTGGCGCCGCACCAGAAGGCGCTGGGCCTGAAGGTCAAGCAGTCGAACCTGTGCGCCGAGATCATGCTGCACACCGGCCGCGACCACCTGGGCGTCGACCGCACCGCGGTCTGCTGCCTGTCGTCGGTCAACGCCGAGACCTTCCTGGAATGGCGCGAGGAGCCGAAATTCATCGAGGACGTGATGCGCTTCCTCGACAATGTCCTGGAAGACTTCATCCGCCGCGCCCCGCCCGCCATGGCCGCCGCCGTCTATTCGGCCAAGCGCGAACGTTCGGTCGGTCTGGGCCTGATGGGCTTCCATTCCTTCCTGCAATCGCAGGGCGTGGCCTTCGAAAGCGCGATGGCCAAGTCGTGGAACATGCGCCTGTTCAAGCATCTGCGTCGCGAGGCCGACAAGGCCAGCCGTCTGCTGGCCGAGGAGAAGGGCCCGTGCGAGGACGCCGCCGAGATGGGCGTGATGGAGCGCTTCAGCCACAAGATGGCCATCGCCCCGACCGCCTCGATCTCGATCATCTGCGGCGGCACCTCGGCGGGTATCGAGCCGATCCCGGCCAACATCTACACCCACAAGACCCTGTCAGGCTCCTTCGCGGTGAAGAACCCCTATCTGAAGAAGCTGCTGGCCGAGAAGGGCCTCGACACCGAGGCGGTGTGGAACTCGATCCTCGAGCACGAGGGTTCGGTCCAGCACCTCGATCAGCTGACCGAGGACGAGAAGGGCATCTTCAAGACCGCCTTCGAACTGGACCAGCGCTGGGTCGTCGAACTGTCCGCCGACCGCGCCCCGGAAATCTGCCAGGCCCAGTCGATCAACCTGTTCATCCCCGGCGACGTGGATAAGTGGGACCTGCACATGCTGCACTGGCGCGCGTGGGAGACCGGCGTGAAGTCGCTCTACTACCTGCGCTCCAAGTCGGTGCAGCGGGCCGCCTTCGCCGGTTCGGAAGACAAAGCCGAGGCCGAGGTCGATCCGAACCAGCCCGACCTCTTCTCGGCGGCCCGCACAGACTACGACGAGTGCCTGGCCTGCCAGTAGGGCGTCGCCTGATCTGACATCGCGAGGGGCGGAGGCTTCGGCTTCCGCCCCTTTCGTTTGCGCGCGGCGCAAGGCCCTGCTCCCAGCTTGGCCATACGGAACCCGAAGCCCCGATGGATCGTAATCAGGGCAAGGAAGTGTCGTGAAAATGTCTGTTGGCGGACCAGCCCCGTTGGTGCAGGGTTGAATCTGTTAACGGACTGAGGGGACCGTTGATGCGTGGTACGGCGATCTTGGCCGGAGTTCTGGTGTTCGGGTCCTGTGCGGCTTCCGCCGTCGCGGGCGAAGAGCGTTCAGGCCAGGTCGCGATGCCTGACCCGTGGACCGTGACCCGCGAGCGCCCGGCCACCGTCTCGGATCTGCTCACCCGGATGGACCGTGACGCCCGCTTCGCCGAAGCGGTGGATTTCGAGGACACGCCCAACGCCGACGCCTACGATCCGCAGGACCGTGCGAACTCGTGGGCGGTCAGCAACCGGGATGTCTGGTTCGAGGGCGGGGCCTACAATGATCGTCTGCGCCTGCGCACCGAGGGCCGCATCCGTCGGATCGACGGCGCGCCGCTGCCGCCCGGACCGCTGGACGTCGCCGCCTTCGACGCCGAACACTATGAGGTCAGCTACACCCGCGGCTGGACCGAGAATCTGGGGCGCACCCCTTCGGGGCTGAGCGTCACCCTGACCCCGCACATCGGCGTGGGCGTCGGCAGCCGGGGCGGCTCGACCGAGGCCGGCGCCACCCTGCGCATCGGCCGCGACATCGGCGACGATCTGGAGGCCCTGGTGCCCGAGGGACAGGAAGCCTTCGGCGAGCGTCAGCGCTGGTATCTCTACATCGCCGGCTCGGGCCGGGCGGTAGGCTATAATTTCGCCCGCACCCGCGACGGAGACTATGCACGGTCCGGCGTCAGCCACGACGCCGGCGATTTCATGGGCGACGCCTCTATCGGCGTGGCCATCCGCCGGGGCCCCGTTCAGGGTTCGATCGGTCTGGTGTATCGCGAGATCGAGAGCCGGGGCCTGCGCCTCGACCAGGACATCGACGCCAAGGTCGACGAAGGCATGATCGCCTTCCAGATCAGCATCAAGCCGGAATGAGGCAGCAGTGAGCAGGGATCAGGCAGCCGTCTGATCAACCCTGCTGCCTGCTGCCTGACCACTGTTTCCTACTCCGTCCGCGCCACGCCCTCGCGGCGGTCGTCCGCGCCGCCGTCCCAGCCCCATTGTCCGTCCGCGCGCTGACGCCATATGCCGCCGTGCAAGCCCGAGTTCTCGCTGGCGTTGGGACGCAGGGTGATGCCGTTGGCCGCCAGCCCCTCGCGCAAGGCGGGGCTGAAGCGGTCCGTATCCGCGCCGAAGCCGGCCCCACGCGCCACCAGATTGGGCAGGGCGAAGGCCGACTGCACCGGCATGTTCCAGTCCAGCACCCCGATCAGGGCCTTGGTGTTATAGGCGAGGATCGAAGGGCCGCCCGGCGACCCGAAGGCGCCCACCAGCCGCCCCTGACGGTCCAGCACGATGATCGGCGACATGGACGAGCGCGGTCGCTTGCCCGCCGCCACCGCATTGGCCGCCGGTCCGCCGTCCGCCCGCGTCGGGGCGAAGGAGAAGTCGGTCAGCTGGTTGTTCAGGAAGAAGCCCCCGACCATCCGGCCCGAGCCGAAGATGCTTTCCACCGTCGTTGTCATGCTGACGGCGTTCCCGGCGGCGTCGACGATGACCATGTGGGTCGTGCCCGACGGCTCATGCGTGGCGTCCGGTCCCGGCATCACGCCGCCCGGAGGCGTGCCCGGCTGGGCCGCGCCGGTCAGGCCGGGCGCGAGCGCCGCGCGCGACGCGGCATAGCTCGGGTCCAGCAGGCCCTGCACCGGCACGCCGACGAAGGCCGGATCGCCGACGTAGCGATCGCGATCAGCGTACATCAGCCGTTGCAGCTGGGCGAAGGCGGTCCAGGCCGCGACGCTGTCCGGTCCCCGCGAGATGTCCGGCGTTTGCTCGGCCATGGCCAACAGCTGAAGCACGGCTACGCCGGACGAAGGCGGAGGCGGCACGCAGACCACATAGATCCGGTACGGGCGGCACAGGGCGCCCCGCTCGAGCGGCTGATAGGCGCCGATGTCGGCGGCGGTCAGGGCGCCCGGACGCGGCTCCTGCGCAACCGTTTCGGCGATCTCGCGGGCGATGTGACCGTGGTAGAAGACCTCCGCCCCCTGCGCGGCCAGTTCGGCGACCGTGCGGGCGTAGGCGGGGTTTTTCAGCACGTCTCCGGCGACATAGCGCGTGCCGTCCGGCCTGGTGAAATAGGCTGTCGCCCAGCGCGTGCGAGCCTGCGGCGCCTGCCCGGAAATCATCCCGGCCAGACGCGGACTGACCACGAAGCCGTCGGTCGCCAGTCGCTCGGCGTCGCTGAACAGGGCGCTCCAGGGCAGGCGGCCGTGCGCCTTCTGCGCCTCGGCCAGCATGGCCACCGCGCCCGGCGCGCCGGTCGAGCGGCCGCTGAGCACCGCCGACACGAAGTCCAGCGGGCGACCGTCTTCATAGAAGAGTTCCGGCGTGGCGGCGGCGGGCGCCGTCTCGCGGCCGTCATAGCTGGTCACCTCGCCCGAGGCGGCGTCATAGACCATCATGAAGGCGCCGCCGCCCAGACCGGACGATTGCGGCTCCACCAGCCCCAGCACCGCCTGCACGGCCACGGCCGCATCCACGGCCGAACCGCCGTCGCGCAGCACCCGCATCCCCGCCTCGACCGCCAGCGGATTGGCGGCGGCCACGAACGGGCCGCGCGCGGGCGGAGCCTCGGCCTGCGCCGGAATGGGGGTGGAAGTGGCGGGTGACGCCCCCGTCCCGCCCGTACAGCCCGCCACCGCCATCCCGAAAAGCGCGGCGGTCGCCGCCAACGTGCGGAAGGGACGGAAGGGACTCTGACGCATTTCAGGCTCTGGGGAGGCTTGGGGAGGGGAAACACCCTGCCGCTTCCCGGGGGGCGACGAAACCCCTTGAAGCGGGACTCGTGGATTTCGTGCAGAAAAGCATGGCATCGGGTCTTGCCCCCCCGCCGCACGTGGGGTAGAGACCCGCCCTCGCCGAGAGGCAGCCGCACCCGTAGCTCAGCTGGATAGAGCATCAGACTACGAATCTGAGGGTCGGGCGTTCGAATCGCTCCGGGTGCGCCATTCTCTCCGTCTTCCGAAACCGGAAGATTGGGCCTTCCCTGAAAATCTGGTGTCCTCGCCCGCGCCGCAGGGTCGCTTCCGCGCGTCCGGCGATCGCCCGCGCGAAAGATGCGAGATCGCGCGCCCAAGTCACTTGCAAAGACGGACTGATAACGGCAGGTTCGGTTACGCAAGTGACGGAGGAAATGATGACGGTCGTACCGTTGCACCACAGGGCCCCCACCAGTCCGGCGCATCGGCCGGCGATCAGCATCCGCGAGCTGGCGGCGCGCACGGGCACCACCCTGCGGGCGCTGCGGCACTATGAGGACATCGGCCTGCTGACCGCCGGGCGGCGTCCCTCGGGCGCGCGCTGCTATGACGTGGACCAGCGCGAGCGAGCGGCCCTGATCGCCCGCCTGCGCCGTCTGGGCATGCCGACGCCGGATATCCACGCCGCCCTGACCGCCACCGACGGCGGCGATGGCGTGGCCCGCTTCCTGGACGCCGAGATCGCCGCCGCCGCCGCCCGCATCCAGGACCTCCGCACCGCCCTGGTCGAGCTGGAAGCCGACGGGCTGGAAGGGCTGGGCGCCGGCACGTCTCCCGCCTCGGTGGCGACCGTGGACCGTTCGGCGAGGCTGCGTCATGCCCGCTGACGGCAAACAGTCCGGACGCCTTGAGGGGCGCCACATCCTGATCACCGGCGCCTCGTCCGGGATCGGCGAGCATCTGGCCCGCGTCGCCGCGCGCGAAGGCGCGAAGGTCACCGTCGCCGCCCGCCGCACCGACCGTCTGGCCAGCCTCGTCGAGGCGATCCGGGCCGACGGCGGCGAAGCCTTCGCCGTCGCGATGGACGTCGTGGACGAGGCCGGCGTCATCGCCGGCATCGCCGCCGCCGAACAGGCGCTGGGCCCGCTGCACACCGTCTACGCCAATGCCGGGATCGGCCTGCCGGGCCTCGCGCTCGACGCGCCGGTGGCCGAGTTCGACCAGATGTTCACCGTCAATGTGCGCGGCGCCTTCCTGACCGCGCGCGAGGCGGCCCGGGTGTTCAGGGCGAACGGCGCAGCGGAAGCCGGACGCGGCCGCGTCGTCCTGATCGCCTCCATCGGCGCCCGGCTGCAGCTGCCGGGCCTCGTCGGCTACTGCGCCTCCAAGGCGGCGGTCGTGTCGCTGGCCAAGGGACTGGCGCGCGAATGGGCGCGCGAGGGGATCAACGTCAACGCCGTCTGCCCCGGCTATCTGGAGACGGAGATGAATTCCGACTGGTTCTCCAGCCCCGGCGGCGAGAAGCAGATCAGGGGCTTCCCCCGCCGCCGCCTGATGCCGGGCGACGGGCTGGACCCGACCCTGATCCTGCTGGGCTCCGACGACGCCGCGCCGATCACCGGCGGGGTCTTCGTCATCGACGACGGCCAATCTCTTTGAGTGATGTTCCCGTGAGTGAAGATGCAGGCGTGCGCGCCGGGTTCGAGCTGGACGCGGCGGCGCTGGAGGCGTGGATGCGGGCGCGGATGGACGTCCCGCCCGGCCCGCTGACGATCACCCAGTTCTCGGGCGGCCAGTCCAATCCGACCTATGGCGTCACCGTCGGCGAGCACAGCTTCGTCCTGCGCCGCAAGCCGCCGGGGCCGTTGCTGAAGGGGGCTCACGACGTGCTGCGTGAGGCGCGGGTCATGGGCGCGCTGGGCGAGGCGGGCTTCCCCGTCCCCCGCATCCTCGGCGTCTGCGAGGACCCCGGGGTGATCGGCACGGCCTTCTATCTGATGGCCCATGTGGAGGGCCGGATCGTCTGGGATCCGACCACCGACATCGCCGATCCGGGCGAGCGCGCCGCGACCTTCGACGGCATGAACGCGACATTGGCGCGGCTGCACAGCCTCGACATTGATGCGCTGGGCCTGTCCGACTACGGCCGTCGCGGCGGCTTCGTCCAGCGCCAGACCGCCCTTTGGACCCGCCAGTATCGCGAGGACGCCGACGCCGGGCGCGACGACAACATGGACCGGCTGGCCGACTGGCTGGCAGCCCGCGAACTGCCGGATGAGACCGCGATCATCCACGGCGACTTCCGCATCGACAACCTGATCCTGCGCCCGGATCAACCCCAGGTGGCGGCGGTCATCGACTGGGAGCTGTCGACCCTCGGCCATCCGCTGGCCGACTTCGCCTACCATCTGATGATGTACCGGATGCCGACGCATCTGGGCGGTCTGGCGGGCCGTGATCTTCAGGCGCTCGGCATCCCGGCGGAGACCGACTATGTCGCCGCCTATGCGGAGCGGACCGGGCGTGGCGACCTGCCCGACCTCGACGTCTTCGTGGCGTTCAACATGTTCCGCTTCGCCGCCATCATCCACGGCATCCGCGGCCGGGTGATCCGAGGCAACGCCGTCTCGCCCAAGGCCCGCAAGCGCGCGGACGAGTTCCCGGAACTGGCCCGGCTGGCGTGGGCGCAGGCGGTCAGGGCGGGGGCCTGAGCCCTCTCCCCCGCGCTCAGGGCAGGATCACGCCCTCGCCGCCCGCATACAGCCGCGCCACATCCCCGGCCCGGCGGCGCAGGACCATGGCGCGGTTGATCGAGCCCTTGTCCGACACCTCATGCCCCTCGACGTCCGGCGGCGTTTCGAGGAACAGCAGTCCCGCCAGCCGCTCGCTCTGGCCGGTGTGGGTCGCGTTGTAGCGGCGCAGGCCCTCGGCCACGGCGGCCTGCACCGCCGCCCAATCGCCCAACCGACGCGCGGCCTCCGGGTCGGCCCAGGCCAGAACCCGCAAATCCGCCTGTCCCTCGCCGCAGATGACCACGTCCCGGAACATCCCCGGCAGGGCCTCCAGCAGGTCGGTGCGCAGACGCCCCGCCGCGACGAAGGTGCCGTTGGCCAGCTTGAACTGCTCCACCCGACGCCCGGCGAAAAACAGACCCAGCAGCGGTTCATCCGGATCGTGGAAGTCGGCGAGGTCGTCCATCCGGAGGAAGCCCTCCTCGTCGAACGCCTCCCGCGTCCGCGCCTCATCGCCGTGATAGCCGGGCGTTACGCTGGCCGCCTTGACCCGCACCTCATAGGCGCCGTCCGCCGGGACCAGCTTCAGCGCCGCGCCCGGCACCGGCAGCCCGATCCCCACCCGTGTGCTTTCCCACCAGGTGTAGCTGATGGCGGAGCCCGTCTCCGTCGAACCATAGCCGGACACGAACATGAACCGCTGACCCGTCGTCGCCACCGCCAGCCGTTGCAGCCGATCGTGCAAAGGCTGCGGCAGGCCCGCCCCGCCGAACAGCATGACGCGCAGTTCGCTGAAGAAGGTCCGGCGCAGCTCCTCATCCGCCTCCAGCGCGTCGGCCAGCATGGCGTAGCCGCTGGGCATGGTGCCGTAGAAGCGGACCGGCACCTCCTTCAGATTGCGCAGGGTGGCGGCGAAGCCGGTCGCGGTCGGACGACCGTCATCGATATGCAGCGTCCCGCCCAGCCAGGTGATGTTGG
Organism: Brevundimonas sp. M20; assembly: GCF_006547065.1. Taxonomy (NCBI): domain Bacteria; kingdom Pseudomonadati; phylum Pseudomonadota; class Alphaproteobacteria; order Caulobacterales; family Caulobacteraceae; genus Brevundimonas; species Brevundimonas sp. M20. The sequence goes on along the minus strand of NZ_CP041243.1, from coordinate 459,282 downwards.
TCAGCAGGGACGAGCCCGCGATATGACTCCACGGCAGCCAGTCCAGCATGGTCCCGCCCCAGTCGAAGGCGTCGCCCATGGCCTGCGCGCCGCTGGCCGTGTTGCCGGTCATCATGGCCTGGGTGTGGATCACGGCCTTGGGTCGTCCAGTCGAGCCGGAGGTCAGCAGGTAGCGGGCGGGCGCGGTCGGATCGAGCGCCTCGACCGCCTGCCCGATCCCGTCCACGTCCGGTTCCGACAGCACCCCTGACATCGCAACGGTCCCAGCCGGGAAGGCATCCGCCTCGGCGCTGACGATCACCGCGTCAGCAGGCGCGATAGCCTTCGCCGCGCGGGCGAATTCCGCGGTCTCGGCGAAGATCACGGCCGGACGCACCAGATCGACCACATGACGCAGCCGCTCGAAGTCCGTGCTGAGCAGCGAGTAGTTCACACTGACCGAGCAGATCGGCACGCCCGCCGCCATGGCCCCGAACATCCACAGCGCATGGGTCGGTGTATTGCCCGACAGGACGAGGATCGACCGGCTGGCCGGGACGCCCCGCGCCCTGAGCCAATTCGCCACCGCCGAGACGTCACGTCGGGCCGCGCCATAGGTCAGGCGTTTCCAGCCGTCGCCGTCTCTCTCCGCGATCCAGGTCTTGTCGCCCTGCGTCTCGCCCAGCGCCCAGAAGCGGCGCATCAGATTCTGCTCATACGGCTCCAGCGGCGCCTTTGCCGACAGGATCAGGGTTCCGTCGTCGCGCCGCTCGATCTCCAGCCCGACATCGCCGAAGCGTATGGGCCGACAGGGGGCCTGATGAAAGTCCTCGACCATATCCCGCACGCCACTCTCCCGTACCGTCCGGTTGTCCGGATCTGGGGATCACCCTACCCCTGACGACTGACTTGCAAAACAGGATTTATCGCCTCGGAGAGGGTGCGACGAAAAAGTCCGGTCCGTTGCGACGGACCCGGCGCGACCCCACGTTTGATCAGCACGTTCAGCGGTCGGCGACGTTCCCCCCCGCAGCCTGACCGCGTGACCGTCGAGCCCCCGCCATCCCCCCAATGGCGGGGGCTTCCCAATTGTGTCTTGCGGCGCAGCAAAACGCAGCCCAGACAGGGAGAGCGCCGCTATGCACGGCGGCTCCCGGCACAGTGCAATTTATGCCAGAACAGTCCGGGGCAGGACTGAAACGAGGGCTCGTGGACCACATCTCCACCCGCGATCTGATCATGGGCAATCCCGTCGCGCGCGCGTTCGCGGTGACAGGGGATGCGTGGACGCAACTCATCCTGCGTGAAGCCTTCTACGGGGCGCGCCGTTTCTCCCAGTGGCGCGACCGACTGGGCATGCCGCGCAGCGTGCTGACGGACCGGCTGAACCGTCTGGTCGCCTCGGGGCTGCTGGAGCAGCGCCCGGCGAAGGAGTCCCCGACCCGGATGGAATACCGGTTGACCGAGATGGGTCTCGACATGTTCGGGGTCGCGGTCATGCAGGGTCAGTGGGAACGCAAATGGGCGCGTTCCCCGCTGCAGGAACGCTACGCCCTCGCCTTCTATGATCGCCACACCGGCGAGGCCGTCACCCCCGCCATCTTCGATCATGAGCGCGGCCATCCGGTCGATCCCCGCTATGTCCGGGGCGAGGCGGGCGAGGGTCTGACGCCGATCGCGCCGCCGACCTCCCGCCGTCGCCGCACCCAGCCGATCGAGACGGACCGGGCGATCATCGACCGCTCGACCGACATCATGGGCGACTACTGGAGTTGGGCGGTGCTGGCCGCCGCCTTCTTCCGACTGCGCCGGTTCGATGAGTTCCACGAGGCGTTGGGCGTGGCGACCAACATCCTGGCCGACCGTCTGAACCGGATGGTGCTGCACGGCGTGCTCGAAAAGCGGCTCTACCAGAATGCGCCGCCGCGCTTCGAGTACCGGCTGACGCAGGCCGGACTGGACCTGTTCCCGATGATCATGGCCATGCACGGTTGGGCCGAACGCTGGCTGTGCCCGGACGGGCCGCCGCTGAAACTGGTCGACACCCGCACCGGAGAGGCGATTCATCCGGTCGTCTGCGACCTCAAGACCGGCCGCTTGCTGGACCCGCGAAACATCCGCTGGGAGGTCGAGGCGACGGCGCCGGAAACCACCGGCGCCGCCTGATCCTCTTTATTCGTCAGAAGCTCTGCGTGACGGCCAGGCCGAACGACCGCGGCGCGCCGAAGACGCTGAAGCCGACGCCCACATTCTTGATGATGTGGGTCTGATACTCGGTGTCCGTCAGGTTCTTCCCGTACAGCGAGACCTTCAGGCCCGAGGGCGCTTCCCACGACACGAAGGCGCTGACGAGTTCGTGCGCGGGCGACAGAACTTCCGGATTGTTCGACGGGTCGAAGTAGAAGTCGTCGGTCCACTGGTAGTCGGCGCGCGCCGCCAGAACGCCGCCGGCCACGTCCCACTCGCTGTCGACATACAGGGTGTACTGGCTGTCCGGCGAACGCGGCAGGGTATTGCCGTCGTAAGGCAGGACCAGCGCGCCCGAGATGGCGTTCGAGGTGAACTGCGCGTCAAGGCTGGTGTACGATCCGCCGATGGTGATGTTGTTCGTGATCGCCAGCGCGGTCTCGATCTCGAAGCCCTCGACCTCGGCCTGCGCATTGGAGGTGACCAGCGCCAGACCCAGTAGTTCGTAGACCTGCAGGTCCTGATACTCGAGCTTGAAGGCGGCCGCGTTGAAGCGCCAGCGCCCGAACAGGGTCGACTTCACGCCCAGTTCGTAGTTGTCCAGCAGCTCCGACGCCAACGGCATCAGCGCCTGCGCGCCCGACTGCGCCGTCGACGGGAAGGACCCCGCCTTGTAGCCGCGGTCATAGCTTGCATAGAAGCGGACGTTGTCGATCGGCTCGACCGCCAGCGCGATCTTCCAGCTCGGCTCCGAGAAGCTTTCGTCGCCCCGCACATTGTAGGGCGAGCCCGTCGGCCCCAGCGGAATGCCGACCGGCGGATTGGCGCCACCGTCGTTGTCGATCGCGACCTGATGGATCTCGCGATAGTCATGCGTCCAGCGGGCGCCCAGCGTCAGCTCCCAGATGTTCGCGAACGGGATGTTGGCCTGACCGAAGACCGCGAAGCTGCGGTTGGTCGCCTCCTGGAAGAAGGTGGTGTCGCCACCGAACGACGGCGGCGCGATCGGCAGGGCCGCGCGCACGATGAAGCGCTCGGTACGCTCGATCTCTTCCTGGAAGGCATAGACGCCGGCGACCCAGTTGATCGCCGAGTCCGGCTTGGACACCAGACGGAACTCCTGACTGAACTGCTTGGCGTCCTCGCTCGCGCGGTCATCGACTTCCAGAGGGAAGGCCGGGAAGGGCAGGCCGCCCAGATTATCGCGCCAGCTGTAGTCGTTGTCGCGGAACGACGTCAGGGAGACGAAGTCGAACCCCTCGCCCGAGTGCTCGATCCGGGCGGTCAGGCCGTAGTTGGTCCGCTCCTGGAAATTGTCCGGCGATGAGAAGCTCTGCCGCACATCCAGACCGGCGCGCAGGGTGTTGATCAGGGTCACGAAGGCCGGGGCCGTGCCGGACGCCGTCACCGGAATCCGCGCGTGGCCGTCCATGTCGTCCTGCGAATAGTCGCCGCTGAACAGGAAGCTCCAGTCGCCCGCGTCACGACGGAACGACAGGCGCGCGCCCCAGGACGTGCCGCCTTCCAGACCGTCGCCGCTGGGCAGGCTTTCGGCATAGCCGTCATTGGTGGTGTAGCGGGCGGCGAACCGGATGGCGGCGTCGTCGCCGACCTGCCGGTTGATCACGCCTTCCAGCCCGTACTCATCAAAGCTGCCGATGCGGGCGGTGATATTGCCCGTGTTATCGAACACCGGCTTGCGCGTGTAGATATTCAGCGCCCCGCCCGAGGCGTTGCGGCCGTACAGCGTCCCCTGCGGCCCGCGCAGGATCTCCACCCGCTCGATGTCGAGGAAGGACAGGGCGCTGGCGCCCGACCGGCCGATGGACACTTCATCAATCGAGAAGCCGATGGAGGGGTCGCTGGCCGCCGAGTCGCTCGAGGTGCCGACACCCCGGATGTAGAGCTGCGGCTCGCCGATGTTGAACTGCGTCAGGGTCACGCCCGGCGCCTTGGCCGCGATGTCCGAGATACCCGTCGCCGCCGTGCGCTCCAGCGTCTCGGCGTCGAAGGCGGTGATGGCGATCGGCACCTCCTGCAGGCTCTGCTCGCGCCGCTGCGCGGTCACGACCACATCCTCCAGCGCGGTGGCGCCGGGTTCATCCTGCGGGGCCTGTTGCGCGAGCGCGGGCGTGGCCAGCGCGGCGCCCATCAGCAGGGCGACGACGGACGCAGTGGTGGCGTGGACTGATTTCATTGGCGTTTCCCTCCCCAGGGCAGCGGCTTCTCGTTGATCGGAAGCTCGACAGGAATAGTAACTTGCGCCAATGGACCAAGTTTGCAAGTCTTTTTACGCAAGTAGGGAGAAGCCGATGGAACAACGGTCATTGAAAGATCGGGTCATCGTGGTCACGGGCGCGGGGCGTGGTCTGGGGTTGGCCTATGCGCTGGATCTGGCGTCCAGGGGCGCGAAGGTGGTGGTCAACACCCGTCCCCGCGCGTCGGGCCAGCCGGCCTCGGCCGAGGCTGTGGTCGAGCGCATCCGGGAGATGGGCGGCGAGGCCGTCGCCTGCCCGCTGGCGGTGGAGCAGGACGACGCGGGCGACCGCCTGCTGGACGCCGCCCTGACCGCCTTTGGCCGCATCGACGGGCTGGTGAACAACGCCGGCGCGCCCGAGGCGAAGAGCCTGCACAAGCAGACGCTGGCCGAGCTGCGCGCGGTCTTCGACATCAACTATTTCGGCACCGTCAGCGCCACCCTGCCGATCTACCGGCGCATGCGCGATCAGGGCGCCGGGCGGATCGTCATCACCACGTCGGCGGCGGGCCTGCACGGGGTCCACGGCATGGCGGCCTATTCGTCGTCCAAGGCCGCGCTGATCGGTCTGATGCGGGTGATCGCGCTGGAAGGGGCCGCAAAGGGCGTCCACGCCAACGCCGTCGCCCCCTACGCCCTGACCGGGATGACCGAGGCCTATGTCACCGACGAGGTCGGCTCGGCCATGCCGCCCGAATACGTCGCTCCCGTCGTCAGCTGGCTGATGAGCGAGGCCTGTCCGCTGAACGGCGAAACCCTCGTCGCGGGCGCCGGAAAGGTGCGTCGCGCGGTGCGGATCGAGGGCCCCGGCGTCCAGTTCCAGCCGCCCGGCGAGGTGTCCCCGGACGACCTCACCGCCGCCATGGGGCCGTTGATGTCACTGGAGGACTGGACCCTGCCGACGGACGGGAATCAGGCTTTCGAAGCCTTCCTGAAAGCCCGCCCCGCGACCGCTGTTCGACTGCAGTAACTTGCAGAGATGGACCGATTTCGGCAGATTGCAATTCAAGACCCAAGGAGCCGCACCATGGCCGATGACGCCGCCGCGTCGCGCCGGATCGAGACCGGCGAACTGACCCCTTTGAACGAGATGAACCCCTATCTGCAGGGCCTCTATGAGCCCGTGGCGAAGGAGACGACGGCGCTCGACCTGCCCGTCATCGGCGAGCTTCCGAAGGATCTGTACGGCGCCTTCGTCCGCAACGGCCCAAACCCGGCCCAGGCTCCCGCGGGCCTGCACCACTGGTTCGACGGCGACGGCATGGTTCACGCCATCCACTTCGAGAACGGCAAGGCCGAGTACCGCAACCGCTACGTCGGCACGGACGACTATCGCGCCGAACAGGCCGGCTTCGCTATCCAGGCGGGCGGCGTCCTGGCCCCCTCGGCCCGGAGCAACCCGGCCTCGGGTCGCGGCGACCTCGTCTACAAGGACACCGCCAACACCGATCTGGTCTTCCACAACGGTTCGCTGATGGCCCTGTGGTACATCTCGGGCAAGCCGGTGCGGGTGAACGCCCGCACGCTGGAAACCATCGGCAACGAGACCTTCGGCGGCGCCCTGCCGCGCCACGTCTCGGCCCACGGCAAGGTCGATCCGAAGACGGGCGAGTTCTGCTTCTTCGACTATTCGCTCTACGAGCCGTGGATGAGCTTCGGCGTCGTCAGCGCCGACAATCAGCTGACGAATTTCCAGAAGGTCGATCTGCCCGGACCGCGCCTGCCGCACGACATGGGGCTGACCGAGAACTACATCATCCTGCACGACCTGCCCGTGGTATTCACCGACGCCGGGCTGCGCAACGCGATGTGGCAGATCAAGGTCGCCGACCAGCCCGCTCGCTTCGGCGTCGTGCCGAAGACCGGGACAGGCGATCAGGTCCGCTGGTTCGAGACCGACACCTGCTACATCTATCACGTCGCCAACTGCTGGGAGGACGGCGACGAGGTGGTCATGACCGCCTGCATGATGACGCCGAACGGCTTCCCGCCAAACCCGGCTTACGGCCCCTATGCCTCGATGGTGAACGTGCTGGCCCTGAACGCCGTGCCGGTCGAGTGGCGGATGAACATGGTCACCGGCCAGGTGAAGAAGCGCCAGCTCGACGACCGCGTCGGCGAGTTCCCGGTCGTCAATCTCGACTACACCGGCCGCAAGGCCAACTGGTCCTATCACGTCGCCATGGCCCCGCAGGAGCTTCAGCGCTTCTCGGGCCTGATCAAGTATGACCTCAATACCGGCGCGGCGAAGACGCATGACTTCGCCCTCGGCGTCGGCGGCTCCGAGCCCGCCTTCGCCCCCCGCATCGGCGCGGTCGATGAGGACGACGGCTACGTCATCGTCTTCACCACCGACGAGGCCACCGGCCAGTCCGAGGTCCAGGTCATCGCGGCCAAGGACTTTGAGGCCGGCCCCGTCGCCCGCATCCCCCTGCCCGCCCGCGTCCCCGCCGGCTTCCACGGCACATGGGCGCCCGGCGACCAGATCGTCGCCTGAAGGACAAAAGTATGACCGCTTACATCGTCGACGCCGTCCGCACGCCCCGCGCCAAGGCCCGCCCGGACGGCGGCCTCGCCGCGCTCAAGCCACACGAACTGGTCTCCGGCCTGATCGACGCACTGGACCAGCGAAACGACGGCGCCGCCCACAAGGTGGGCGCCCTGATCCTCGGCGCGGTGGGGCAGGTCGGCGCGCAGGGAGCCAATGTCGCCCTCGTCACCAAGATGCACGCCGGATTGCCGGACGAGGCTTACGCCTTCAGCCTGAACAACTACTGCGTCTCGGGCCTGACCGCGATCGGACAGGCGGCCAACATGATCGCCGCCGGGGATGCGAAAACCGCGCTTGCGGGCGGGGTCGAGATGATGAGCCGCGTGCCCTTCATGGGCGACAAGGCCGACTACTATGAGGACGCCAGCTTCCCGCCGCGCACCCGCTACATCCCGGTCGTGGTCGCCGCCGACCGTCTGGCCGAGGACATCGGCGTCACCCGTCAGGAGATGGACGATGCGGCCCTGCGCTCGCAGCAACGCACCGCCGCCGCCGAGGGCACGGCCCTGACGAAGTCGCGCATCCCGCTGAACGGCCTGAACACCGAGGAACCCGCGCGCGCCTCGACCACCGCCGAAAGCCTCGCGGCCATGCCCGCCGCCTTCGCGCCGCTGGGCGAGCAGTACGCCGAGGCGTTGAACGGCCGGAAGATCGACCACCGCCACACCGTCGCCCACGCTCCGCCCATGTGCGACGGCGCCGGACTGGCTCTGGTCAGCGCCGCCGCCGACGGCGCCCGCGCGAAGATCGTCGCCTATGCCGAGGCCGGTGGCGATCCCGAGGCTTCGCTGACCGCCGGATTCACCGCCATGGACCGCGCGCTCGCCAAGGCCGGGCTCAGCCTGTCCGACATGGACCGGATCGAGTTCATGGAGGCCTTCGCCGTCACCATCGTGAAATTCCTGCGCGAGCGGGACGTGGACGCCGACAAGGTCAATGTCGGCGGCGGCCATCTGGCCAAGGGACACCCGATGGGCGCGACCGGCGCCATCCTGCTGTCGACCCTGCTCGACGCGCTCGACGCCGCCGAAGGCCGATATGGTCTGGTCGTCGCCGCGGGAGCGCAGGGCGTCGGCGCCGCCATGATCGTCGAACGGATCGGCTGACCATGGACGGGGCCTCGCCTGATCGTCATGCAGACCTGATCGCGCGCCATGCCGCGACGCTGGACGCCGCCATCGAGGCCGTCCGCACCCGCAAGGCGTGGAGTCCGTTCAGCGACTCGCCCTCGACCAGGATCCACGGCCCGGACAAGCCGGGGGCGGGCAAGGCCGCCTTCGAGGCGCGGCTGAACACCACCTTTGACCTGAACCAGCCCGGCGCGACCGGCGAGACGGTGGGGGAAGAAGTCTCCCCCTTCACGCAACAGCCGCTCGGCATCCGATATCCGGTCAGCGATCCGGACGCCCTCGCCGCCGCCGCCGTACAGGCCATGACCGGCTGGCGGGACGCCGATCCGGAACTGCGCCTCGCCCTCTGCCTTGAGATGGCCCGGCGCCTCTACGACCGCAATTTCGAGATGGCCCACGCCGTCATGCATGTGGCGGGTCAAAGCTATGTACAGGCTTTCAGCGGCTCCGGCCCCAATGCGCTGGATCGCGGCGTCGAGGCCCTCGCCTACGCCGCCAAGGCCATGCGCGATGTCACGCCGGAGGCCGACTACCACCGCCCCTTCGGCGCCGATCAGGTCGCCCTGAAGAAGACCTACACGCTGGTTCCGCGCGGCGTCGGGCTGGTGATCTGCTGCGCCTCCTTCCCGACCTGGAACGCCTGGCCTGCCATCTTCGCCAGCCTCGCCACCGGCAATCCGGTGATCGTGAAGCCGCACCCCATCGCCATCCTGCCCATGGCCATCGGGGTCGAGACCTGCCGTCAGGTGCTGGCTGATTTCGGCTTCGACCCGAACCTCGTGACGCTGGCGGTCGATACGTTGGCGGCGCCCGTCGCGGGCCGGTTCGTCGATCACCCGGACGTCCAGATCATCGACTTCACCGGCAGCCCCCGATACGGTGGCCATCTGGAGCGGACAGTGACGGGCAAGCTGCTGTTCACCGAGACGGCGGGCGTGAACACCGTCGTCATCGACAGCGTGACGGACGTGGACCCCGTGGCTCGCGCCATCGCCCGCTCGTCCAGCCTGTTCTCGGCCCAGATGTGCACCAGCCCCCAGGTCATCTACATCGCGCCGGACCTGTTCGAGACGATGTCCACGGCCATCGTGGACCAGATCGACGCCCTCGCCGCCGACCCGGCTCAAGCCGCCGGGGTTATGGGCGCCATTCAGGGGCAGGTCAGCCTTGACGTCGTGGCCGAGGCCCGCCGCGCCGCCGTCGCCACGCCCGGCGCCCGCATCCTGCGCGAGGCCGCGCCCTATCCGCATCCGGAATTCCCGAACGCCCGCACCCTGACCCCGCTGGTTATCGCCATCGAGGGCGACAGCGATCCCGAAATCTATGCGGAGGAACGCTTCGGCCCTGTCCTGTTCCTCGTCTCCCGTCCCGCCGAAGAGGCGGTGATGGAGGCGACCTGGTTGGCGAAGACGAAGGGCTCGATCAGCTCCTACCTCTACTCGACCGACGAGGCCTTTATCGACCGTGCCATTCCGGCCTACGAAACCGCCGGCGCCAACCTGTCGATCAACCTGACCGGCGCGATGTGGATCAATTTCGCCGCCGCCTACAGCGACTATCACGTCACCGGCCTGAATCCGGCGGGCAACGCCTGCCTGGCCGATCTGGCCTTCGTCGCCTCGCGCTTCCGCATCGTCCAGCGACGGCGGCCGCTGGCATGAGCGCCCCCCCGACACAGGACGTCTTCCTCGCCGGAGTCTCCATGACCGCCTTCGGCAAGCGGCCGGGCGACAGCGTCAAGACGCTGACCGCCGAGGCCGTCACCGCCGCCCTGTCGGACGCGGGCGCGGCCGTCGCTGACATTGAGGCCGCGTGGTTCTCCAACACCCGGCAGCCGATGCTGGAGGGACAGAACACCGTGCGCGGCCAGATCGCCCTGCGTCCGCTCGGTCTGACGGGCATCCCCGTCGTCAATGTCGAGAACGCCTGCGCCTCCGGCTCCACCGCCCTGCTGCAAGCCATCCACTGGCTGCGCGCCGGAGCAGGCGATGTCGGCCTCGTCGTCGGCGTCGAGAAGATGGTCTTCCCCGACCGCCCCGACCGGGTCGCCGCCGCCTTCGCGGGCGGAACCGACATTCACGACCGCGAGGCCGTTCTGGACTACATCCGCGCCATGGGCGGCGAGGCGCCGACAGATGGGCGCAGCCTGTTCATGGACCTGTACGCGGCCCAGGCCCGCGCCCACCTGGCCCGCTTCGGCTCGACCCCGCTCGACCTCGCCCTGCTGGCCGCCAAGAACCACACCGCAGCCGCGCACAATCCGCGCAGCCAGTATCGCACCGCCATGACCGCCTCTCAGGTGCTGGCCGACAAGCCCATCGTCTTCCCCTTCACCCGCGCCATGTGCGCCCCGGTCAGCGACGGCGCCGCCGCCGCCATCGTCTGCTCGGCCAGAGGCCTGAAGCGCTTGGGCGCCGCCGGGCGCGCCGTCCGTGTCCGGGGCTGCGCTCTGGTCAGCGCCGGCGTCCGCGCACCCGACGACCTCGCGAACCACATCGGCCGCCGGGCCGCGACACAGGCCTGTGAGCAGGCCGAAATCGGACCCGCCGACATCGACGTCGTCGAGGTCCATGACGCCACCAGCTACGCCGAGCTTCAGCAGATCGAGAACCTCGGCCTCGCCGAGCCCGGCACGGTCGGCGCCCGGGTGGCGACGGGCGATTTCGCGCTGGGCGGCCGGACCCCCGTGAACCCCTCCGGCGGCCTCGTCGCCAAGGGTCATCCGGTCGGCGCCACGGGCCTCGCCCAGCTGTTCGAACTGACCACCCAGCTGCGCGACGAGGCCGGCCCGCGTCAGGTCGAACAGGCCCGCATCGCCGTGGCCGAGAACGGCGGCGGCTTCCTCGGCGTCGAGGAAGCGGCCACCGTCGTCACCGTTCTGGAACGGTGGGCCGCATGACCCACCCGATCCGCGCCCTTTACGAAAACGCCGCCGCCAAGGCCGACCGGGCAGCCCTGTACGACGGCGACGTGACCCTGACCCACGGCGCGCTGATCGCCCTCGTCGAGCGCGCCGCCGCCGACCTGACGGCCCGCGGGATCCAGCCCGGCGACCGCATCGGCCTGTGCGCGGCGAACAGTTGGCGGCATGTCGTCGCCTACCTCGCCATCCTGCGCGCCAATGCGGTCTGGACGCCGCTCAATCCACGCAACGGCGCCGGGCTGAACGGGGACTTCCAGCGTCGCGCCGGGCTGGCGCTGACCCTGCACGACGCAGGCTCTATCGGCGTGCTGGGTGCCACGCGTCGCCCCCTGCCGCTGGAGGCCTGGCTGGACAGCCTGCCCGACGTCGCCCCGCCCGCCATCTTCGACGACCCCGCCGCGCCCTTCGCCCTGAAATTCACCGGCGGCTCGACCGGCGTGCCCAAGGGCGTGATCCAGTCTCAGGCCAGCGGCGCCGCCGCCCTGCGCTCGCTCCGACAGTTTTACGGCTTCACCGCCGATGACGTGAACCTGGCCGTCGCCCCCCTGACCCACGGCGCGGCCCACTATGTGCTGCCGGGGCTGGCGGCGGGCGGGGCCCACGTCCTGCTGGCCACACCCGACCGCGCCGCCATCCTGTCCGAGCTGAAGCATCGGGTCAGCGTCGTCTTCATGCCCCCGACCCTGATCGCCCTGCTTATGGGCGAGACGGACTTCGGCCCCGATGACTTCCCGCGCTTGCGCCACCTCACCTGGTCCGCCGCCCCCATGTCGCCGGGCCGCGTCGCGCAGGCCGTCTGCCGCTTCGGCCCCGTCCTCTCCAGCCTCTACGGCCAGACCGAGGCCCCCATGGCCATCACCGGCCTGACCGCCGCCGAGACCGCCGATCCCGCCCTGCGATCCAGCGTCGGTCGCCCCTTCCCCGGCACGCCCGTCGGCCTGCTGACCCGCGAGGGGCACGTCGTCCCGCGCGGAGAGGGCGAGGTGGTGGTCGGCGGCGATCTGGCCCGCACCGAATATCTGGACGCCCCCGACCTGACCGCCGCCTCGCGTCACGAGGGCTGGCTGAAGACCGGCGACATCGGCCGCATCGACGCCGACGGCCGCCTGACCCTGATCGGTCGTTCAAAGGAGCTGATCATCACCGGCGGCTACAACGTCTATCCGGGCGAGGTCGAGGCGGCGCTGAACGCCCACCCCGCCGTGCGCGAAGCCTGCGCCTTCGGCCTGCCCGACGACGTCTGGGGCGAGCGTCTGGAGGCCGCCGTGGCCGTCGACGCCCGTTTCGTGGACGACGACGCCATCCGCGCCTTCGTCCGCGACGCCATCGGCCCCGTCCGTACCCCCAAACGCCTGCACCTCATGCCCGCCCTGCCCCGCAACCCGGTCGGCAAGGTCGTGCGCGGCGAGGTCCGCAGCCTGCTCTATCCCGACGCCAACACCGCCGAGGAGGCCCGCCCATGATCGTCATTCCCGAGCACCGCATCCGTGAGATGAAGGCCAGGGGCTGGTGGGGCGACGTCACCCTGGACGACCTGTTCCTGAAGCATGTGAAGGCCCATCCAGACGCCGAGGCCCTGGTCGATCCGTTCAACGCCCCTGACATCGTCGGCGGGACCGCCGAGCGTCTGACCTGGCGTCAGACCGCCGACGCCGTCGACCGCCTCTGCGCCGTCCTGACCGCCCACGGCATCGGCAAGGACGACGTGGTCGTGGTCCAGCTGCCGAACATCGCCGAGCTGACCATCAGCTATCTGGCCTGCCTGCGGCTGGGCGTGATCGTCAGCCCCGCCCCGGTCCAGTACCGCGAGCATGAGCTGTCCTACATCATCGACCGCACCGATGCGGTCGCCGCCATCACCAACGACCGCATCGGCAAGCAGATGCACGGCGAGATGATCGTCGGGCTGAAGGCGACCTGCCCGACCCTGCGCCACGTCTTCGTCCTGGGCGCCACCTGCCCGGACGGCGGTCTGGACCTTGAGCCCCTCATGGACGGCGTCACGCCCGCCCTGCACAAGGCGGCGCAGAAGGCGGCGAAGGATGCGCGCATCACCGCCGATGACATCGTCACCATCTGCTGGACCTCCGGCACCGAGGCCCAGCCCAAGGGCGTGCCGCGCAGTCACAACGAATGGCTCATCATGGGCCATGGCGTCATCGACGCCGCCGATCTGGAGCCCGGCGCCCGCCTGCTGAACCCCTTCCCGATGGTCAATATGGGCGGCATTTCCACCGCCTTCATCGGCTGGCTGCTGCTCGGCGGCGCCCTGATCCAGCACCATCCGTTCGACCTGCAGGTCCTGCTCAGGCAGATGCGGGACGAGAAGATCGACTACACCGTCGCCCCGCCCGCCGTGCTGAATCTGCTCCTCCAGAATGAGGCCATGCTGGAGGGCATCGACTTCAGGCGGCTGAAGTCCATCGGCTCGGGCTCGGCGCCCCTGTCGGAATGGATGGTGCGCGGCTTCCACGAGAAATACGGCGTCCAGATCGTCAACTATTTCGGCTCGAACGAGGGGGCGTCCTTCCCCTCCGCGCTGAAGGATTTGCCCGAAGCCGCCGACCGCGCCAGCCTGTTCCCGCGTCTGGGCGAGGGGTTCAAATGGGCCTGCGTCCTGCACGACCGCATTTTCACCCGTCTGGTCGATCCCGAGACCGATGAGGAGATCACCACCGCCGGTCAGCCGGGCGAGCTGCGGGTCAAGGGCGCGACCATCTTCTCCGGCTACTGGCGCGCGCCCGAGATCAACGAACGCGCCTTCGACGCCGACGGCTGGTTCCGCACCGGCGACCTGTTCGAACTGGCCGGCGACCGGCTCCAGTATCTGAAATTCGTCGGCCGCCTGAAGGACATCATCATCCGCGGCGGCATGAACATCTCCTCCGAGGAGATCGAGAACCATCTGATGGCCCACCCGGCCGTCGCCGAGGCCGCCGTCGTCGGCGCCCCCGATCCCAATCTGGGCGAGCGCCTCTCGGCCTTCGTCGTTTTCCGTCCCGGCCAAAGCGCAAGCATGGCCGAGATCAACGCCTTCCTGACCGGTGACCGTCACGTCGCCGTCTACAAGCAGATCGAACGCCTCGACGTCATCGAGGCCCTCCCCCGAAACCCTGTCGGCAAGATCCTGAAACGGGAGCTTCGCCAGTCCGTCGCCAACGAGACCCCCTCCGCATGACCTCCCCCTTCGATACCCTGCGCCTGCCCGTGTTCGCGGCGCCCATGTTCCTGATCAGCGGGCCGGAACTGGTCATCGCCGCCTGCAAGGCGGGGATCGGCGGCGCCTTCCCCACGCCGAATTGCCGCACGGTCGAGGACCTCGACACATGGATGGGCACGATCACCGACGCGCTGAAGCCGGGCGACGCCCCGTGGATCGCCAACATGATCACCCACTCGACCAACACCCGCCTGCCCGAGGACCTGCGGCTGATCGCCGAGTACAAGCCGCCCGTGGTCATCACGGCGCTGGGCTCGCCCAAGCCGGTCATGGAGACGGTGAAGTCCTACGGCGGTCTGGTCTTCGCCGACGTCGTCTCGATGAAGCTGGCGAAGAAGGCCGCTGAGGCCGGCGTCGATGGTCTGGCCTGCGTCAGCGCGGGCGCCGGGGGCCACACCGGCCACCTGTCGCCCTTCGCCTTCATCTCGGCGGTGCGCGACTTCTTCGACGGCTATATCGCGGTCGGCGGCGGCGTCGGCGACGGCGCGGGCGTGGCGGGCGCGGTCGCCGCGGGCGCCGACTTCGTCTACATGGGCACCCGCTTCCTGGCCTCGGCCGAGAGCATGGCCCAGCCCGAGTACAAGCAGATGGTGGTGGACTCCGGACCGGACGATCTGGTCGTTTCGGCCTCCGTCACCGGCACCCCGGCGTCCTGGCTGCGCCCCAGCCTGATCGCCGCCGGTCAGGACCCCGACAACCTCGGCGCCGCCCCGGATCGCAACTACACCTCGGGCGGATCGACCAAGCGTTGGCGCGACATCTGGGCCGCTGGTCAGGGGCTGGAGTCCGTCCGGGCCGTCGAGCCGGTCGCCGACATCGTCGACCGGCTGGCGGGCGAATACGACGCCGCCGTCGCCCGTTTCCAGTCGAGGACCGGAGGACGGACGGTCCGGGGCGCGGCGGCGTGAACGCCATCGCGCCCGTCGACTTCGACCTCGACCCGACCGCGACGGGGCTGGAGCTTCTGCGCCGCTGGGCGCAGCGGGCCGACAGCGTCGGCGGCTTCCCCCAGCGCCTGGCCGCCCGGCCGGTCGAGTTCGATGAAGGGTCCGTCCGCATCGTCTGCGATCTGGACCCCGGCCACGCCAACTTCATGGAGCTGGTCCACGGCGGGGTCTCGGCGGCGCTGGTGGACGTGGCGGGCGGCAGCGCAGTGATGACCATTCTGGAGCCAGGACAGAGCCTGCTGACCACCGACCTGTCGATGCGTTTCCTCAACGCAGCGCCGCTGGACTGCGCCCGGCTGGAGACCGTCGGCCGCATCGTCTTCCGCGACGCCCGCAAGGCCGTCGTCGAGGCGACGGTTTCGACGGCGGACGGGCTGGTGATCGCGCAAGGGACGGTGGGGGTGTCGATCCGGGCGGCGCGATAGCCGCACCCCCTCCCCGCTATCGTCATCCCGACGAAAGTCGGGACCCAGCGGTGCCGCGAAGGCGGCGAAACACAAGATGTCGATGATTAGCGCCGGCGCTCCCGACAGCTTGGTTGCTTCGCGCCGCCCTTCGGGTCGCGCTAACGCGCGCCGCTAGGCTCCCCGGTCTGCGCCGCTGCGCGGCTTGCCGGAGGATGACGAAAGCCGGGAGCTGATCGCACACGACCATTTTTGACGCAGGCGCGTGCCAGACTGCATTTGAACCGGTCCCCGGGCCGCCCCCTCAAGTGATAGACTATCACCCGGATGATATTACGGACCGTCCAACGCCCTGAATCGTTCAAATGCCCGCCACTACAGGGTTTGGGATCGGCAGACCGCGTAGACGACATAGACGGGATAGACGGCATAGACGGTGTATTTCACGCGTCTCCACCGTCTCCGACGTCTATCCGCCCGCCGGACTCACACCCCGATGACGAGGCTCACCGTCGTCGTGGTCGAGCCGCCGATATTCAGGGTCTGGACGTTGCGCGCGCCCTCGACCTGCATCTCGCCCGCCGTGCCCGTCGTCTGCTTGAACGCGTCCAGCGCCATCCGCACGCCCGTCGCGCCCACCGGATGACCACAGCCGATCAGGCCGCCCGACGGATTGATCGGCAGCTTGCCGCCCATCTCGATGTCGCCCGCCTCGATCGCCTTCCAGCTCTCGCCCGGCGCCGTCAGGCCCAGATGGTCGATGGCCATGTATTCAGTCATCGAGAAGCAGTCGTGGGTCTCGACAGCGTGGATCTGCTCCAGCGTCACACCGGCGCGCGCGCGGGCATCGTCGATGGCCCGCTTCACCTGCGGGAAGACATAGGCCTGCCCCTCGCTGGCCCGGATTTTCCGGCCATAGTCGAGGGGCGCGCAGCGATGGCCCCAGCCCTTGATGCGCGGCAGGCTTTCCAGCGGAATCCCCCGCTTGCGCGCATACTCGGCCGCCCGCTCCGGCGAGGCCAGAACGATGGCCGATGCCCCGTCCGTCACCTGCCCGCAGTCGGTCTTGCGCACCCGCCCCTCGATCACCGGATTGGCCTCGTCGTCGTTCGAGAAGCTGGCCTCGGTGAACTGGTAGTTCCGGGTCTGGGCGTTCGGATTGCGCTTGGCGTTGGCGAAATTGATCTGCGCGATCCGGCGCAGATGCTGCTCACTGATGCCGTAGCGGCGGTCGTACTCCTCGGTCAGGTCCGAGAAGGCGCGCGGCCAGGGATAGGTGGCGTCCAGATATTCGTGCCCGGCCCATGCGGCGGCGCCCAGATGCTCGGCGGCCGTCACGCCGGGGACGTTGCGCATCATCTCCAGACCCAGCACCAGCGAGGTCCCGTAGCGGCCGGACTCGATGTCCGCCGTCGCCGCCATGATCGCCAGACTGCCCGAGGCGCAGGCCGCCTCATGGCGCGAGGCGGGCATGCCGGTGAACCGGTCGTCCGCCATGGCGAAGAAACCGCCCAACATCCCCTGACCGGTGAACAGGTCGCCGACGAAGTTGCCGACGTGGCCTACGTCGATGTCTTCCGGTTCCAGCCCCGTCTGATCCAGCGCGCCGTGAACGGCCTCCGCGAAGCCGTCGCCGATCTCCAGCCCCTCACGGGCGTAGTTGCGCGCGAAGTCCGACTGCCAGCCGCCGAGGATGTAGGTCATTTGTCCTGTCCCTTACGCCGCCGCCTGCGAGGCGCGGATGGTTTCGCCCTGCGCCCAGGTGGCGTGGGTGCCGCTGGACAGACGGCCCGGCAGGATGATCCGCGCCACCGGCCCGTCGCCGGGCTTCTGCGCATCATAGATCACGCATTCCGACCGGTTCTCGATCATGTCTGTGACATAGGTGATCAGATAGCCGTCATCCTCGCTCGTCGCGCCGATGCGCGGGGCGAACCCGGGCTCGGAGCCGTAGCGTTCCGGGCCGAAGTCGACGGCCCAGCTCTCGCCCGTATCCATGTCGTGCTTGACCAGACCTGTGAACAGGAACCAGCCGGGCTTGGACACGGCGCTGTAGGCGTAGCGGTACTTCACCCCGCCGTACTGGTTGTTGATGATGCCGAACTCCAGCACCCGATCATCCAGCCGCTGCTCGGTCGTCTCGCCGGTCTTCAGGTTGAAGCGCCAGCGGTGCAGCTTGGGCTGGAGCATGTTCTGGTCGAGGAAGGTCATGATCCGCTCATGCCCCGGCCAAGCGTCCGGGCTGGTCTGGGGCACCGGGTTGTCCTGGAAGTAGCCGTCCATGACGATCTCGTCGCCCTCCTCCCATGCATTGAGGAAGTGCAGGACGTAGGTCGCATCGGCCTCGAACCAGCGCACATCCTCGGCCTTGCCGTAGCGCGGAATGATCCCGAACCGCGACTTCATCTCCGGATGGAAGCGCGCCGCATGGATGCCTTTGGGCAGCAGGTCTTCTTCCCAGAACAGCGGGAAGTCATTCAGGATCGAATAATTGGTCGTGAACGCCATGTCGTGCGGCAGGCGCGCGCCCGGCAGCGGGATCGGCGTGAAATGCTTCAGCCTGTTGTCCGGCCCGACCACACCATAATGCATGTGCGGCGCGGCCTTGGAGTAGTTGAAGAACAGCAGGTCGCCGGTCTTCTCATCGACCTTCGGGTGGGCCGAAATCCCTTCCGGTGGGACCCAATCGGCGCTCTCCAGCTGCTCCATGGTGTAGGGGTCGAGGCGATAGCCCTCACCGCACTGGTAGAAGGTCGACAGGATGGCCCCCGCGTGGACGATCACATCCGTCGAGGACGAATCCTTCAGCCCGCCGTGCGCGCCCCAGCCCGGCTGTTGCGACAACGACGGATGCTCGGCCAGTCCGGCCCAGATCGCATGCCCCGCCGCCTGCTCCGCCAGGAAGCCCTTGGTGCGGACGAAACGGTTGCGATAGGCGGCCTTGCCGTCCCGGAAGCTGATCGTGTGGATCATGCCGTCACCGTCGAACGGGTGATAACGGCCGATCGGCTCATGCACCGGGTTCTCGGTGTTGCGCACATAGACGCCGTCGATGTCGGTCGGGATGGTCCCGATCACCGGCATGTCCTCGGCCGTGAACTCCTCATGCTGCGGCGTCCAGGCGCCGGTCATGTAGGGATGCTCGTTCGGCTTCAGCGTGACCTTGAACGGCTCCTGCGAGACCTTGCCCAGCTGGACATCACGCGCGGCGCCGGTCGGTTCGAAACCCATCGAAAACTCCTTGCGGACCAGAGGCCCGGAAATAGTGGCTTTCGTTAGAATACCATTCTTGTCGTCCTTGGCGAGGGCTTTTAGTATCAAATCGAAAGCGACGCCGAACACGGCGCGAAACGGGAGGATTATCGATGGCAGACCACACCGCTACGGCGCTCGACTTCGACGGCCTGCGCCCGCCCAGCCCCTTCCTCACGGCGCGGCATGACGGCTGGCGGACCCAGCTTCGGACCTTCGTGGACACCCACATCGCCCCGAACCTGAAGGACTGGGACGCCGCCTCCGACTTCCCCGACAGCCTCTATGTCGAGGCGGCCAAGGCCGGGATTCTCGGCATGGGCTTCCGCGAAGACCTCGGCGGTACGGGCGAGGACATCGACCTGTGGGATCGCATCATCTTCGCCGAGGAGTTCTTCCGACTCGGCTCCGGCGTGGTCTTCGCCGACCTCGCCACCCCGTGGATCGCCCTGCCCCCGATCATCTCGGGCGGCACGCCGGAGATGCTGGAGCGCGTCGCCAAGCCGGTGCTGGCGGGCCGGAAGAAGATCGCCTTTGCCGTCACCGAACCGGGCGGCGGCTCCGATGTCTCGGCCTTCACCACCACCGCCGAGCGCAAGGGCGACGTCTTCGTCGTCAACGGCGGCAAGACCCTGATCTCGGGCGCCATGAAGGCCGACTTCCTGCTCACCGCCGTGCGCACCGGCGGCCCCGGCATGGGCGGTCTGTCCATGCTGCTGATCGAGACCGATCGGGCAGGCCTGACCCGCGGCCCGGTGCCCGGCCTTGAATGGTACAATCGCAACAACGGCTGGCTGAAGTTCGACAATGTCGAGGTTCCCGTCAGCAACCTGATCGGGGTCGAGAACCGCGGCTTCGCGGGCCTCGCCGGCCAGTTCAACATCGAGCGCTTCAGCGGCATTTCCGCCACCCTCGCCATGGCCCGAACCTGCATCGCGGAGGCGATCTCGTTCGCCCGCGAGCGCCAGACCTTCGGCAAGCGGCTGATCGACCACCAGTCGATGCGCCACAAGATCGTGGAGATGATCCAGCGCCTCAAGGCCGCCTACGCCTTCCTCGACATTCTCGTCTGGCGCTTCCAGCGCGGCGAGACCCCGGTCGCCGATCTGGCCCTGCTGAAGGTGCAGGCCACCACCACGCTGGAGCACTGCGCCCGCGAAAGCCTGCAGGTCCTCGGCGGCCGCGCCTACACCGGCGACAACCGCGTCGAGCGCATCTACCGCGAGGCCCGCATCTTCGTCATCGGCGGCGGCTCCGAGGAGATCCTGCGCGACCTGGCGGCGAAGCAGATGGGGTTCTAGCCAAAACCCTCTCCCTTCCCCCTCGACGGGGAAGGGCCGGGGATGGGGGTGGGCGCCAGGTCTTGAAAGCGTGGCGCACAAGGCGCTGACACCACCTCCCCCGCACCGCCTCAAACAGCCTGAACTCACCCCCAACCAGCCCTCCCCCGTCGATTGGGAGGGCTTCTTTGCAACAGACAAGAAGAAGGCCCCGGCGTCAGGATCGCGCCGGGGCCCCAAGGTTCAGGAAAACGCAGCGTCCGTCAGAAGGTGCGCCGCAGGGTGATCCCGTAGGTACGGGGGTCGCCGAGGAAGGCCGAGTAGGATCCGGCCTGGAACGTGGCCGGGATCACGCGGCGATAGTAGTCCTTGTCGAACAGGTTCCGCGCCCAGATGTCGACCGCCCAGGTCTCGTCCGGTCCCCGCAGGGAGAGGCGGGCGTTGGCGACCGAGAACGAGGGCTGGATCCGGTTCGGATCGAAGCCGCCGGTGTAGAACTCGGAGCTGTAACGGTTGTCGATATAGGCCACGCCGGTCAGCTGCTCGCCGATCGGGAACTCATAGGTGACCGAGGTGACGTTCACCCAGTCCGGCGACTGCTCCATCTCCCGACCCGAGTAGGCCGAGTTGCCGGCGCTCGTCGGATAGTAGGCGTCGGTGTAGCTGAGGCCGTTGGTCAGGGTCAGGCCCGGCATCGGACGCCAGGTGATCTCCAGCTCCGCGCCCTCCGAGATCGCTTCCTCGAGGCTGCGAACCACGAAGTTGACGCCCGTGTACTCGATCAGCTGGAAGCCCGAGAACTTCTGATGGAAGATCGCGAGATTGGCCGTCAGGGTGCGGTCGAAGAACTCGCCCTTCAGACCGAACTCATAGGCGTCCACCGTCTCGTCCGAGAAGGCCAGATCAGCGGCGTTCGGCGTGGCCGGAGTGGTGAAGCCGGCCCGGTCGAAGTTGTAGCCGCCCGACTTGTATCCGCGCGAGTACGAGAGGTAGCTCGTCAGGGTCGGCAGGAACTCATACGACACGTTGAAGGTGCCGGTGACGGCATCCTCGGTTCGCGAGTCCGAGTCTCCGGCCGTGTTGAAGCGGGTATCCCAGAACGGGGCGCAGAAGCGGGTGATCCCCGGCGCATCCCCCGTCGCCACGGCGCTGTCGCACGCCGGGTTGAAGTTCTCGCCCCTGAAATCGATCGACTTCTTGTTGTTGGTGTAGCGCAGACCCGCCGTGATGCTCAGCTGGTCGGTGATGTTGAAGATGTTGTGGGTGAAGACCGACATGTCGCGGCCGTTCTGGTTGCCGATGCCACGGGCGCCGTCGCCCGGGGTAAAGGCCGCCAGGGTCGTCGCCTGGAAGGTTGCGGCGCCGCCGTAGATCAGCGGGTAGTCCGCGCCCATCCGGTACGCGGAGTCGTTCATCACGTCCTCGTCCGAGTAGTAGGCGCCGACCAGCCAGTCGACCATGCCCGCCGTGCCTTGCAGGCGGACTTCCTGGGTGAAGACGTCAAAACTCTGGTGCAGGCCGTCCGGGGCGAAGAAGCCCAGGTCAGCGCCCGAGTGATCAAAGTCCTGCGAGCGATAGGCTTCCCAGCTGCGATACGCCGTGATCGAGGTCAGGGTGCCGAAACCAAGCTCCCAGTCGGCCTGGGCCGAAACGCCCCAGTCGACGATGTCTTCCTGGTTCTGGCGACCGCTGGACTTGGAGGCCTCGCGGTCGAACGGGTCGGTGCTGGTGTAGCCCACGTCGCCACGCGCGCCCGCCAAGGTGTTGACCAGACCATAGGTCGGGCCGGCGATGGCGAGAACGGCCACGCAGCAGTTCTCATCACGGTTGGTGTAGTCGGCGCTGAAGCGCCACGTCAGTGTGTCGCTCGGCTCCCAACGCAGTTTGGCGCGGACGAACTGGCGATCCAGATTGTCCAGGGTCTCGGCGCTGTTGGCGTCCTGGTAGAAGCCGTCGCGGGTCTCGGAACTGGCTTCCAGACGGAAGGCGGCGTTGTCCGACAGCGGAATGTTGATGGCCCCGGCCAGACGCATGTCCGAGTAGTTGCCGTAGGTGCCTTCCAGCCGTCCCTCGACGCCGGCGAAACTCGGGTCACGGGTGACGACGTTGATCAGACCCGACGAGGTGTTACGGCCGAACAGGGTGCCCTGCGGGCCGCGCAGGACTTCGATACGTTGAAGATCACCCAGCTCGGACAGGGCCACGCCGGTGCGGGCGCGGGTCACGCCGTCGATCACCACGCCGACCGAGGACTCGAGCCCTGGGTTGGTGGAGGTGGTGCCGATGCCACGGATGCGGATCGACGAGTCGGCGCCGCCACCCGGGGTCTGGAACTGGACGCTGGGCGCCAGGCCCGTCAGCTCACGAATGTCGGACACGCCCGAATTCTGGAGCTGTTCCGACCCGATGGCCGTCACGGCGACCGGGACGTCAATGAGCCGCTCTTCCCGCTTGGTCGCGGTGACGATCACCTCGTCCAGCTGGGTCGCGTTGTCTTGCGGCGGTGTTTGCGGTGCCGTCTGGGCCCACACCGGCGTCGCGCCGAGAGAAGCCGCCAGAAGCAATGCGGATACGCTGATCGAACCTCGAATGGTCACGCCCTATCCTCCCATGAGCCCTCGTTTAGCCGAGGTGCTTCAGTGCTAGGTGTAACTTGCGTATTCAGACTGTCAAATAGCTTTTGTAATCAGACCAACTTCCATGCTTGAGTGTGTGACGGTCGCGACGCTCGCTTCGCCATAGCTCCCGGGAGCCGGCGACAAGTCAGTGCGTAAGGCCACGCAGACCGGAAAACCGGCGCGAGAACAGGGAGTTGAGGCGAGCCCATGGAGACATCGGCCTTACGTCATGGCGATCAGACCGGACCGCTTTCGCGGGCCGTGACGAGGCGCGATATCCCGTCCCGCGCCGGCGATCAGGCTGCGCCTAGTCACTTTCACCTTTAGATTGATTGCTTGACCGGACCTCGCCGATGACCAGTACGACGTCCCCTGAAACGCCCGCCACGGCCTTCGCTCAAAAGGCCCGGATCTGGCCCCATCCCGGATGGGGATGGTTCGCGGTCGCTGCGCTGATGGTGGCCTACACCTCGAGCTTTATAGATCGGCAGATCCTCAGCCTTCTGGTCGAGCCGATCCGCGCGGACCTGAACATCAGCGACACTGAATTCAGCCTGCTGGCAGGCCTGGCGTTCTCGCTGTTCTACACCCTTCTGGGCGTGCCGTTGGCGCGGCTGGCCGATCGGGGCAGCCGCCGCCTGATCATCATGATCGGCATTGTGGTGTGGAGCGTAATGACCGTGTGCTGCGGTCTGGCCAACAGTTTCTGGGCCCTTTTCGCGGCGCGGATCGGCGTCGGCATCGGCGAGGCGGCCCTGTCGCCCGCCGCCTACTCCATGATCTCGGACTACTTCCCGCCCCGCATGCGGGCCCGCGCTCTGGCGGTCTATTCCATGGGGCCGTATATCGGCGCCGGTCTGGCCCTGATGATCGGCGGCGGGGTGATCGACGTCATCGCCCACCACGGTTCCCTGACCCTGCCGCTCGTCGGTGAACTGGCTCCCTGGCAACAGACCTTTGTTCTGGTCGGCCTGCCCGGCCTGCTGATCGCCGCCCTGTTCCTGATCGTCCGCGAGCCGCCTCGTCAGGGACTGGTGAAGGCCGACGCCCACTCCGGCGTGATGCGCTTCCTGTGGGCGCGCAAGAAGACCTTCTACGCCATGATCATCGGCTTCTCGATCTTCGGAATCGCGGGCATTTCCTACCTCGCCTGGATTCCGGCGGTTCTGATCCGCACCCATGGCTGGACGGCCTCGCAGGTCGGCTTCACCTATGGCGCGGTCCTGCTGCTGGCCGCGACGCCGGGCGTGCTGGTCGGCGGCTGGCTGAGCGACTTCCTGTCCTCGCGCGGCCGCAAGGACGCCCCGCTGTTCGCCGCCATCATCGGTTTGGTGTGCAGCATCCCCTTCGCCATCGCCACGCCCCTGATGCCGACCGCGCCCCTGACCGTCGCCTCGCTGGCCGTATTCAGTTTCTTCGCCGGGGTGATGAACAGCCTGCCCGCGACCTCGCTGCAGTCGGTGTCGCCCAACCAGTTCCGGGCGCAGGTCACCGCTATCTACTTCCTGATCGGCAACCTGATCTCGCTGGCCGGCGGCCCGACCATCGTGGCGGCGATCAGCGACACTCTGCTGGGCGGTTCGCAGAAGATCGGCCTGTCGCTGTCCATCGTCAGCGGTATCTGCATCACCGTCGCCTCGCTCATCCTGATCAAGACGCTGCCCCACTTCCGCGCCAGCGTGGAAGAGGCGCGCGAGTGGCAGGGAGAGAACTGATGGGCGGACTGCAGCTTCCCTGGTTCGATCCGAAGCCGCCGACGGCGGATGAGTGCGTGATCCCGCGCCTGCTGGATCGATACGCCGCCGCGACGCCGGACAAGGTCTTCATCCGATATGAGACCGGCGAGACATGGAGCTGGAGCCAGACCCGGCAACGGGCGCTGGAGACAGCCGTCGCCTTGCAGTCACGTGGCGTGAGAAAGGGCGACATCGTCGCCGCCTGGGCGCCGAACTCGGCGGCGCTCGTTCGCTCGTGGTTCGGCGCGAACTTCGCCGGCGCAGCCTTGGCGCCGATCAACACCAGCTTCCGCGGCAAGCTGCTGGAGCACGCGATTCGCAAGACCGGGGCGACGATCCTGATCGTGCACCCTGATCTGGTCGAACGACTGGAAGGCCTTTCGCTGGGATCGGTCCAGCGCCTGATCCTGACCGGCGAACCACACGGCCCGATCAATCTGGACGTCGCGGTCGAACCTGCCTCTGCCCTCACCGGCGATGCCTCGGCCTATGTCCGGGTCGAGTCGGATCCATGGGACGTGCCCGTGGTCATCTTCACCTCCGGCACGACCGGCCCGTCGAAGGCGGTGCTGACCTCCTATGTGCAGGAGTGGACGACCGGCAAGGTCACCTACGGCTACATGCACGGCGACGACCGGATGCTGGTCAACCTGCCGATGTTCCATGTCGGCGGCATCGCGGCGATCACCGCGGCGGTCGCCTGCGGCGGTTCGGTCGCCCTGTTCGAGGCGTTCGACACACGACGCTTCTGGGACGTGATCCGTGAGACGGAAT
The DNA here is from genome assembly GCF_006547065.1 of Brevundimonas sp. M20. Lineage (NCBI taxonomy): Bacteria > Pseudomonadati > Pseudomonadota > Alphaproteobacteria > Caulobacterales > Caulobacteraceae > Brevundimonas > Brevundimonas sp. M20. The sequence continues at coordinate 434,024 of NZ_CP041243.1, read as the reverse complement.
CAACCGTGTGCAGCGGCCTGATCGGCGCCCTGACCGCCTTCCTGATGAAGGAACCGCCGAAGCCGGACGACCGGGACAATCCACTGCGGATGGTGACCCTGGCGCCGATCACCGAGGACACGGTCGCGCTCGCTGACCGGTTCGGCTTCGACTACATCTCGGGCTTCAACATGACCGAGGTGTCAGGCCCTCTGATCTGCGCGGTGAACGAGCCGGTGATGCGCTCGTGCGGTCGGGCGCGCGAAGGCATGGAATGCCGGATCGTTGACGCCTTTGACAACGAGGTGCCGCACGGAGAACCCGGCGAACTGGTCATTCGGGCCGACAATCCCTGGACCCTGAGCCACGGCTACCTGGGCGATCCGGAAGCGACGGCCGAGGCCTGGCGCAATGGCTGGTTCCACACCGGCGACCTGATGCGGCGCGACGAGGAGGGCTGCTTCTTCTTCATCGACCGCAAGAAGGATGCGATCCGAAGGCGCGGCGAGAACATGTCCTCGCTGGAGATCGAGATTGAGGTCTGCGGTCATCCGGCGGTGCGCGAGGCGGCGGCCTATGGTGTCGATCTGCCCGGCGGCGAGCAGGAGGTGATGGTGGCGGTCGCCCCGGTTCCCGGCGCGACCATCGATCCGAAGGAACTGATCGAATACCTGATCCCGCGCATGACCCACTTCATGGTGCCGCGCTATGTGCGGGTCGAGGCGGAACTGCCGAAAACCCCGACCAACAAGATCCAGAAGACGGGGCTGCGGGCGGACGGGATCACCGCGGAGACGTTTGATCGGGAAACCGCCGGTCTGTCCGTTCGCCGACAGAAGCTCTCGACCGCTTGAAACCCGCTCGGCCAGACCGCTAAGACAAGCCATGGCTTCCCAAGGCGCGCCGAAGACCCGGCTGGTTCCGAAAAGTTCCCTGAACCGGGCGCTCAATGCGCTCGGTGACCGCTGGAGCCTGCTGATCGTTCAGGAAGCTTTCCTCGGCGCCACCCGGTTCGAGGAGTTTCACGAACGGCTGGGCGGTGCGCGCAGCACCCTGTCCAGCCGCCTGCAGGCGCTGGAACGGCACGGCATTCTCGAGAAGCGCCCGCACAAGGATGAGGGCGCACGTATGGCCTATCATCTGACGCCGCGCGGGCTCGACCTGTTCGACAGCATGATCCTGATGTGGGGCTGGGGCGTGCGCTGGGGCGTCGCAGGCCGCCGCGCCCCGACCGTCTTCGTGCATACGGTCTGCGGCAAGGCGATGCTGCCTGAGGTGCGATGCTCTGACTGCGGCGAGCCCATGACCCTGCATAGCTGCAGCTTCGTGCCCGGCCCCGGCCAGGGGATGGAAAAGCTCCCCGTCCAGCGCATGCACCGCAAACGTCAGCCCACCGACGGCACGGCGGCCCTTGAGCTGGTCGACCTGCTGGGCGATCGGTGGACCGGTCTGGTCGTCAGCGTCCAGTATTTCGGCATCCACAGGTTCGATGAAATGCAGAACATGCTGGGTATCGCATCCAACATCCTGACTGACCGCCTGCGCACGCTGGAGACCGCCGGCATCTTCGAACGGCGGCTCTACGAGATCACCCCGCCCCGGTACGAGTACTGGATGACCAAGAAGGGGCTGGACCTCTATCCCCACGCCCTGACGATGTTGAATTGGGCCGAGACCTGGCTCAAGGACAAGGCGGGAGCCCCCGTCCGCATCCGACACAATTGCGGCGCGGCGCTGGCCAGCGAGGTGGATTGCAGCGTCTGCAAGGGACGGCTGAAGATGTCCGAGGTTCTGCTGAAGCCGGGCAAGGGCCACACCATCGCCTGATCCCCAATGCGTTCACCGGGACGTGAAAGTTTCGGTTTGAAAGCGCAAGTCAGGTCGCTTGCATAAACAAACTTACCGTCCTAGCGTTGGCTCAACGACAAGAACGGGAGTGACGCCATGGGCGAGAATATGAAGGTGGTCGAGGCCATGATGGCCGCGTGGAAAAAGCGCGATGTCGAGAGCTTCATCGCCACCCTGTCCGACGACATCGAGTACCACTGGCACCCCACCAAACGGGCTGCCGTGGGCAAGGAGAAGATGCGCAAATTCCTGTCCAATTATGAGCAGGGCTTTGACCAGCAGGAATGGCGCGTGACCCATTCGGCCGAGAACGGCGAGGTGCTGTTCGTGGAAGGCATGGAGGTTCTCATTGATCGCGCCACGGGCGTGAAGATGGACAATCCTTTCGTGCAGGTGTTCGAGGTGCGCGACGGCCTGATCCGCCGGATGCGGGACTATTACGACACCTCGCAGGTTCACGCCCCGGCGAAGCCGGACGCCACCAAGGCTACGGCGTGACCGCGCCGATCGACCGCCTGCGGGCATTGATGGAAGTCTCGGGACGCCGCGACAAGGCGGCGTTCCTAGATGCCTTCGACCCGGCCATAGAGTACCACTACCACGTCGGCACGCGGCCCCTGATCGGAATCGACTGGGTCGACAGGTTCATCAGCCGCTATTGGGCCAATCACTCAGAGACCGAGTGGGTGCTCGATAACTGGGCCCAGAACGGCAAAAAGGTGCTGACAGAAGGCCGCGAGGACTACGTCAACGCCGAGGGGGTGAAGGTGTCCCACCCCTATATGGGCATCATCGAATTCAATGACGCTGGCAAGATCGTCGCCTGGCGCGACTATTTCCAGATGAAGGACCCGGCCGCGATGGGTTGATCCGGACGGGACGAAAGCGAGAGGCGCACGGGCGACCGTGCGCCTCTTTTCATGCCCGTATCAGCGCTCCAGCCGCTCGGCTCTAAGCTGACTGCGCCGGACCTTGCCCGCATCATCACGCAGGCGGTCGGCGGTGACCTCGAACGTGCGGGGCTGTTTGTAGCGGGCGATGCGGTCGGCGAGGAATTCAGCGAGCGCCGCCTGATCCAGCGCTCCGTCCACGGTCTCAACAATGGCGTGGACGCGCTGGCCCAGATCGTCATCGGGCAGGCCGATGACCACGCTGCACTGAACCCCCGGGAAGGCGTCGATCGCCGCCTCGACCTCGGCCGGATAGACGTTCGCGCCCCCCGACAGGATCATGTCCACACGACGGTCGGCGAGGAACAGATAGCCATCCGCGTCCACCCGTCCCATGTCACCGAGGGTCTCGAAGCCGCCAACCGCTTTCGGCTCGGCGCCGAGGTAGCGGTAGGTGGCGCCCTGCCCCCGCAATGGGCGGAAGAAGATCTCCCCGACCTCGTCGATGTCACAGGGCGAGCCGTCCGGGCGCAGGACCTGCATTTCGTAGCCGGGCAGGATGCGGCCGACCGAGCCGGGCTTGCTCAACCACTGGACACCGTTGATGCCGGTGCCGCCCATGGCCTCCGTACCGGTGTAGAGCTCCCAGACCGTCTCGGCCCCCACCCAGTCGATCCAGGCCTGCTTGAGCCAGGGCGGACAAGGGGCCGCGATGTGCATGACCGCGTCCAGCGAGCTGATGTCGTACTTCGCCTTCACCTCATCCGGCAGGGCCCAGATGCGGTGCATCATGGTCGGCACCTGAAACAACCAGCGGACCTTGTGCCGCTCGATCAGACGAAGGGCTTCCTCGGCGTCGAAGCGGGGCATCAGCACCACGTGCAGGCCCCAACCGAGCGCGAAGCAGGTCATGCCGAAGGGGGCGGCGTGATACAGCGGCCCCGGATTCATCAGGACGTCGTCATCCGGCAACATGCCCAGCAGGGGCTTGTCCGGGTCTGCGACCCCCGGCGACATATCGACGATGACCTTGGGCCGCCCGGTGCTGCCGCCCGAGGCGATAGCTTTCAGGTGAGGCGCGATCTTCTCCGGCAGCGGGCTGCTGTCGGCGTCGGGGTCGAAGGTGTCGGCCTCCGCATGAGCGGGCCATTCGCCCGCCTTCGCCGCATCATTGATGACCACCAGTCGAGGCTTCAGCAGATCAAGGATACCCGCCAGTTCAGCGGCCGGCAGCTTGTGCGACAGGGGCGCCGGGGTCGCTCCGAGGGCCCAGATCGCGAACGCCAGTTCCAGGAAGGCCGGGGTGTTCGGCAAGGCGATGGCGACGAAGTCTCCCGCCTGCACGCCCAGTCGTTCCAGGGTCCGTGCTCGACGGTTGACCCGCGAAGCGAGCGCCGCGCGGGTCAGGGTCGTTTCCTCGAACGACAGGGCCGGAGCGTCCGGATCGCGCGCGGCGTGGATGTCCAGCAAGGCCCCCATCCCCCGCGGCGTCATCTCGCCGATCCCGGGGGTGGACATGACGCGGGGGGTGGCGGGCCGCTTCACGCGGCCCCCGCCTTCTTTGGCGGCCACGGGATCAGCGAACTGGTGCGGGCGATGTATTCCGCATAGCCGGGACGCTGATAGGTCAGGCGTTTCTCGTAGGACGGCCCTCCGCTGTACTTCACGAACATCAGCAGGAGCAGCAGCGGGCCGGCGATGGAGACGATGCCCAGCAGCCCCGTCTCGGCCGCCACCAGCCAAAGGCCGAACCAGACGCACAGGTCGCCGAAGTAGTTCGGGTGACGCGTATATTTCCAGAGGCCGCTGGACAGCACCTTGCCCTCGTTGGCCTTGTTCGCCTTGAAGCGCACCAGCTGGAAGTCGGCGGTGCTCTCGAACAGGATGCCGAAGATCACCAACGCGGCGCCGATCCAGCCGAGCGTTCCGATTGCGGCCGGGGTGGTCGAAAGCTGACCCAGCTGGACCGGGAGGCTGACGGCCCAAAGGATCGGAGCCTGGAACATGAAGACCAGACGCCAGGACGCGACCGGGAAGCTCCAGCCCTTGGTCTCCTGCGCGCGGGTCAGCATCTTCACATAGCGCCTGTCCGGCCCATGTGAGCGCCAGCGCCAAAGGATGTACAGACCGAGGCGCAGCCCCCAGACGCCGGCGAGCACCAGCAGCAACTGCATCCGGGCAGGCGAGCCATCCGCCTGCAGGAAGGTCGTCACGGCCATGAAGGCCAGCCCCAGCGCCCACCAGGCGTCGACGAACGTGACGTCCTTCAGAACGCAGCCGATGGCCCAGAGGATAACGAAGGACGCGATACAGACCCCGAGGTTAATTCCCAGGATCGTGATGATCTCCTGAATCGGCGGCATTGGGCTCCCTCCCCTTTTTCTTTGTGCGCCGGCGCCTAGCGGCCGGTCGTCGGTTCCTTGACGTGGACGGCCTTGGCCATCTGCCGCTCCAGCCCCTTCGGATCGCGGGCCTTGGCGGCGCGCATCTCGACGGCGAAGCGGTCGGTATCGATTTCGTCGGTCCCGCGCGTGATACCGCGCATGGCGACACGGGCGATGTCTTCCGGCGCCTCCTTGGCGCCCCTTACGTGCGAGGCCATGCGGGTATCGACCGATCCGACGATCAATGAGGTGACGGTCGTACCCTGCCCGGCCAGCTCAGCGCGGATACAGGTTCCCGCCGCGCGCATGGCGAATTTCGACGGGCTGTAGCCGCCCATGTTCGGCACGGCGAGGATGCCGCCCACCGAAAGGACGTTCAGAATCGCCCCGCCGCCGTTGGCTTTCAGGATCGGAGCGAAGGCGCGGGCCATCGCGAGGGGGCCGAAATAGTTGACCTCCATTTCGTTGCGCGCCGCCGACATGTCGTCCGCGCCGATCAGCAGCGCGTTGTGGAAGGCACCCGCATTGTTGACCACGACCGACACGTCCGGACAGCCGGCCGCCGCCGCCGTGATCTGGTCCGGCTTCGAGACGTCTAGCGCCACGGCCTGAACCCTGCCGGGGAACTCTTCCTCAAGGTGTTTGGCCGACGCCGGGTCGCGGGCGCCCGCATAGACCCTGGCCGCCCCCTCCTGCATCAGCACCCGGACGAAAGCCTCGCCGATCCCGCGATTGGCGCCGGTGACGATGGCGACACAGCCCTGAACTTCCATGATCGAACCTCAGGCGGCGGTGTAGATGATGTCGTCGGGCTTCTTGGCTCCGCGGCGCAACTGGCTCGGATCGTTGGTGATCGCGCCCCGCGCCCAGGTTTCCGAGATTTCGTGTTCCTCGTTCCACTCCCAGCACATGGTGCGGCGCAGGATCCGCCACTCGCTCCCCCGCTTTTCCATCTGATCGACACAGCGGGCCAAGGTGCGGGTGTCAAACAGTTCGCCCTTCACCTTCAGGCGGGACGCCGTGAGGATGTAGCATTCCGCGGTCGCCGTGGTGGCGCTCTTCAGCTCGATGACCATGTTCATGGCGAGGTGGTTCATCAGCCCGGCCTTGGGCAGACGCTCCTTGACCACAGCCACCCACTCGCTGGCCGGACCGTTGAAGGTGCCGCCGTGATCCTCCCAGCCGTCGGGCCAGTAGGCCCGCTCCACCAACGCTTCATCCCCGCGATCACACCCGCGCAGGAACAACAGCAGCGTTTCCTCGATCGCCTTCTTGTCCAGAAGCGCCTGCACCTCGGGATCGCGTTCGGCCATGGTCGTTTCCTCAAGTCGCTATTTTAGTCTTTGATTGAAAGTGACATGACTTTTGTTAGCGGGCAACCCGCTCCGGTCACAGTCGCAGCAGTCCCGGGGGCGCCGAAACAACGCGTGGAATGGCGTCCAGCACCATGGCGGCGACCGCGAACTGCTCCGGTTTGGTGCGGACACCCTCGGGGGCCGTATCCACCAGATCCATTGCAATGGTCAGGCCCGGAAGGCCATCCACGTCGATCTGCCAGTGAGGTTTCCCGGCGAAGGCCGGATCGGTCGGGTCCATGATCCAGTTGACCTCATGGGTGATGCGACGGCCCCCGTCTACGAGGCCGTGCACACGCCAGGTGGTCGCCGCGACCGTGCCTTCCGGAATAGTCCCGGCGGCCACGGTCAGATCCCGTGCCGCGAGCCGCAGCTGATGGTCTGATTCATAGCCGTCCAGGCTTAGCCCGATCCGCTGCGCCAGACCTTCCACGCTCTGGGCGAACATGCTGTCGAAGGTCCGCGCCAGAGCGCCGTCCACAAGATCAATGGACGCCGGGTCCGCACCGAAGCCGAGGGCCTCGAACACATAGTCGGGGTTCGGAACCGTTGTGCAATCAATGATTTCCCGGGTCGCGACGTTCCGATGCGACAGGCATAGCGACACCGCATTGGCCGCCATTCTCTCGGCCACCCATCCCGGATTGACTCCCGTTCCAGCGAGCGTCACGCCTCCTTTCAAGGCGCTGCTCTCGAGGCGGGCCGCATAGTCCGCGCCGAGCGCCCCGGGCTCGAAGTAGTTGTTGATCGAGATGACGTTCTTGCCCGCCTCCAGCAGGCGGCGAACGTCGGCGTCATGACCATCGTAGGGGTCTGACAACATCGGGCAGTGCAGGACCACATCCGCCTCCAGCGCCAGAACATCGTCGATGGACCGGGTGGCGATCACGCCGGTCGGATCGCGTCGCGCGATCTCACCGGCATCCTTGCCCGACTTGGCCGCCCCATAGACGAACAGCCCGACCAGTTCGAAGCGCGGATCGTCGATGACCGCCCTCAGACAGGTCTTGCCCATCGAGCCGGTCGCCCACTGGATCACGCGGATCGGTCTGGTCATGAAAAGCGGCACCTGTGACTTTCGATATCGAACCGTTACGCCATTAGTCCATAAACGCAAGCCGGTTGCCAACACGCCTCACTCATTTAGTATGTTTACGAAAGCGACAATGGACGCGCTGGGGAGGATGACCGATGGCTGAACCGCCGTTTCTGCAAGCCCTTATGAAATCTATGAATTTCTACGCCCGCTTCGCACCTTCGTTCACGCGTGTCGGCTACGTCGCGCGTGGACTGCCTTTCCGTCCCGTGCGGGCTGACTATTCCGGTCAGACCTGGCTGGTCACCGGTGCGACAGGCGGGCTGGGCCGCGCCGCGGCGCTTCGCGGCGTAAAGAAGGGAGCGACCGTCCATGCCGTCGGCCGCAACGTCGCCGCGCTGGAAGCCCTGCAAACCGCCGCCTCTGGCCTGCCCGGCCAGATCGTCCCGGTGGTCTGCGACCTGTCCTCAATGAAGGCCGTGTCGGACCTGACCCGCCGGCCCGAGATCGTGAGCCAGACGTTCGATGTGCTGGTCAACAATGTCGGGCTGCTGATGCGGTCCTACGAAGCGACGGCGGAGGGGCTGGAGACCTCCTACGCGACCAATCTGCTGGGCCACTACATCCTGACCGAGCAGCTGTATGCCGAGGGTCGGCTGGCGCGGGGGGCGGCGGTGATCAACGTCGTCTCGGGCGGGCTCTATAATCTGCCCCTGACCAAATCGATGCTGAATATCCCCGAGGAAAAGTTCAACGGCTTCGCCGCCTATGCGGCGCACAAGCGGGCGCAACTGGCGCTGGCTGAGCACTGGCGGGCGACCTTCGCCGACATCGGGGCGAAGACCTATGCCGTACACCCCGGCTGGGCGGATACGGCGGGGGTGAAGACCTCCCTGCCCAAGTTCCGCAAAGTGCTGGCGCCCATCCTGCGCAATGACGACGAGGGGGCCGACACCATCGACTGGCTGGCGGCGACCCGGCCAGCCGAGGTGGTGGACGAAATCTGGTTCGACCGGAAGCCTCGGACGGCCCATGCCTATCCGCACACCCGCAACCCGCGGACGCAGATCGCCGAGGTGGTGGCCTTCCTGGAGCGGGACCGGCAGGCCCTGGTCGGCTGACCCATGGACCGGGCGCCGCCGAGGCTCCATGCTCGGAGGCAATGGTCGAATCGGCACCTTTTCAGGCGTATGAGTTCTTCGCTGGCGGCGGCATGCTGCGGGCGGGGCTCGGCGACGGCTGGACCTGCGCCTTCGCCAATGACATCGACCCGCAAAAGGCCGCCTTCTACCGCGCCAACTGGGGCGGCGAGGACCTGGTGGTCGGCGACATCGGCGCCCTGAGCTCCGCCGATCTGCCGGGACAGGCGGACCTGATGTGGGGCTCCTTCCCCTGCCAGGACCTGTCGCTGGCGGGACATGGAGCGGGGCTGGGCGGCGCCCGCTCGGGGACTTTCCACGCCTTCTGGGGACTGGCCAACGGACTGGTCCGCGAGGGGCGGGGCCCGAAGATCGTCGCCATCGAGAATGTCTGCGGGGCCCTGACATCGCGGGAGGGGCGTGACTTCGAAATCCTGTGCCGGACCTGGGATGAGGCGGGCTATGCCTTCGGGGCGCTGGTGATCAACGCGGACCGGTTCGTGCCGCAGTCGCGACCCCGGCTGTTCGTGATCGGGGTCCGGGGCGATGTGTCCGTCGACCCGGCCTTGCTGGCGAGCGGACCTGAGGGGTCGTTCCATCCCGCCAATCTGACCCGGGCGGTCGAGCGGCTGCCGCAGGACCTGCGGGAACGCGCCCTGTGGTGGCGGTTGCCGGAACCGGAAGCGCCGCCCGCCCGTCTGGCCGAAGTGACGGAGGCCGAGGGCGCCCATCTGGAGTGGCACAATCAGGTGCAGACGGCGCGGCTGCTGGAGCTGATGTCGCCGGTCAATCGGGCCAAGGTGGAGGCGGCCCGGTCCTCCGGTAGCCGGCAGGTCGGCGCCCTTTACCGGCGAACCCGGAAGGACGCCGACGGGCGCAAGGTCCAGCGGGCCGAGGTGCGGTTCGACATGGCCGGCTGCCTGCGGACGCCGGGCGGCGGTTCGAGCCGCCAGACGCTGTTGGTGATCGAGCATGGCCGCATCCGGTCGCGACTGATGACGGCGCGCGAGACGGCGCGGTTGATGGGCCTGTCCGACAGCTACCGTCTGCCGGGGTCTTACAGCGCGGCTTGCAAGCTGACCGGAGACGGGGTCGCGGCGCCGGTCGTGCGCCATCTGGCCCGCTGGCTGTTCGAACCGTTGGCCCGTGCGGGCGAAGCGACGGCGAGAGCCGCCTGAGCGGGCGGCGCTTGAAAAACCGCCGGTCTGGAGCATCATGGCTAACGATGTTCCTGGGGAGGTTCTCTGATGAAATTCGCACTGGCGGCCACCGCTGCCCTGACCATGGCCGCGACGCCCGCCCTGGCTGAGGACTGGCACGCCTTTTCCCGCACACCGAACCGCGCCTATCTGGCGGATGTCGACAGCATCACGTCGGTCCCGGGCGGCATAACCTCGATCCGGATCGCCTCGGCGCCGCTGAATTTGCCCGCCACCGATCTCAGCCACAGCCAGGAAATCTATCAGTTCGACTGCGGCGCCGGGAAATGGCGGACGGCCGGGGCGAAGGATTTCGCCGCGGACGGCAGCGAGGACGGCGACTATCCCGAGGAAAACGCCGCCTGGGAAGCGGTGCGCCCCAATACGGCGCCGGAATTCCTCAAGCAGATCGTCTGTGACGGCGCCCGCTCGCAAGGCACGACGTACCCCAGCATCCGGGCCTTCGTGGAAGCCGGGCGGCCTTAGCCGGAGGCCCCGGCCAAGCCGCCCGGATGGTCCGAATCACAATTGACGAGAAAGCTCTCGCTGAAATGACTCGCCTTTTCCTTGCGAGATTCAGAAAATTTGAGAATGCTGGTTCACAATTTTTGAGAAAGTGAGCTGGGCGGTTCAGAATTTCTGGGAAAGTGAGACCCCGGTTCACAATTTCCGAGAAAACCGGGGTCCGCCCTGCCTGTCGTCCACGGCTGCCTAAAGATCAGAATATCCAGATGATCCTCGACTAGATGCGAGCGGCAAACTCCGGCGACATAGACCCGCGCTCGACGAGGTCCCACCCTCCATCCAAGGACCTGCATAAGGTCCGGGATGAACCGCCGATAAGGTCGCCGTTGACATCGTGCTCGGCCAGTTCGGCGGTTCCGGACTACGTCATGCGGGTGGTGACCCCGCCGACTACCTTCTTGGTGCGCCGGTCGTCGCTGTCATAGCGGTAAGTCGCCGCCAGCTGGGCCGCCGGGGAGTAGTTCGCCACCCCCGCCAGACGGTGGCCGTAGGTCCAGCGGAGGTCCAAGTCACCGCCGCCCCGCCCCCGTCAGAGTGTGCACCTCATGTTATAGGTCCCCGTCCCCATACCACGTCAGCGCCCGGCTTTCGACCGCATCGCTGACCGAACCGATCCTGTTCATGTTTGAGGCCGGGTCATAGGTGGGGCCATAAAGCCAGCGCGGCATGCACTCGAGAACCGGCTGGCTCATGCCAATTGAGGTCACTTTGCCGGAGCTATGCTGAAGGTCGTCGAGCCTGCACCGTTCCGCTGCACATGTGACTGGGTCCAGTCATGAAGGCAGAAGCTTGGGGCCGGAGTGCTGACCATCAGCTCTTCCTTCGACGATTTCGAGTTGCGCAAACTGCTATCCGCCAGACGCACAAACCGCCCCGTTTTATCACCGCCCATGATAGTTACGTTGGTATCAATCCGCTGCTTCCACCAAATCACCAGTTGCAACCACCCTAAATAGTCTTCACTTGGCCAACCACCTTGAGAGCAACACTTTGCCTGGCTGCAACCCTCTAAAGAATATAGGGCACACACGTTCCAGAAACCAAAATAAACCATCAAGACAAAGATGTAAAAAATGTCACCGAAACGTCAACGGTTCCTTTGCCAAGGATAACAGGGGAAACCCCCGCCGGAAGACCCAGACTCCAGAAATGGAATAAAACTTCGGCCATTTTGTCTAAAACATCAATAGAAACATCCTCGCCCTGAGCAAAATAAGTCATGTGAACGTGATTCATTACAAGTTCTACATCGCTAATTGCGCGCCCAGATCCAATCCACTCTAAGTAAATACCTTCATCAAACCTAAAAGATAGAAAGTGACCCCCCCCCACTTCGGTCAGCTTAGGGCTAAACAACGATGCATAAGATAAAAATAATCCCGAGCCCCCCGACAAAGAAGACAAGTCTTCCAGCCCAATTTTACTCACAGCACCCTCATTCCAGGCATCCAGCGTTGATATCAGCCCTCTCGCGATCAAATCATCGAAGTTCATAAAATCACCTCCCCCTAGGTATTTCGTCTGGACGCGCAGGACGAGTAGGACCTTCCACCACGCGACTAGCGGACGGATCGTTCGGATTTACATGTACCGTAGTATCAACCGCATGGGGCGTCGGGATACCGCCATGCGAACTCCCCTCTATATCAACTCGGACACCACGCCCCTCCGATGGATAATCGTAGGTCTCGTACGAAGACACCCGCCCGCTTTCTGGATTCGTTCGAAACTGAGAGTGCGGCCCAGAAGCTTCGGGGTTTGGCCTGTGATGTTGTGGACCACGTTGCCCTCTTCCCGACCGGCCTCCCTGCTCCCCCCCTCCACGACGAGCTCCGCCGAGTACGCCACCAGTTGCGCCTGCAACCATCGCATCCACGACGACCCTCTCGTCCGCACGTAGGTTTCCACCGGTCAACAAGCCAACAACATCGCCCGTGACAACAGCTTCTGTGTCTCGGGCCTCTTGGGAGTCAACTCCGTCAATCCAATCCCGAATTCCTCTCCGATAGCTATCAACTATCGGGCCGCCGACCTGCTGCACATTCCTGATTGCCCGGCCTATAGCAGCGAGTTGCCTCCCCGTCGGATCCGTCGCATTCGTGGGGTCCAGCCCCACGTAGATATAGAGGTTCGGATCATCCTTGGTCCCGATGGGGTCCATGGAAAGGAAGGTGCCCAGGTAGGGTGAGTAGTACCGAGCACGGTAGTAGTAGAGCCCTGTCTCCGGGTCGTACTGCCGCCCGGTGTAGCCGAATGGGCTCTGGGCCGGCGGCGCGCCTTCCCCGTGCGGCGAGTAGGTCGCCGTCCCCACCGTCTGCCCGTCACTGCCCGAGGTGGCGATCACGGAGCCCTGATGGTCGGTGTGGTGCCAGTAAACAGCACCTGACGCCGTCACCGTCGCCAGCCGCTGATCCATGCCGCCCGTCCCGTCCGGGATGAACCTGCGGATCAGATCGCCGTTGACGTCGTACTCCGCCAGCTCGTCGGTTCCGGACCACATCGTGCGGGTGGTGACCCCGTTGACCACCTTCTTGGTGCGCCGGTCGTCGCTGTCATAGTGGTAGCTGGCCGTCAGCGGATTAACCGCCGCGTTGTTGGTCACGACGGCCAGACGGTGGCCGTAGGTCCAGCTGTAGGTCCAAGTCACCGCCGCCCCGCCGCCGACCGGCGTGCGCACCTCCTGGCTCAGGTCTCCGTCCCCGTTCCAGCTCAGCCCTCGGCTCTCGACCGCATCGCTGACCGAACTGATCCGGTTCATGTTCGAGGCCGGACCATAGGTGCGGCCATAACCCAGCGTCGGCATCCACTCGAACACCGGCTGGTTGATGCCGATGGAGGTCACCTTGCCGGACTGGTCCCGGCCATAGGTGAAGCTGGTCGCGCCCGGGCCAGTCCCCGCCACGAAGGCGTGGCTCATACCGGTCAGATCGTTGTCGACGTCATAGGCGTAGGTCGTGTCCGCCGCGGAGCCGGGCCGATCGACGCCCGTGCGTCGGTTGAGGGAGTCATGACTGATGTTGACCGTCTGCGTGCCCGAGGCGCTGGGGAAGCTGACCGTCTGCACCCGATTGGCCAGATCGTAGATGTAGTCGATGGTCCAGCTTCCCCCGCCCGACTGAGGCTGGGTGATCGCGGTGCGGTTGCCGCGTCCGTCCCCGTACTCGTAGCCGGTCGTATAGCTGATGCCGCCCGTCCCTTCGGGACGCCACTGCTCGGCCGTCAGCCGCTTCAGTCCGTCGTTGTAGGTGTAGTTGCGAACATCCCGACGCAGGCTGTCGTCGAAGGTCGCGGTCTTCGTCGTCTGGGTCGAGACGTCCCGGTAGGCGGGACGACCCGCCAGATCATAGCCGGCGACCGTGTTGCGCCCACGATAGACGTAACCGGTCTCGGCGGCGCCGAACTCGCGCACATGGAAGTCGCGGCCCATGGCGTCATAGAACAGGCTGACCAGATGGCCCGCGGGCTGTTTGCGCGCCACGACCTGACCGCGCTGGTCGCTCGCCGTCCACGCCTGAAGGGTGTTGGCGTAGATCGTGCGAACCTGACGGCCCAGACCGTCGTACTGCTGCTCTGTGCGATTACCGTTGGCGTCGATCTCCGCCGCCTGCATTCCGCCGACGTTGTACTCGAACCGGCGCCAGCGGGTCTCGGTAAAGTTCACGTCGGTCGGCAGTTCAGTCGCGGCCGTGCAGCCGCTGGAGCTTGCGCGCTGGAAGCGATGGATGGCCGTCGGCTGGCCCGCGAGGTTGTAGACCGTCCGCGTCGCCCGCAGTTCCGGATCAATGGTCATCACTGGCCGGTCGACCAGATCATAGCAGGTGCGGGCGATGTCGCCGGACGGGTCCGTCACGGTCAGCGGCTGGTGAGTCGCGGAGTATGTGGTCGTCGTCGCCTGCCAGGTCGAAGTGTTGGAGTCCCAGCGCTCGACCAGGGTCTGGTCGCCGTTGTCGTCATAGAACCATTTGGTCGCGATGTTGGTCCCGGCCGGTCCCGTCTCCAGACGTTTGCGGCGCATGGAATCGTAGTGGGCCGTCGTCGTGGCGCCGCCCACCGTCGTGGTCAGCACATTGCCGACGGGATCACAGGTGAAGTCCGTGGAGATCGTGCCGCCGGAGACCTGGGAGCCCTGGACCTGCCGGGTGAGGCAGAAGGCCGGATTGGTCCCACCGCCATAGGTCATGGCGGATTCCACGCCGGTCGGATCCTGTGTGCGGTTCGGACGACCGTAGCTGTCGTACCAGGTTCGCCAGACCGGATGGGTCAGGGCGTTGTTGTTGGTCGCATCCGGGACCTTGGGTCCGGTCATCACATCGACCAGGCCCTTGCTGTTGTAGCTCAACGTCCATTCCGGCCGGGTCGGGTCCGCCGCCGTCGCCGGCAGGCGGATCAGGGTCGGCTTGTGCCAGACCGGATCATAGTCCGCCTCGATCCTGATGGTGGCGCACCAGTAGTTGGCGGCCCAGGTCTGTTGCTGGGGGGTTGTGTAACCTGCCATGCAGTTGTCGATCGGCGTCTGCTCACGCGCCCGCAGATCGCCCCAGCGGTCGAACTCGAACGTCGTCCGGTCGCCGTAAGGGGTTTTGATCTCGATGGTCCGGCCCGGGCCGTCGTACTTCGCTCGCGAGGTGCGGCCCAAAGCGTCGGCCGACGCGATCAGCCGACCATCCTCGTCATAGGCCTGACGCACCACGCCGTCTTCGGCGTCCCGCGCCGAGGAGAAGGTGAAGGTCGAGGAGTGATAGACCGTCTTGCGGTTCTGGGCGTCGAACGATTCCGCCACATAGGGCGCCACCTGACCGCCCACCGCCCGCCAGTCGAACCGGGCCCGCGGCGTCGCAACACCCTCGTCCACGACCTGCGTCAGAACCTGCTGATAATCGATGGCGGCGGCGGGATACGCCAGAGCACCCGCTGGTGCGCCGTAGCTGTAGTAGCGCTTACGCAGGCCTTGCCGATGCGCCGAAATCAGCTCGAAGGCGCAGAAGTTCACATTCTTGGGGCACTGCCCCGTGTACTCGAAGCGGACCTCGTCCGCCCCGGCGCTCACCTTCATGATACGACCGCCAAAGCGCCGTCCCTCGTGACAGGACTGCTGGGCCGCGCGGCGTCCTCCATCGTAATCGATCAGGGCCGCCGTCGCCTCGCAGCCGTCCTGGTCCGTCATCTCCGGCGCGGCGCTGTTGGTAAACGTCAGCACAGCGCCGAGATTGTTGGAGACCGCCGTCAACGACGGCGAGTTGGTCGCATTCTGGCCGGTGTAGGCGAGAGT
The DNA here is from genome assembly GCF_006547065.1 of Brevundimonas sp. M20. Classification (NCBI taxonomy): domain Bacteria; kingdom Pseudomonadati; phylum Pseudomonadota; class Alphaproteobacteria; order Caulobacterales; family Caulobacteraceae; genus Brevundimonas; species Brevundimonas sp. M20. The sequence goes on along the minus strand of NZ_CP041243.1, from coordinate 418,400 downwards.
GATCACAACACCGGTCGGGAAGCTCCACGACGTCATGGCCGCCCGGCCGTTCTCTTCGCCGTACACATGATCCCAACGATTAGTCCCGGGAGTGTAGGGAATTTCCTCAAAATGCATGATGGACCTGTCCGACAGCGTCCAATCGAGGGTGCGCGCATAGGAGACGCCGGGCCCGATATTGCTCAGTGTCTCCGTCGGTGAAGCCGGGTTGTGCCAAGCGCCGCTGACCAAGCGCACGAAACGGGCGGATTGCCCGCCGCCGTTGACGTTTATAACGTTTGCGAAGGCCTGATCATTCAGCCAGGAGGTCGCGATGCCTCCCACGACGGCCCCTTCGAGGGTATCGGTTCGGGCAGCCTGCAAAGCGACCATCGCCGTAACCAGCATGGGCGCTGCCGATACGACACTGGCCTCAGGGAAGAAGGCGTGAACGTCCGAACTTTGGGAGACGGAGGACTCCCAGTTATGGGTCCAACCCGTTCCCAGGCCGCTTCGTCCCTCCACGGGGCCGGACGAACTGTAACTGCGCGAGAAGCTGAGGCTGTAGGGAAAATCCCCCTGTCCGACGGTGATCTCGGCGCCTTCGCTGAAGGAAAGGGATCCCGATCTGAGATCGACCGCGCCGAGATGGGCGCCGGCGACATTGGCGGCGATGCGGCGGCCTTCGGCCTTACCCAGGTAATCCAGCGGATTGGGCACATCAGACTCAGCTCCCTTTCGGAAGGCGGAGCGCGGATCGAGATTGTCCTCGTGCGCTCGCACCGGCGTACGGATGATCCAGGCCTGCTCTGAGCCGTCCGTCCTGCGAGCGAAGAACGCGTTCTCCGTCCCTGCAGTCGTGGCCACCACCTCGAACCCCCGGTCGAGATACCGCTCGATCTGGGTTCGCGTATCCTGATGGACGCTCGACGGAAGGCTTGAAGTCGCGCCAGGAGCCGACAACACCTTCAACCCGGCCGCCCCCTCGCCGAACCGATGCGAAGCGTTCACGCCAGGCAACTCGCCCGTAAACATGTTTCGGTCGCGCGCGATCTGACTGACCGCCAAGCCCTCTTCCATCGCTCCAAGAGCGGCGAGGGCGCCCATGACGTGGTGGGGAGAATCCGTCCCCATCGCCATGACGCCGACGGAGGTGTCGATGTCGAGCACATTCTCCATGCCGTCAGTGGTGATGGCGATCCCAACCGAATGCTGATGAAAGATGCGGGCTCCGGACAGCCCTTCCATCACCCGGACTGTGTTGTCGAACAGGTCCGTCCAGCTGTTGATCAGCGCGTCCTTCTTCGTACCCATCTCCGCGACGGCGTTTTCGCCCAACGGGAAAAGACGGAGGCCGTACTGACTTGTCTGGCGCCAATAGCGCCAGTCGCTCGCCTGGGTGCCGTCGCACGCATGCGGGTCAGTCTGGGTGTTCCCCGATTGGGACGCGCATTCGTAGGCGTTGCCGGCAGGGATGATGCGGTGCGCCTGCACCGGATCCATCGCCGCCGACCAGACGCTGTGGCGATCCCCGTCTCCGCCTCCGGTACGGACCAACAAGTCCGCCCGCTTGCCCACTTCGAGGGCCTTGGACACCTTTTCGTCGCCGAAACTTCCGAGGGCGGTCGTCGGCGATCCGGTCGCGCGCGCGGCGTAGGGATGGTTGATGGTCAGGTCGAGGCGACGATCCTGGGCGGCGAACTCCGCGGCGAGCGGCAAGGCGCCGCACTTCACGAGTTCGGTATTGCAGGCGGCGTTCGGCCCACCGGTCCCGAAATAGGCGTTGGCGCTCGCGTCGAGGTGGTCCTGCTTGCGGACAGCGACGACGAGCTTGCTGCTTTCAAGAGTGCCTTGGAGTTGGGCCTGCACCCGCCACCCATATATGCCGGGCAGGTCGAAGGTGTGGTCGAAGCCGGCAGTTTCGACACGGAGGGTCGCGCGATAGGGGGCCGGTACCTCCCCGGTCCAGCGGGCTGAGACGGCAGCCTGTCGAACCAGAGTCGCATCGCGCGGCGCGGCTTCTGTACGGACGATCTCCCAACCGCCGGTCAGCTGCTTGAGCGACTTGTCGGTGTGGCTGTTGATCAGGTCGCTCTGTAACGCAGTCGCGTAGGCTTCCAGGTCTGCGTGGATGTTCGCAGCGTTGGCGCCGGTCAGATTATCGCCGCCGATCGACACGCCGGATGAGATGTTGTTCCAGGCCGAGGCCGCATTGGTCCCCGCCGCGTCCCACAGGTCGATGCCGGTGATCTTGTCGTTCAGCTTCAGCGACGGATCAAAGGCATACCAACTGCCGCCGATATTGGCCTCGACCCACAGGTGCAGCATCGTCACCCCGGTGACGTCGCCGCTCATCGATCCGCAGGCCGTCCCGCCGTTCACCGTCGCCGGCGTGCCCGCCGCCGCCAGCAGGAGACAGGCTTGGCTCGCATTGCTGACGCGCAGGATCGATTTGGCGTCCGCGCCGGACAGGTTGACCTGGCCCAGCACGAAGCGCGCCTGATAGCTTGAGGCCCGCAGCAGCTCGACCATCAACTGCGACTGGTCGAACGACCCGCCCGAGCCGTCCAGCAGCACGCCGTCCGCCCCCTTGTGCAGGCCGAACTGCGGTTCGAACAGGATGGTGTTGTGCACGAACTGGTAGATGCGATCCGGATCGTTCTCCAGCGCTCGGGCCAATGCAGTGATCCGCGCACTCGGCGCACCGGCCGTCGGCGAGGTTGGGGAACCATAGACCGTCGCCAGATCACCGCTGCCGGGCGAGACGAGAGATTGCTGAACCGAGAGCCGGAACCCGGGGAGGTCAGACGCCGTGTAGGTGGAGAGCGTGTAGCCTGGCGTCCCTTGCGCGCGCGCGCCGGTCTTCGACACCGACAGGAAGGCGCCCGCCGAGGCGCCCAGCGCCATCGTCCCGGCCAGACCCGCCAGCATGACGCGACGAAGTCCCATCCGGCGAACAACCTGCCGGACCTTCCCAACACCGAGACCCATCAACGCCCCCACCGCGCAACAGCTACGCTTACAGACAAGCTCAACCGCCCTCGCTTTGAAAGAGAGAAAATCCACCCCTCAACGAGAAATTGCAGCTTGTCCCTGCAATAAGGCTCAGCTTTAGTCTGCTCGCTTGCCGGCGGGGGATGTATGGCGCGTTTGAACGCATTGCTGACAGGACTGTGGGCGCGAGCGCGCGCCTGCGGATCCGTCATTCGGCATCAATGGGCTCATATCCTGGACATGGAGCAGTTCCACTCGGCGACAAGCTGGCGGGACCGTCTGAAGGCCGTTGCATGGAAGAGAGTTGCGATCATCGGCAGCGGACTGGCGACCGTCGCTCTCGCGGTCAGCTTGGGCGCCTGGCTTCTACAGCCCGAATTCCGCGGAAGGCCTCCGCGCCTCCCGACCGAGCAGGAATGGCGCGCCAACCAGGACGCCGGTCGCGCCATGGAAGCCGAACTCTCGCCCGCGCTCGCCGAAGCTAACAAAGCCGTTCCGAACTGAGGTCGCCGATGACGTTCGCCAAGCCCATCAGCGCCGTTCTGGGCGCCCTGCTCCTTGCATCCGCCCTGCCGGCTCATGCGGGAGTGCAGTATGTTTATGACAGCTCCGGCCGTCTCATCCGGGCGATCTATTCGAACGGCGTCACCATCAACTATCGTTATGATGCGGCGGGCAATCGCACCCAGATCGTGACCACCAATACGCCGAACACAGCGCCGACCGCGGTCAATGACGCCGCGTCGGTGCAGGTGTCGGCGAGCGTGAACATTCCGGTACGGGCGAACGACTCCGACCCGGACGGAAACACCCTGACCGTCACGAACCTCGGGACCATAACCGGCGGCGGCTCCGTGTCCATCCAGGGCGGCGGAACCTACGTGCGCTATACAGCGCCGGCGAGCGCGGGAACAAAGACCTTTACCTACACCGTCTCTGACGGCGCCGGCGGCACGGCGACGGCAAGCGTCACCGTCACCGTCTCGTCGGCGAACCAACCGCCGGTGGCGACGAACGACGACGCCAGCGCGACAGTCAGCGCCGCACAGGCTATCTTCCCCCTGGCGAATGACACGGACGCCAACGGCCATGCCCTGACGATCACCGCGGTGACCACGCCGACGGGCGGGAACGTCGCCATCGCGCCCGGCGGCGGCTATCTGAACTATACCGCGCCCTCCACGCCCGGGACCTATACCTTCAGCTACACGGTCAGCGACGGGAATGGCGGCACGGACACCGCCCAGGTGACCGTGGAGGTGACGCTCGGTGAGGGGTGCGTCCCCAGCGGCGGCAATCAGTGTGGACCGGGCGAGCCCTGAGTCTCACAGACAGTGACGCCTTGCAGCCGGCGGTAGTCATGCAAGGCCCACGCCTGGTCAAGAAACCGCGCTCGCATCCAGAGCACCGTGCCCGGCACGACGTTTGAAGCGACCCGAACATCGAGCTGATCACCCGGAGCAACGGTCAGCGCAGGCGGACGATCACCCTCGCTCCGCGATTGCCCGCCGCGCCCATAGGTGAAGCGGGCCCGCAGGCAATCCTCGTCGGACGCATTCAGCCTCAGCAGATTTGAGAGGTTCGCCAACCCCGTCGCTGATCGCGCCAGTTCGGAATCCACGACGATCCCCACCGCCTCAGCAGCTTGGGTCAGCGCCGTTTCATTATCCGTCGCAAGATCGACCTTCTGACTCGTCGGCGTGAGCGACACACGATAGGTCACCCCATTGATCGCGACCTCGGTCTCGGCCTGGACTGTCAAACCCTCAGCCGCTCGCCCAAGAACGGTCGCCGCCGCGCTTTCCATCCCGATGCGCTCACGGATCGTCCCCGCCTCACTGCCGGTCGCCCGGATATAGGACGCCGTCCCCGTCGCCACCGCGCCGGCGAAGATCGCCAGACCGACCGTCAGGCTCATGGCGAGCAGGGAGATGTATCCCTGCCGGCTCTCCCGTTCAGGGCGCGACGGGCGCTTCAACGGGCAGACTCAGGGCCTGGAGACGGCTGACCATTTCCGCGGTCACCGCTTCGATATCGCCCCGCGACCGGATCACCTTCGGGCGCAGGAACATGACCAGCTCGGTCTGGCGCTGGTTGTTGTCGCGCGACCGGAACAAGGCCCCCAGCGCCGGGATGCGGCTCAGATAAGGCACGCCGGTGTCGCCCAGGCTGGTGCTCGACCGCAGCAGGCCGCCCAGCACCACCAGTTGCCCGTCCTCGACCTGGATACGGGTGTTCAGCCGCCGCTGCTGGATGGTGGGGGAATCGATGTCGGAGGTCGTGGTGCCCGCAACCTCGCTCACCTCCTGCTCGATCTGGATGAACATGCGGCCGCTCTCGGTGACCCGTGGCGTTACGGAGAGAACGACGCCCGTGTCGCGGTACTGGACGCTGTTGAGGATGCGACTATCGTTGTTCAGGCCGACCGCGGTCTGGGTGATGATCGGCACCTGGTCGCCAACCTGGAGTTCGGCGGTCTCGTTGGACAGTACCAGGACCCTCGGAGTCGAGACCAGTTGAACATCCGTGACGGTCGACAGGGCGTTCAGCACGGCCCGTATGTCCAACGTCGCATAGCTTAACGAGAAGCCCGGGAAGCTGGGCGCGGCCTCGTCATTGCTGGTCGAGGAGAAGCCGCCGGTCAGATCGCCATCATCCAGGAACCATTGGACGCCGAAGCGCAGGCGGTCATTCAGGGTGACCTCGGCGATGGTCGCCTCGATCAGGACCTGGGGCGGCGGCGCGTCCAGCTCGCGCACGATGTCGACGACATTGCGATACTCCGCGTCGTCGGCCAGCAGGATCAGGGAATTCGTTCTGGGGTCGGCCGTCAACCGCAAGGTTCCGGCCGCGCCCCCCGCGACCGCCGCCGGCGTGGCGCCGGCCGTCGTGTCCGCGGGCGCGGGCGTCGATGGCTGTCCGCCGGGCTGTTGCCCGGCGGTCGGCGTCACACTGGTCGCGGCGCCGAGAAGGGAGCCCAGGGTTGTGACAAACTGTTCGGCCTCAAGGTTGGCCAGCGGAATAGATCGCAAACGCCGCGCCGCGGGCGGCGGCGACCGGTCGAAGCGGGCGATCCACTCGGAAGCCCGGTCCAGGCCGGCCGGAGACCGGGCGATCACCAGCAGGCCGTTCAGCCTGTTCAGCTCGATGAACTGGATCTGGCTGCCCAGCGGGCCGTCCGGACCGCCGAAGACCTGGCGGATGTCCGAAGCGATGTCCGCCGGGGTTGCATGACGGACGGGGAAGAACTGCAGACTCTTGCCCTGGAGCCAATCCACATCGAGCGACCGCGCGGTGCGTACCAGAGCGCTGACCGTGGTGGGATCACCGGTGACGAAGACCTGTTCGCGCGAGGCGTCGGCCCGAACGACCGCCCCCTCCCCCGCCAAAGGCTCCAGCAGCCGGGCGATCTCGGCGGCGCTGATCGATCGCGCCTGATAGACAGCGGAACCCGCGAGGACATCGGCGCTGTCCCCCGCAACCGGCAAGCCGTTGAACCGGGTCGCTTGGGCGGACGGCACCACGGCATATCCCGCGCCTTCGCGAACGACAGCGGCATTGATGCTTCGCAGGGCGCGGTCAAAGCTCGCCAGCGCCTCCGCCTCGCTCATCCGGCCGACCAGGCTGAGCGTCAAAGACCCCTGCACCGAGGGATCCAGACGATAGGATTTGCGCAAGGACTGGCCGATCACCGCATCCACGACGGCCGCCACCGGCGCCTGGTCGAACACGACATTCATCGACCGTTGCGGTGATGCGCGCGGCGCGGGCGCCGACGGCGCCGCGGCGGCGTTTTCGATGCGCCATGCGAGCGCGTCCTCATCCACGGCCGCGGTCGTATCCTCGACCGCCGGGGTCAGCGCCGCCGGGCGGCTCTGGGGAATGACCGCCAGGTCCGGTCGGATGGCGCGCGGCGCTTCACAGCCGGCAAGAACACACATCGCCGCGCCTATAAGCGCGCGGGTCTTCAAGGTCATTGGGCCGCCTGCAAGGTGATGTCGCGCTTGAACCCGTTGCCGCCGGGCGACTTGTCAGACCCATAGCTGGTGAGGGTGAACCGGTCGCCTGCCGCAGCCGGCGGCGCATAGACGATGTCCGCGCCCCAAGGGTCTTTCAGCAAGGCCTTGTCTGACAGATACGGACCGGCCCAGTCCGCCACGCCCGCCGGGGCGTCGGTCAAGGCCGCCAGACCTTCTTCGGCGCTCGGATAACGCATCAGGTCCGCCGAATACATCTCCAGCGCCGCGGCCACGCTCTCCATCTTCAGACGCGCGGCCCGAACCTTGGCGCGATCCATCTGACCCAGGGTCTGCGGAACCACGATCGCACTGATCAAACCGATGATGACCAGAACCACCAGCATTTCCGTCAGGGTATAGCCTGATCGCCGACCGGATCGCTCCGATCGCACCCCTTTGCCGATATCCCCCATGGCTCCCCCAGAACCGACGCGCTAATCAAGCGACTATAGGGGAGCGGGGGCCGAGTCCATCGGCGTCGGAATGACTGTAACGTCTGATGAGTTCGAACTGCCGGCGCCCGACCATGCGCGGGCTGACCTGGCCGGGACGCTCGGCCTGTCCGGCAGCGCCGTGGATCGCGCGACCCGCGCCAGCCGGGCCTCCGGCCAACCGCTGGCCGTCGCCCTGAGCCTGCTGGGCCTGGCGACCGAAGAGGCGATCGCGGACGCCTGCAGTCAGTTGTATGACGCCCCGCGTTGGCCGGACACCCGGCCGATCGAACCCCTTGAGTTGCCCGGCCTCAACGCCCGCTTCCTGCAGGATCGCTACGCGATCGCCATGGCGGACGACACCGGCGAATGGTGCCTGGGCCTGGTCGATCCGGGGGACGCGGCCACCCGGGAGGCGCTTTGGTTCGCCCTGGGGCGCGAGATACGCATTCGCACGATCACGCTCAGCGGTTGGCGCCAGACCCAGACCTCGGTCGATGCAATAGATCTCCCGCAAACAGCCGCGCCGATCGCCGCGACCTGGCTTGATGACGCCGAAAGACTCCGCGACAACGCCCGCGACGCCCCCGTGGTGCGAATCTCCGAACAGATCCTCGAGCGCGCCTTCCTGCTGAACGCCTCCGACGTCCACATCGAGCAGAAAATCGATCACACCCGGGTGCGCCTGCGCATCGACGGCCAGTTGCAGGACCAGGATCGACTGCCGAGCGAAATCGGCCCGGCTTTGATCGCACGCATCAAGGTGTTGTCGGATCTGGACGTCGCGGAGCGCCGTGCGCCCCAAGACGGCCGCACCACCATCAACGTCCGCGGCGTGCCCGTCGATGTCCGTATCTCGACCACGCCGACAGTGTTCGGCGAGTCCCTCGTCGTCCGTTTGCTGACGCGGCGCGACGTGGAGTACTCCCTTGAACGGCTGGGCCTGCGCGATGCGGTGACCGCCGGGCTGGACCAGCTCCTGAAACGCACCCACGGCCTGCTTCTGGTGACCGGTCCCACCGGCAGCGGCAAGACCACCACCCTCTACGCCGGCCTTCGTCGGCTGGCCTCCTCCCGCCAGAAGATCCTGACCGTCGAGGATCCGGTCGAATACGTCTTCGAGGACATCCTGCAAAGCCAGGTCAACGAAGCCGCCGGTTTCACCTTCTCCACCGCCCTGCGGTCCTTCCTGCGACACGATCCCGACGTCATCCTGGTCGGCGAAATCCGCGACACGGAGACCGCGCGGCTCGCCGTCCAGGCCAGCCTGACCGGACACCTTGTGCTGGCGACTGTGCACACCAACGACGCCGCCACCACGCCGTCGCGGCTGATCGACATGGGGGTCGAGCGCTACCTGCTGGGCGACGCCCTGATCGGCGTCATGGCCCAGAGGCTCGCGGCCCAGCTCTGCGCCCACTGCCACACCCTGGAGCCGCTCGACGTCCCGGAACGCGCGGCCCTTGCGGACGCAGGGCTACCAAGCTTTCCACGCGTCGGCCGCGCCCAGGGCTGCCCGGCCTGCGGGGGAACCGGGCGGCGTGGTCGGCGGGCGATCACCGAGCTGATGGTCTGCACGCCAGAGGTGAGCGAACTGATCGGCGTCGGGGCCCCGGCCTCCGCGCTCCGCGAAACCCTCCCGCGCCAAACGGGCTACGCAAGCCTGCGCCAGGACGCCCTGTCCCAGTCCGCGCAAGGCCTGGTCGACTGGGGCGACGCCTGGCGGCTGGCTGACCGATGAAGGCCTTTCGCTACCGGGTGCTGACCCCTGAAGGCCGACACCAGACGGGGGTGAGCTACGCCGCCTCCGCCGCGGCGCTGCGCGATCGCCTGATCGAGAGCCGCCTGCACCCCGTCCGGATCCGCCCCGCCCTGTTCCAGCGTCAGAGCTCGCTTCGCCTGTCGAACGCCGAGGCCGCGCGGCTGGGCCGCGACATGGCGCAACTGATGCAGAGCGGCATGGCCATCGGCCCGGCCCTGAGCCTGCTCGAAGCCCGAGAAACCCCGAAGGTCGCCGCCATCATCCGGGAGATCCGCCGTCGGCTGATCGAGGGCGAACCACTCTCACGCGCCCTCGGCGTCGCCACCGGCGCGCCGGCGCGGCTCCTGCAGTCCCTGGCGCGCGGCGGCGAGGCCTCCGGCCGTCAGACAGAGGTGCTCGCCGCCGGCGCTGCCTCTTTGGCCGCGATGGACCAGCTGGGGCGTCGCCTGATCACCCTGGGCCTCTATCCTGGCTTCGTGATCGCGGTCGCCCTGGGCGCGATCGGCATCTACGCCTACGCCGTCCTGCCGGCCCTGGAGCCCGCCTTCGAAGGCCTGGGGCAGGACATTCCCGCCCAGACCCAGGCGGTCATCACCTTCGGCCTCATGGTCCGCGCGGCGACCCCCGTCATAGCCGCAGGCCTTGGCCTGGGCGCCGGCGCCCTGGTCCTCTCGGCCCGCCTGCGCAGGCTCACGCTTGGCTTGCTGTCCCGACTTGGAATGCGAGGCCGCGTTTCTCCCCTGCGGGACTTCGTCTTCGCCAACCTCGCGTCCCGCCTGGCGGTCATGCTGCACGCCGGGGTTCCCCTCGCGCCCGCCTGGCGGCTCGCCCGCGATCCGGTCACGGTGGACTGGCTCAGCCGCGCCCTCGCCGGCCAGGATGATCGTCTGATGGAGGGCGCGCGGCTGTCAGAGATCCTGAGCGCCATTCCCCAGACGCCCGCGGACCTGCTCCACTATGTGACGATGGGCGAACAGTCCGGACGGGCCGCGGAGGCGCTCCAGAACGCCTCAGCCCTGCTGGCCGCGCGCGCCCAGGAGAACGTCGAACGGCTGTTGTCGATCATGACCCCGCTGGTGATCATCCTGGTCGGCGCGATGGTCGGATTGATCACCATGCTGGTCTTCCAGGGGCTTCTCGCGATCGGTGACGCCGTTGCCGTCTGACCTCCGGTCCCGTCGAAGCGGTTATCTGGCGGTCGACGCCCTCGCCGGGCTGGCGGTCATGACCCTGGGCGTCGCCGCCGCCGTCGGTCTGGCGGCGACGACGGTGACTCGCCTCGCGCAAGCAAAGGATCGCTTGACCGCCATGCGGATCGCCGACGATCTTTACGAGGATCTTTACGCCGGCGTTCGTCCTGACGGGCAGCAATCCGGAAGCACGGATGGACGCCCATGGACCTACGAAAGTCTCGACGCCGACGGGTCCGCCGCGCGGCGCATCCGGATCACCGTGGACCGGCGGTTCGGCCAGGACCTGGTCGTGGACGCCGTGGCGCCGCCCGCGCCGGCTACACCGTCCTCGAGCTCATGATCGCCATGTCGGTCGCCTCCATCCTGATGGTCGGCGCAGGCGCGGCCTACGCCGCGCTCGGGCGGAGCGCCCACCGGCTGGCGCTCGCCCAGGCCGGGCTGGCGGATCGGGCCGTCCCGACCTGCCGCGCGGAAGACCCCGCCTCGTCGCCCCCCGAACGCCCCTATCGTTGCACCCTGCCCGAGCGGTGCGAGTTTGACAGTGTCAGTCAGTCATGCCGCCCGAACAGGACCTGAACCTCGAGTTGGCCGCCTCCCCCCGCCTGGAGGTGATGACCCGCATCGTCAGCCTGCCGACGACCTCGCTGCGTCAGGCCCGGGCGATCGTGCGCCTGCAACTGGATCGGTTATCGCCCCTGCCGCCCAAGGATGTCGTCTTCGATCTCGTTCGCCTGAAAACAACCGGCGCCGAGACGGGCTATGCGCTCGGCATCCTCAGGCGGTCGGCGCTGCAGAACCCTGCATTCGCCTCCCGCCGGGCGATCACAGCCACCCGATCTGTCGATGGGGTCGAGGCGACCTTCCGGTTCCGCAATATCTTCGCCGTCGATGATCGCGAGGCCCGCTGGTTGGTCCACGCGCCGCGGGCGGCGCTGATCGCGCTCGGCCTCGCCGCGGTCGCGCTCGCCGGCCAGATGCGCGCCGACCAATGGAAGGCGCAGCGATTGCCGGAGATCACGGAGGCCCAACGCGAGACCGCCCGTCGGACGCGGGACGCCCGTGAGCGTAACGCCGCCCTGGCGGATTGGGCCGCCCTGGAGCGCACGGATGCTTCCACCCGGCTGCTGTGCGTCGGCGGCGCGATCGGGACCCAGCCGGTCCCCGTCCTCAATCTTTCGGCCGACACACGCCAGGTGACCTTCACCCCGGAGAACACCGCCGACATCGCGCGACTGGAGACGCTCGGCGCCGAGGCTCAACCGGCCAGCGGCGGCGCGCCGCAAGGCGTGTTCTTTGGTGAGGAGACCTGCCGATGATCCCGCCGGTCTGGTTCAGGCGCGCGGCTGCGGTGGCTGCGGTCGGCCTCGGCCTTGTCACCCTCGCCTCCCTCATCGCCGTGGTCGGCGACGTCATGGCGGTCCGCGCCGCCCGGGCCGGCGCGCCCGTGTCCGCATCGCCTCCCGCGCAGAGTCCCCGGCCCCCGTCCCTGCACCCCCTCGTTCGCGCGCCGGGCACAGATCCCGAGACCGCGATTGCGGAGTATCTCAACGTCCGGCTGGGAGAGCTCGGCCTTCTCGTCAATGGCGCCGACACCGTCTCCGTCCGTCCCTTGGGGGGAGGCCTCAAACTGGCGGAGATGCGCATCACCGGATCCGGCGACGCCCTGGCCGTCGGTTCCGTCGCGAACTGGGTGGCGGTGAACAGGGAGGCCGTTCGACTTGAATCGCTGGTCCTGGCTCGGGGCGCCGAAGGGCGAGGTCAAGTGACGCTCGTACTGCTGATGGTCGTCGCATGAAGATCGCCGGACGCTATCTGCTCCCGGCGCTCCTCGGCGGATGCGCAGCGCTCACCCTCGGATTACTTCTGTGGCCGCAGCCGGAACCCGCCTCGGCGCAGGCGCCAGCGCAGGCCCGGTTCGACGGCCCGACATTCGAGACCCGCCCGTCCACGCGCCTCACCGTCTTCCCCTTCTCCCTGGGGGCCCTCCGGACCGAGCCGGTCGCCGATGCTGTACAAACCCCGACACTGGTCGGGATCGCGGGTTCGACGGCCTACCTGAAGGGCAGCGACGGCGAGGTCATCCGTGTCCGGTCTGGAGAGGAACTGGACGGCTGGAAACTGGTGTCCGTACGAGGACGGACCGTCCTGCTCCGGGGTCCGACCGGTGATCGGGCGCTCGCTCTTTTTGCGCCTGCCCCAGCACCGGCATCGAACGATGTATCTGGCGGGTAATCGTGGCCGCCAGACTGTCATATGATCTTCAGTCGCATACAGCTCAGAATATTCGGACGATGTCCGGCGCGATGCGTGCGGCGAACTCGGGCGACATAGACCGGCGCTCGACGAGGTCCACCCTCTGGCCAAGAGCCCCCATCAAGTCCATCACCACACCGCCCATATCGAACGCGTCAAACACGGTATCCGGAGCGACGTCGAACGCCAGGTCAACGTCGGACGCTTCACCAGCGCGATTGCGGGCAACGGAGCCGAACAAATAGAGGTGCTCGACCCCACGGGCTGCCAGGACAGGCGCTAGCCGGCGGAGTGCCTGTATCGTTTCATCTCGTCCCATTTCGCCAGCCTAGAAGAGCGAGCTTTGCTCGGACAGCTCGCCCGTTGCCGTCACCCATCGCTGCAGCAGATCTCCAGTATCGAACGCATCACGATCCCAGAGGGCATGAACCGGCTTTCTGCCCGCCCATACCGGCTCTACCCCCAGTCGAAGCAAGCCCCGTGAGATGTTTCGAACTGACAGACCCAGTTCCGCAGCCAGCTTGGGCGTAAAAACGTATCGCTGTGCGAAGGCCACCACGTCATCCTCGATGACGGTCAAAATCTTGCCCGTCGCCGACCGGCTCACGGCCCTGATGTGACCTTCTTCCACGGCCGCCCGCAGGCTGCAGGAGTTCGTACCGAGGATGCCGGAAGCGGTGTGGGTGTAGATGGCTCCAGCCGCCAGACGAGGGCTCCCGGTAGGCCGCTTCGCGAGTCTGTGTGCGCCTTCCAACATCGACGGCGCCGATGCCCGTCCACATGGCAGCATGTACTGGGATTGGAAATCCAGATCTCGAACGTCCGCGCGTCGCCAACACGCCTGAACGCGCGCGCTGCCGTCGCTTTCCAGTGCAGGCTTGAGCCCCAGATGTTTGAGCCGGCGTGTCACCGCGACGGCCTTCAGCCCGTGCGCCTTCGCGATCTCGGAGCTCGAAACGTACTGCTTCTGAAACGCCTCCGCCGACGTTCGAAGCACACCACGCAGATGACCTGCTCGATCAAAAAGCGTCGCTTGTAGCCGCTATGGACCAGACTCTTGCGAACCGTGGCGAGCGCTGCCCCAACATCGGTCGCCCGAATGGCCCGAGCATAAGCTTCGCGATGTAGGAGTCAAGGCGAAGGCGACCGCCGTCCAACTCAATGAACGATGCCACCTCACTCAGAGCGCGGTCTTTGCTGTCGCCTTGCAAGAACTCGTCGCTCAAGAGGTCCCGCAGTCCAAGACCAAGCGGCATTTTCGTATTGGGAACGGGGTGACGCGCACCACGACTGGCGCCGGCTCCAAAAAATAGAGCAACTCCGCCTCGCGCGGCTTCCTGCGCGAGAAAGGGCGGGATTGTGATATCTGATGTCAAAGGCGCCTCTCCCAGCGGTAAAGATAAGCAGGTGGGCGCAGAAGTTGAAACCCTGAAGGTCTCTGTCTCGGTGGATCATGCCACCGCGAGACGTTTCGATGCCGCCGTGGATGTGAGCAGGGCAGAATCGGGCGATCGGGACGTCCGGCGGAGCGGACCCAAGCCCAAGCGGGACGTCTGAAGGTTGCTTACCTCTCCCCTACTGGCGCACAGCCGTTCTCCCAGACGAGCTAAGACGAACAAAGGAAGGCCAGCATGCGCCGGCCTTCGGTTGTTACTCGGAATTGGGCGGTCCGAAGTCACAACTCCGTACCGCTGATTTGCGTGTCCAGAGCCTCATCGTCCGCAAGTGGGTGGCTTGCAGGCGATTCTGATAATCTCCGACCCGTTCTCATCTATTGTGGGTCAGTTCTCATCTATTATGACCCGGACCACCCGGAGCCCGGCTCTTACGCGTCGACGGCGGCGTCGAGGGCGTTTTCCTGGATGAACTCGCGGCGTGGCTCCACCACATCGCCCATGAGTTTGGCGAAGAGGTCGGAGGCCTCTTCCTCATGCTCGACCGAGACCTGCAGCAGGGTGCGGGCGTTGACGTCCAGCGTCGTCTCCCACAGCTGCTCGGGGTTCATCTCGCCCAGACCCTTGTAGCGCTGGATGGCGATGCCCTTCTTGCCGGCGTCGAGGACGGCGTCGAGCAGATCGATCGGACCGCGAATGGTCACGGTCTTGTCCTTGCGACGGAAGACGGCGGGGGCGTCGAACAGGCCCTCGAAGGCGGCCGCGCGCTCGGCCAGACGACGGGCGTCAAGCGAGCGGATCAGGGCTTCTTCCAGAACGATGCGTTCGGTCACGGCGCGGCGAACACGCTCGAAGGCGACGGCCCCCTGCGCGCCCGGAGCGCCGGACCAGGCGCCGTCGCCTTCCTCGGCGAAGAGGTTCAGACGTTCGGCGGCCTTCGACACATCCCCGCCCTCATCAGAGAACAGACCGGCGAGGGCCGACTGCTCGATGGCGAAGGCCGGAGCGCGCTGCGACAGGCGATCCACGCCCGCCTTGAAGGCCTTGGCCTCACGGACCAGCGCCTGCAGGTCCAGACCGGTGCGACGCTCGCCGGACGGCAGGTCCAGCTCGGCGTCCGACGAACCTTCCTCGATCAGATAGGCGTCCATGTCCGCCTGGTCCTTGAGGTAGCGCGACTGCTTGCCCTTGGAGACTTTGTAAAGCGGCGGCTGGGCGATGTAGACGTGCCCGCGCTCGATCAGCTCCGGCATCTGACGGTAGAAGAAGGTCAGCAGCAGGGTGCGGATGTGGGCGCCGTCGACGTCGGCGTCGGCCATGAGAATGATCTTGTGGTAGCGCAGCTTGTCGGCGTTGAAGTCGTCGCGGCCGATGCCGGTGCCGAGCGCCAGAATGAGGGTGCCGATCAGTTCGGACGACAGCATGCGATCAAAGCGGGCGCGCTCGACGTTCAGAATCTTGCCGCGCAGGGGCAGGACGGCCTGATTTTCGCGATTGCGGGCCTGTTTGGCCGAGCCGCCGGCGGAGTCACCCTCGACGATGAACAGCTCGGACTTGGCCGGATCGCGTTCCTGACAGTCGGCCAGCTTGCCGGGCAGGGACGAGATTTCCATCGCCGTCTTGCGGCGGGTCAGGTCACGGGCCTTGCGCGCGGCCTCACGGGCGGCGGCGGCCTCGATGATCTTGGCGACGACCTGTTTGGCCTCGACCGGGTGCTCCTCGAACCAGGTGGCGAGACCTTCCGAGCACAGGGCCTCGACCGCCGGGCGGACCTCTGACGAGACAAGCTTGTCCTTGGTCTGGCTGGAGAATTTGGGATCGGGAACCTTGACCGACAGAACGCAGGTCAGGCCTTCGCGGGCGTCCTCGCCCGAGACCGAGACCTTCTCCTTCTTGGCGGCGCCGGCGGCTTCGATATAGCCGCCCATGACGCGGGTCAGCGAGGCGCGGAAGGCCGACAGGTGGGTGCCCCCATCCCGCTGGGGGATGTTATTGGTGAAGCACAGCATCGTCTCGTGGTAGCTGTCATTCCACCAGAGGGCGAGGTCGAGTTCGATCCCCTCCTTCTTGCCGCGGATGACGATGACGTCCTTGAGCAGAGGGGTTTTGGACTTGTCGAGGTGGCGCACGAAGGCTTCGACGCCGCCCTCGTAGTGCAGGATTTCCTCAAACGGCTCGGCGTGGCGGTCGTCGCGCAGCTTGATGACCACGCCCGAGTTCAGGAAGGCCAGCTCACGCAGGCGGTGTTCCAGCGTCTTCAGGTCGAAGTCGATGTGGCTGAAAGTGGTCAGCGACGGGAAGAAGGTGACCTGGGTGCCGGTCAGCAATTCGCCTTTCTTCGTCCCCTCGGTGCGGATCGGAGCGTCGCCCGTGACCTTGAGGCTTTCGGCGGTGTCGCCGCGCTCGAAGCGCATTTCGTGGCGCTTGCCGTCGCGGAAGATGACCAGCTTCAGCCAGTCGGACAGGGCGTTCACGACCGAGACGCCCACGCCGTGCAGACCGCCCGAGACCTTGTAGGAGTTCTGGTCGAACTTACCGCCCGCGTGCAGCTGGGTCATGATGACCTCGGCCGCGGAGACGCCTTCCTCGGCGTGGATGGCGGTCGGGATGCCGCGCCCGTTGTCGGTCACGGTGACCGAACCGTCGGCGTTCAGGATCACCTCGACCAGATCGGCGTGACCGGCCAGGGCCTCGTCGATGGCGTTGTCGACCACCTCATAGACCATGTGGTGCAGGCCCGAGCCGTCGTCGGTGTCGCCGATATACATGCCGGGGCGTTTGCGAACGGCATCCAGGCCCTTGAGAACCTTGATGGAGTCGGCGCCGTATTCGGCCGGGGCGACAGCGTCGTCGGGGGTCTGGTCGGTCATCAAATCGGTCGGTGAGACGGCCCTGTGAAGGACCCGGAAAACGGCGCGAATCTGGCCCGCGCCGGAAGGCTCAGAATATAGGAATTATCGCGGGAATTGCGAGCTTTCCGGGGCGATTCCCGTGGGTGGTTTCAGGGGGCGCCGACAGGGTCGGAATCCGGCTCGACATCCTCGAGCAGGAAGAGAAGCGGGGAGACGATGAAGTCGCGCGTCGGGAAGCGACCGCAGTCCTGGATCATGCCCTGAAAACAGGCCTCGCGCGGACTGCGCGGCTCCAGTTCGCCGCGGGCGACACCTTCGAGGCGCAGGCGTTGGGCGGCCATCAGCATGGCGTTGCGACGATGACGGCGAGAGGGACGGCGTGGCGACATGGGCGGGCTTTCGGAGTTGGAAGTGGATTGCGCCCATCTCCCTCCCCGCCCGGCTTCGTGCGTCTCCCTTCCCCCTCGAGGGAGGAGGGCCGGGGATGGGGGTGAGGGCGCGGTGTTTCGGCGTGAGGCGCGGGAGGCGGGGTCGATGGAGCCTTTCGGGGTGGTTCTGAGCGTCACTGCATTCACCCCACCCAACCCTCCCCCCTCCGCCAAACGGGAGGGCTTTGAATGGAGCACGACTGTTCGCCGCATCGGCCCGGATCGGCCTCGCCCTTCGGGCTCCGGGATGACAAGCATGCGGTCTCGGCCCGCCGCGAAACGCGGCAGGTCGAGTGGGAAGGGCGCGGGACGCCGGGCCTCGCCCGGTGTGTGGTGTTTTGTTTTACCGTTTCGACGAGAGCGACGTCCCGCGCGGCCGTTTTCCACACGTTCCTCCGGTTGGCGGCCTTTGCTTGGGGCCTTGCCGGATCACCGCCGGGATCATTGCTGACCCCGACGCGGGGCGGACTTCGACCGTTCAGAGACGCCAGCGGTCCGCTTCCAACAGCGCGCGGCGAGCAAGCGGACGGGATCCATCCCTGCCCGACGAGCCCCCCCGCACTCTCCATCGCGCGGGCTTCATCGCTCGGCCACAGCCCGCCGTCGTCGAGAAGCGTGGATCCGACGCCCTCCCCATCGACGGGATGGACGTATTGTGAGGGCCGGGCTTCCTATGGCGGGAAAATGACGCTGGGCCGGGAAATTATGGAGCGCAGTCAGAGGGTTAGTGCCCGGAATTGCGCGGGCAGGACGTGAACTCCTCCGTATCTTTGAAGGATGGAGTGCGGCGCCTCACCTCTCCATCGCCCGCTTCAAGGCGATGGGGAGGACAGATCGCGCAGCGATCAGGAGGGGGCGGCGCAGGCGTTTGACGGTTGGTCGCCGACACCGGTGTTCGAGGCGTCTTCTGCCGACACCGAGCCGCCCTCTCCTGACCGTCGCTGCCGCGCCGGTCTGTCCTCTCCATTCGCTTGAGGGCGAATGGAGAGGTGAGGTCGAGAGATGCGCGGCCGACTGTGTAACCCCACTCCCTCCTACGGCTGACGGCGCGGCCCCTTCCCTCTCCCCGAGGGAGAGGGCGGCAACCTAGCCAAACCCGCCGTCCGCCACCTTCACGAACTGGGCCCTACCCGCCAACGGCGCGAACAAATCCGCCTCGGTGCCGGTCATGAAGGCCTGAAGGCCGAGGGCCTCGATCTCGTCGAACAGGGCCGCGCGGCGGGCCGTGTCGAGGTGGGCCGGGGCCTCGTCGAGGAGGAGGATCGGGGCCGCGCTCTGGCCGGACAGACGGGTTATCTGGGCGAGGATCAGGTTGAGGACCAGAGCTTTCTGCTCGCCGGACGACCCCTCGGCGGCGGGGCGGTTCTTCTCGCGATGCAGGGCGGTCAGGTCAGAGCGATGCGGACCGAACAGGGAGCGGCCGGCGGCGGCGTCGCGCCCGCGCGAACGCACCATCCCTTCACGGATGGCGGCGGCGATGGCGTCCGGGTCCGCACCCGAGACGGCCATGGCTTCAGCTTCCCCCGTCAGGCTGAGATCCGCCTGCGGGAAAGGACGATCATTGCGGGCGTCGATGGCGGACTGGAGGACAGTCAGGGCCGCGGCGCGGGCGGTCGCGGCGGCGGCTCCGGCCTCACCCAGCCTGACTTCCAGCGCATCAAGCCACAGGGGGTCGGCCGGGCGGCCTTCGGCGCCCTCCGTCAGCAGGCGCAGGCGCTCGCGCAGGGCTTTTTCGTAGGCGGAAACGGCGGCGGCGTGATCAGGGCGGTCGGCGAAGACCAGTCGGTCGAAGAATTTCAGCCGGGCGGCGCGGGCGTCAGAGAACAGACGGTCCTGTTCGGGCGTGGCCCACACGGGGCGCAGATAGTCGAGCAGACGGCCCGGCTGGGCGGTCTCGCCCTCGATGCGGACGATGCGGCGGGCCGCGCCGGGCGTCTGGACGCCGGTGCCGAGTTTCGTTTCGCCCTCGCCGTCGGTGAGGACGGCGGCGACGGCCCAGGCGCGGCCGGTCGCCTCGCCCGGCTCCCGGCGGCCCATCTCCGGAGCCGTGGCGCCGCGCAGCCCTTTGCCGGGCGTGAAGAGGCTGAGCGCCTCCAGCAGGTTGGTCTTGCCGGCGCCGTTCGGCCCATGAAGCACCACCGCCCCCGCCGCGATGGGCAGGGTCGCGCTCGCATAGGAGCGGAAGTCGGTGAGGGTGAGAGATGTGATCAAGCGTGGGTGAAAAGTGGCTGGTGAGTAGAAGAACGGCGCGCACCGCTGGCGACCGGGTGAATTCCGCCCGCAGTCCAGCAATCACCAATCACTACCCACCAATCACTTCGCCTCACACCCGCAGCGGCATCAGCACGTACTGGACGCCCGGATCGCCCGGATCGAGGACAAGGGTCGGGCTGGCCGGGTCGGCGAATTTGAAGTGGGCGGTTTCGCCGGTGATCTGGCCGGCGACGTCGAGCAGGTAGCGGGCGTTGAAGCCGATCTCGAAGGGCTCTTCCGAATAGCCGATCTCGACTTCCTCGACGCCCTGCCCGGCCTCCATGTTGCGGACGGTCAGGGTGACGCGGTCCAGCTCGAAGGCCAGTTTCACCGAACGGCTCTTTTCCGCCGAGATAGTGGCGACGCGATCGACGGCCTTGGAGAACAGGGCGTTGTCGATGTCGGCCTGCTTGTCGTTCCCCTTGGGGATGACGCGCATGTAGTCAGGGAAGGCGCCGTCGATGACCTTTGAGGTCAGAGAGGCCTCGCCGAACTCGAAGCGGATCTTCTGGGGGCTGACCTGCACCTCGACGGCGCCGGCGCCGTCATCCAGCAGGCGGCGGACCTGATCGACGGTCTTGCGCGGGACGATGACGCCCGGGCCGCCGGCGGCGCCTTCGGGGGCCGGGGTCTCGGCGAGCGCCAGACGGTGCCCGTCGGTGGCCACGGCGCGCAGCAGCGGAATGCCGCCCTCGGCCACCGTGTGCAGATACAGGCCGTTCAGATAGTAGCGGGTCTCTTCGGTCGAGACGGCAAAGCGGGTCTTGTCGATCAGCCGGGCCAGGTCTTCCTTCGTCAGAGTGAAGCGGGCGCCCGTGGTCTCGGTCGACATGACCGGGAAGTCGCCGGCCGGCAGGACCGGCAGGTTGAACTTGGACCGACCGGCCTGGACCAGCAGGCGGGGGTCGTCGCCCGAATAGGACAGGGACACCTCGGCGCCATCCGGCAGCTTGCGGACGATTTCGTACAGGGTGTGGGCCGGGGCGGTGATCTGGCCCTCGACGTTCACGGTCGCCTCGGCCTCGTCGACCATCTCCATGTCGAGATCGGTGGCCGCGAAGCTGAGCTTGTCGCGGCCCGCCGACAGCAGGACGTTGGAGAGGATCGGAATGGTGTTGCGACGCTCGACGACGCTCTGGACGTGCCCGAGGGCCTTCAGAAGCGCGGAACGTTCGATGGTCAGTTGCATGTCGTCTCGCCCCGCGGCGACTCACCGAGAGCCGCCGGTAAACTATGGGGTATGGACACTAGCGGATTAGCGGGCCGGAGCAAGGAAGTGGCGAGTGACGAGTGGCGAGTGGCGAGTGAATAGGTGTGGAACAGTCGGCGCCCCTGTGGAACGCCCGTTCTCGTCACTCATCACTCGCCACTGCGGCGTCAGCCGCGCAGCTTGCGCGTCAGGGCCTCGACGTCGCGGGCGATCTGTTCGTCCTGGGCGATCAGCTCCTCGATCTTGCGGACGCCGTGCAGGACCGTGGTGTGGTCGCGCCCGCCGAAGCGACGGCCGATGTCCGGATAGGAGCGGGTCGTGTGCTGCTTGCACAGATACATGGCGATCTGGCGCGGGCGGGCGACCGAACGGGTGCGGCGCTCCGACAGCAGGTCGGCCTGCTTGAGGGTGAAGTGTTCGGCGACGGTCTTCTGGATCTCGTCGACGGTGATGCGGCGCTCCGGCCCGCCGCGCAGGGCCGAGCCGAGCAGGCCCTGCGCCTCATCGACGGTCAGGGCCGACAGGCGGCCGGCGGCGACGGCGGCCAGGGTGTTCACGGCGCCTTCCAGCTCGCGCATCGAGCCGGGCGTGCGATCGACCAGATGCTCGAGCACGTCGGGACGGACCTCGCCCGAGACGACGCCCAGCTTCGCCAGGGCCTCGATGCGGTTGCGGGCCACGGCCAGCTTGAGCGAGCGATCCGCCGGTTCGACCGGGCAGGTCAGGCCCGAGGCCAGATGGCTGCGCAGGCGCGGCTCGACCTCGGTCAGGGCCATCGGCGGCTTGTCAGCCGAGAGGATGATCTTCTTGCCGTCCTCGATCAGGGCGGTCAGCGTCGAGAGCAGTTCTTCCTGGGTCGAGGCCTTGCCGCCGACGAACTGGACGTCGTCGATCAGCAGCATGTCGGCCGAGCGCAGGCTGTCCTTGAAGGCGGCGGTCGAGCGGTCCTGCATGGCGCGCACGAAGGTCGACAGGAAGCGTTCGGCGGTCAGATAGACCACCCTAGCGTCCGGACGCAGGCGCTGGGCCTCCCAGGCGATGGCGTTCAGCAGGTGGGTCTTGCCGTAGCCGTAGGGGCCGCAGAAGAAGATCGGGTTGAAGTGACCGTCAGCCCAGGCGGCGGCCTGACGGGCGATGGCCAGGGCGAAGGCGTTGCCCTGACCTTCCACGAAGCTGTCGAAGGTCAGGCGGTCCTGCAGACCGGCGGCGCGCACGGCGCGGGCGCCGTCGGCGACCGGGGCGACCGTGGCCAGGGGCATGGAGGCGTGGGGCATCGCGACGACATTGCCCGACAGGGCCGAAGGGGCGGCGCGGCCGGCGGCGACCTGCGAGGCCGGGGCGACCGAGCCCATCTCGGCGCGGCAGCGGACGTCCAGACGACGGGCCTGGGCGTCGAGGCCCAGCCACAGCTCGTTCATGCGACGCAGGGCGTTCTTGCGCACCCAGTCACGGGCATAGGCGGTCGGGGTGACGAGGATCAGTTGACCCGAGCCGTCCACGCGCACGGCCGACGGCGCGATATAGGAACTGAACGCCCCCTCGCCGATCTCACCGCGCAGCCGTCCGGCCGCTTCGGTCCAGATATGATCCGGATCCGTCATCCCCGCCATCATTGCGCTCCCCATCATCGGTCAGCCACCCGCCGCAAAAATCCATCACGCGACGCCCTTCTGAACCGGCCGATGCAGGGACGACTTCTCCTGCCCGGTGCGACGAAGCCGCCGCCCGGATGGGGTCGTTCTCTCGATCAGACGGCTCACGCCGGTGCGGAACAGGGTTCCGCGCCGTCTTCATCCGTGTGGGGATGGAAGTGCGTCAGCCCCTTGAACTTACGCCCGGCGAAGGGCGGGTCAACGCTGATTCGAGACTCAATTTGCAGTTAAAATTGTTGACTCCAGCAAGTGCTGTCACCGCCTTGGGAAATCCAGATTTCGCCACAGAAGCGAGCGCCGTTTCGCGTGATAACGGTTACCGCCGCACGCGCAAACGGCGAGGGAGCTTGCGCGCCCTCGCCGTTGAAATCGCTCGTGTTTACCATGACAGGCCTGTGAAAGGCCGTCCGGCGCCCGAAAATCAGGCGGCCGACATCTTCTTCAGTTGCGCGGCCAGGCGCGAGACCTTGCGCGAGCCGGTGTTCTTGTGAACGACGCCCTTCGACACAGCGCGCATCAGCTCCGATTGAGCTTCGACGAACGCGGTCCTGGCGGCGCCGGCGTCACCACCGGTGACCGCTTCCTGGAACTTGCGCAGGAAGGTGCGGACGCGCGTGCGGCGCGCCTTGTTCACTTCGGTGCGGGCGGCGATCTTGCGGATCGCTTTCTTGGCGCCGGGATTGTTGGCCATCAGTCAAACCTTCGAACGGAAAACGCCGCGGAACTCACATCCACGGCGTGCGGAAATCTCAAGAGCGCGCGGCTATAGCGGAAAGGGTCGGGGGGATCAAGGCGAGTCTGACTCGGATTCCGTGTCCCCTCATCCCCGCCTCCAGCGCTGCAGGTGATCCAGCACATCCTCGACCAGCTGGTCGCGGGTGAAGCCGGTGACGTCCCGGGCGCGACCGGCGTCGTCCGAGCGGGCGGACAGCCGCCACTCCATGGTCCGGCGTCCCTCGGGCGCATCCAGGGCGCTGAGGGCCGGACGCGGACGCCGCAGCGCGGAGAGCCGGTAGTGGAAGGCCCGGCCCTCGGTCACATCGACGGTGAGGGACGCCCCGCCCTCGTCGGCGACGGCCTCGGCGGCCAACCCCTCATCCCGCAGGCCGTCCCGCACGCTCTCCAGCGCCGGAACGCCGGCGCGGGCCAACTGGCGATCGATCTCCTTGCGGGAGGCCGGCGAGAATATCCGCTTGAGCTGCTCGGACAGAGGCGGCGCCTCGGTCTCCAGCGTCCGCCCGGAAAGGTCCGCGTTCATCTGGCGCACCAGACCGACCGAGATCAGGATCATGATGACGGTGAACGGCAGGGCCGCCACGAGCGTGGCCGCCTGCAGCGCGCCCAGACCGCCGGCCAGCAGCAGCAAGGCCGCCACCAGCCCCAGCAGCAGGCACCAGTAGAGCCGCTGCCATTTCGGCGTCTCGTCCGCCCCTCCGGAGGCGATGGTGTCTATGACAAGGGCCCCGGAATCCGCCGAGGTGACGAAGAAAACGGCCACCAGCATGATCGCCAGGGTCGAGGTGATGGCGGCGCCGGGCAGCTGCTCGAGGAAGTGGAACAGGGCGGTCGAGAGGTCGGCCGTCACGGCCTGGGAGATGGCCCCGGCCGCCGCCCCCATGTCCAGGCTGATGGCGGTGTTCCCGAAGACCGTCATCCAGAGGAAGGTGAAGCCCGCCGGGACCAGCAGGACGTTCAGGATGAACTCCCGTACCGTGCGACCGCGCGAGATGCGGGCGATGAACATGCCGACGAAGGGCGACCAGGCGATCCACCAGGCCCAGTAGAACAGCGTCCAGTCCGCCATCCACGCCCGCGGCTCATAGGCGTACATCAGGAAGCTGCGCTCGAAGAAATGGTCGAGGTAGAAGCCGAAATTCTGGACCAGCGCCTTGAACAGGAAGCCGGTCGGCCCGACCGCCAGCACGAATATCATCAGCAGGACGGCCAGCGTCAGGTTCAGCTCGGACAGGCGCCGCACCCCCTTGCCCACCCCGCTGAGCACCGACAGCGTCGCCGCCGCCATGACCACGGCGATCAGCCCGACCTGCACCCAAACGGTGTTGGGGATGCCCAGCAGATAGGACAGGCCGCTGTTCATCTGGGACACGCCGAACCCCAGCGAGGTGGCGATGCCGAAGGCCGTGCCCCAGATGGCGAAGATGTCGACGGCGTCGCCCAACGGCCCGTTCACCCGCTTGCCCAGCAGCGGCGACAGGCCCGAGCGCAGGGTCAGGGGCAGGTTCTTCCGGTAGGCGAAGAAGGCCAGGCTGAGCCCGACCAGACCGTAGATCGCCCAGGCATGGACGCCGTAGTGAAAGAAGGTGATGCCCATGGCCTCGCGGGCGGCGGAAAAGGTGCCGCCCTGTTCAGCCGGCGGGTTGATGAAATGCTGGATCGGCTCGGCGACGCCGAAATACATCAGGCCGATGCCCATCCCCGCCGCGAACAGCATCGCCAGCCACGAGATGTAGGGAAAGTCCGGCTCGGCGTCGTCCCGCCCCAGCTTCAGCGCCCCGGTCGGCCCGACGGCGAGGATCAGGACCAGACCGAGGAAGCCCGCGACGGCGGCGATGTAGAACCAGCCGAAGGTGTCGATCACCCACGCCTGGGCGGCCTGAAACACCCTGTCGGAAGCGCCCGGCGCGAGCAGGGCGAGGAGGAGGAGCAGCCCGATAATCAGGCTCGCCCCCCAGAAGACGCGGGGGTTCATCTTGGCTTTGAGCATTGAGCTCAAGCGTCACCTTAGCGGGAGGGTTCCGAAAAAGAGTCGGAAAGGCGAGATCGCCGGATCAAGGCGATAGGGATGAAACGCTCTAGCCTTCCTCGTCTGAGGCGAGACTCCTCGATGGTACGGCCGTCAGCGCGCCAGATTGTACAAGATCCTCAGCCTCGATCGTCGGCCCGTCCACGATCCGACCCAGAAGTTCATCCTGATGCGACTCCAGCGCCACCAAGCGCGTCAGCACCCGCAGCACGTTCAGCAGTTCGGTAGTGTACTCCGCCAGCCACTCGGTCGGCTGGATCAGGCTGAGCGGCGACGGCGGCCGCTTGTCGCCCATCGGGGGCTTGGAGCGATCCTCGCGTCGATAGCTCCACCACTGGCGGATCACGGGCTTGCCCGAAACCTCATAGGCCCAGACTTCGGGCGACACATTGTCGATGAAGCCCGTACCGATCTTCAGGCGCTTCAGAGCCGAGTCATACTCAAGATCGCGCGGCATCTCGGCCAAGGTCTTGGGCAGCGCCCCTTCTTTGGGGATCGTGGGTTCGGGGCCATCGGTCACGCGCGGCGAGCCAGCGGGGCGGTCGTCCTGGAACCGCTCGCCGAAGGTGTGGAGCCAGATGACCTCACGGCCCAGCTTGGCAGTCTCAGCGAACAAGGCCCCATCGGCGGTGACGGGAATGCGCAGGCCGGGCTGTTTGAGATTCGTTCGGAACCGCTCGACGTAGCCGGGATGGGCGGCGACGGCAGCGATGTAGGCCATCAGATCTTCGGGCGAAATCGCCAAGCCGTAGGTCTCGCCTAGTGACTTGATCAGAACGGGCGAGAAACCAGCTTGCGTCGCGTCAGCGTTACCCCAAAGCGGAAAAACTCGACCACCGCGACCATTGTAGTGGTGCAAATCCGGCATCAGAGAAGTTGCCGTCAAGGACGGCCCGGCGGTCGGCGTTCGGTCGTGAGGCGCAGTGAAATAGACCTGCTGCTCAGAGTGGCCATCCCACAGGGTCGGATTCGCCCGATTAATCAGGCGATTGTCGGGAAGCACCCACTGTCGGTCAAAGGATCTGAAGGCATAGGGAAGAGGGGCATTTCCCGTCCCTTCGTCATCATTCACCGACAATGGCGGATGCTTATGGCCGGCCAAGGATTCCCGTACGACCTTGGTCAGCGTCCGGTCGCCATTCATGTGCGGATGGAAAAGATTTTCCTTCCTTGCGACATCCTTCTCAGCAACCAGGCGCGCCCAGCGCTCCTTAAGCGATTGAGCATCTGGCGCGATAACCCAAGTCCGGCCCGTCATCACTCCAGAGCCGTTGTAGACAAAAAGCTCATCAAGCGCCGGGTAGCCACCCCACGCTGCCTCGGCAGCAGGCAGGAAGGGGGCACGCGGCTCTTGAGGCGCTTCCACCCATCCAGCGTCATCCAGACCAATCGCCGCAAGCGCGTCGAACTTCTCTTTGCGCGCCCCTTCGGGCAAGGAACGCACCCGAACCCGCGCCGACCCCGACGGGCTGTCCGGTCGTTTGCGCAGGGCCATGACGATGCAGACCGTCTGCTGAACCCCATCAAAGATGCGCGAGGACACCGGCGGCTGATGCCCCTCGGGCGTGCAGTCGATGACCCAGATTTCGTCCGCATCGCGACGCAGATCAGCACGCATCTTCTCGAAACCCGGTCCGTTCAGGAAGCCGGCCACGGTGATGAAGCAGACGATGCCCTGACGCCGGGTCCAGTCGTCGATGGCGGCGGTGTCCGTACCACCCCGGAAGGGATCGCCGCCGAAGACCTTCCACGCCGCCCAGCGCCAGAAATAGACGTAAAGATTCCGCAGATGTTTGGCGTGGGCCCCGACGCCCCATTCGACCGGGGGCTGCCAGTCATCGAGAGGCGTGCGCAGTCCCGGCCCCCGGCTTTCGACCCATCCTCCAAGCCCCTTGGCCTTCTCCTTGTAGGGCGGGTTGCCGATGACGACGGTAATGGCCTCGTGCCGCTTGATCCGGTTCGCCTCACGGCGCGACTCCGCGATGCCGGCTACCGAGGTCGGAACCCATTGGGTCTCCTCATCCGGATCGGAGAGGGTGTCCGTGATATACAGACGCAGGGCCGTGGAATCCGTCTTGTCCGGGTCCGCCTCCGTCAGCTCCGCGATCTCGGCCAGCAGACGCAACTGGGCCACCGCGAACGGGCCGAACTGAAGCTCAAACCCGATCAGGCGTTTGAGCGAAGCCTGAACAGCCGCGGGAACCGAGCCGGCCCCTTCTTCATCTTCGACCGTTCTCGCGATCTTGTTCAGCACGCCCAGAAGGAAGGTTCCGGTGCCCACTGCCGGATCGGCGACCGTAACCTCCGACGCCGCGAGACCCCGCGCGAGATTGAACCGAGCAGGTGAGCGCAACGCCTCATCCACCATCCGCACCATGGCGGTGACGACCTCGGGCGGCGTGTAGTAGCTGCCCGTCTTCTTGCGAAGAGAGGTGTCGTAAGCCTGCAGGAACTCCTCGTAGAAATAGAGCCAGGCCTCGGGATGGCCTTTGGACAGGGCCTTCCATTTCACCACGTCCAGCACCCGGACCAGGGTCTGGATCGAGGTCTCCAGAATATGGGCGTCGGCCGTCGGCTGGATCAGAAGACGAAGCGCCGAACCGATAAGGGTGTTCGTCTGGCTGAGTGTCTTCGCCGCCGCGTCTATGCCGAGGCTGAGATCGATGTTCCGCGCCTTCGCCATCAGCAGGCCGAAGGTCACCGCCTGGGCAAACCCGTCGGCGAAATCAGCGTCGGTCGCCTCCGGCAGGAGCAGCTGGCGCCAATCATCGCGCAGCCCGACCAGAACGGTCGATGGCGGTTCGCGCTCAAGCAGTTCGAGAACCTCATCCCGGAGAAGGCGACAGAGGCGTGCCGAGGTCTCGGCCAACTGCTTCGGCGTCCGCGGAGAAATCGGCACCCAGTCGAGGAAGATTTCCAGAAGCGAGAGCAGGGCGAACGGCGCCTTCAGATCGGCGCCGCTCGTCTCGATGTCGCCATCCAGGACAACGATCTCAGCAGCCTTCTCACCATCGCGCCACAAAGAGAAGGCGTTCCCGTCCGTGTAGATGAGGTTCGGTAGAGCCTTCAGCTTCTCCCACTGGGCCTTGTCGTGTTTGTCCTTGAACTTGCGGGGGTCCGCGCCTTTGCCGGGCGCCTTCACCTCGATGTGGCCGATCAGCGCTCCCTTGCGGATGACGGCGTAGTCGGGCCGGGTCAGAAGATCGGCCAGCGAGGTTTCGCCGACGAGGACGGTTCCATCAGCCGCCGGGCCGATCAGAGCGCAAAGGTCGGCGACAAGCCCCTCGAGCGGCGCTCGAAGCTGATCTTCGGGCTGACCAATGACTGCCGAATTTTTCAGCTTGGACGTGGCCGATGCGCCAAAACGCGAAACAGCCTTCGCCAATTCCTCAGTCACAGACATCCATGCCCCCTCGACACCCCCTTCAATCGCTTGGGGATCGTATTTGCGCAACCATAACGACGTCTGGACCTCGCCCAGAATCGCGCGATGATCCCCGAATGTCTCAGTTCGAGCTTTTTTCCATGGCGGCGGAGCGGCCGTCCATAACCCCCGACATCGACACTGTTCGAGCGCGGTTGGGGAATTTGCTGCAAACGCTCGAGGCGGCGGATGCCATGCCGCTGACCGAAAAGCAGCTGCGATTCTGGACGACTGTGGTGCCGCAGATGTCGAACTGGCTCCCGACTGAAGAGCGTCTGACGGTCTGCGCGGCTTTTAACGATCAGATCGAACGCTTGGGCCGCAAGGCCGCCTGAGGCCGGAGCCCCTCCACCCCGCGGCGCCCTGCGGGCGTCGCGCGGTCCCCCTCCCCGTCGAGGGGCGACGGGGAGCAGACGGGGCGCGCTTATTGGCCGGTGAAGTTGGGTTTCCGCTTTTCGACGAAGGCGGCCATGCCTTCCTTCTGGTCGTCGAAGGCGAAGAGGGAGTGGAACAGGCGGCGCTCGAACTGGACGCCCTGGGTCAGGGTGGTTTCGAGGGCGGCGTTGACCATTTCCTTGTTGGCCATGACGGCCAGGGGGCTCTGGCTCGCGATCTTCGCGGCGATCTTGCGGGTTTCGGCCAGCAGGTCGTCATGGGGGACGACGCGGGAGGCGAGGCCGGCGCGCTCGGCCTCGGCGGCGTCCATCATGCGGGCGGTCAGGACCATGTCCATCGCCTTGGACTTGCCGACCAGACGGGTCAGGCGCTGGGAGCCGCCGATGCCGGGGGCGACGCCGAGGTTGATCTCGGGCTGGCCGAACTTCGCCTTCTCACTGGCGATGATGAAGTCGCACAGCATGGCCAGCTCGCAGCCGCCGCCGAGGGCGAAGCCGTTGACCGCGGCGATGATCGGCTTGCGGAAGCGGGTGATGCGGTCGTGGCCGAGGGCGAAATAGTTGCCCGTGTACATCTGGGCGTAGGACTGACCGGCCATCTCCTTGATGTCGGCGCCGGCGGCGAAGGCCTTGTCGCCCGAACCGGTGAGGATCAGGCAGCGCACGCTGTCGTCGTGTTCGACGCTGTCGAGGAAGGCGGCGATGTCGGCGAACAGGGCCGAGTTCAGCGCGTTCAGCGCCTCGGGCCGGTTCAGGGTGACCACCGCATAGCCGTCGTCGTGACGCTCGATCAGGATGTTGGCGTAGGTGTCCATGGAAGACGCTCCGGCGGCGGGTGAAGAGTGAGGGGTGAGTAGTGAGTAGCGGGAGCGGCGGCAACGGTCGATGTCCGCGCCATTCACGACTCACCACTCACTCTTCACCTGCCCTTGATCAGCGCCGCCGGACCAGCAGCAGGGTCAGGATCGTCCGCACGCCCTTGGCGAGCAGGATCTCGATCAGCAGGAGATTGGCGAGCAGCATGGGCGCGCGGCTGAACATCGTCGTCCCGATGCCGACGGCGTACTGGCTCTCGATCCAGACGGCGAAGCCCCACAGGCCGAGCAGGGTCACGACCACGAGGGTGATCAGGACGACGAGCGCGACCTGACCCGCGACGAGGGCGGCTTCGGTCAGGGCCTGATCCCGGGCCGGGCGGTGGCGGCGCTGGAACCAGGCCATGGCGGCGGCCAGCGCGCCCTCGACGATGACGAAGACGATCAGGGCGATCAGGAAGGCCAGACCGGTCGCGCGGGCGGGGTGTGGGTGGGCGGGATCGAGCAGGATCGGCACGACCCGGGCCGCATAGGCGCCCCAGACCAGAAGGCCCGCGAGCAG
Organism: Brevundimonas sp. M20; assembly: GCF_006547065.1. Lineage (NCBI taxonomy): Bacteria > Pseudomonadati > Pseudomonadota > Alphaproteobacteria > Caulobacterales > Caulobacteraceae > Brevundimonas > Brevundimonas sp. M20. The sequence continues at coordinate 388,020 of NZ_CP041243.1, read as the reverse complement.
GCTGGCCCAGAGTTGTTTCTCGCGCAGGCTCATGGGGCTGCTACGGCCCCTCGACCCTGTAGCCCGCCTGACGCAGCAGGGTCGGCAGGCCGTCCTCGCCGACCATATGGGCCGCGCCGGCGATGACGACGACGCGGCGTTCGGTGCCCATCATCCGCTTGAGCGCCGGCATCCAGCCGTTGTTCCGGTCGACGAGGATGACCTGATACAGGCGCGGCGCCTCGGCCTTCATCGCGGCCATGTCGTCAAGGATCGGCTGGAGGTCGCCCCGGACCCAGGCGTTCTCGATCTCCATGTCGAGTTCGGTTTCCTCATCGAGGGCGTCCAGGGTCTCGATCAGCAACTGCTCGCCCTCGGCGTCGCCGGCTTCGGCGAGCGCCTGCATGGTGGCGTGGAGCAGGGCGTCGGTGTCGAGGGCCTCGGTGCGCTGGTCAGGGCGCAGGGCCGTCTCGATGGTGGTGTCGACCCCCAGATCGCCCGACCGGCCCCGGGCCTCATCCGCCCCCATGTCCAGCATCATGGCGGCGGCCCAGGGGCGCAGCATGTCGAACATCGGGGGCTCGAACCCCTGCGCCTTCGCATGGGCGAGGGCCCGGGCGTAGGTCTCCGCGCTGACGACGGCATGCAGGGGCTGCGGGCTGACCAGATAGCGCAGCATGGGCATGAAGGCCGCCGTCTCCTCCTCTTCGGAGGTGGGCGTCAGGATTTCGAAGACGACGAGATCGGCCCCGGCCAGAGCCTTGTCGAGCGCCTCGCTGCGCCAGTCGACGCCCTCCGGCAGGGCGTGGATGGAGCCGAACAGGACCATCTCGGTGTCCGCATCGCTGACCCGCCAGACCGGCGGATCGGCGCGGGCCACGGCCGGGGAGACCACGCAGAGCGCGAGGGCCGCGAGGCCGGAAATCCACCACTGACGCATGCACACTCCCTTCGACCCGTCAGTCGTGCCGGAAAACCCGGGCGGGAGCTAGCGCTTCTGGCAGACCGGACAGAAGAAGGTCGAGCGGCCGGACTGGACGATGCGTTTGACCACGCCGGTGCAGCCTTCAGCGCGGCAGGGTTCGCCCTCGCGGCCATAGACGTCGAAGCGGTGCTGGAAATAGCCCTGCCCGCCCTCGGCGTTGGCGAAGTCGCGCAGGGTCGAACCGCCCGCCTCGATGGCGTCGTTCAGGACATCGCGGATGACGGCGGCGAGGGTTTCGAGGCGGGGGCGGGAAACCTTGCCTGCGGCGACCAACGGCGAGATGCGGGCGCGGTACAGGGCCTCGCAGACGTAGATATTGCCCAGACCGGCGACGAGCCGCTGGTCCAGCAGGCTGACCTTGATGTTCTGCTTGCGGCCCGCGAACACCTCCGACAGGTGGGCGCCGGAGAAGGCGTTGCCCAGCGGCTCGGGCCCCATGCCCGCGAACCACGGATGGGCTTCCACCTGATCGGTGGGGATCAGGCCCATGAAGCCGAAGCGGCGGGCGTCGGCGAAGCCCACGCGATGGGTGACGCCGTTCAGGGTGGCGCAGAAGCTCATATGCTCGTGCTTGCCCGCGATGGGGGCGGGCTCCTCGAACTCGCCCAGCTGGCGGCCGTCGAGGGTGAAGCGGCCGGTCATGCCGAGGTGGGTCACCCAGGTCTCGCCGGTCGAAAGCCGCATCAGCAGATATTTGGCCCGCCGGTCAATCCGCTCGACCACCGCGCCGTCCAGCCGTTCCGGGAAGCGGTCGGGGAAGGGGAAACGCAGGTCGGGACGGTTCTGGCGCGTCCGATCCAGTCGCGCGCCCTCCATCACCGGCTGCAGGCCGCGTCGGACGGTTTCGACCTCGGGAAGTTCGGGCATGGGCGGCTTCGCGGTGGTTGGTGATCGGTGATTGGTGGGTGGCGCACAGCGGCCGGCGCCATCGGGGCTCCGGTGGTGAACCGGCGACCACCAATCACCAACCCCTAATCACCGGCCGGGCGCGACGCCTAGTCCTTGTAGACCGAGTGACAGCTCTGACAGCCGGCGCGGACCGTGGCCCACTGGGCCGAGAAGGCGGCGGCGTCATCGCCCTGTGAGAGCTGGGACAGGCGGTCGACGGCGGCGGAGAACTCGGCGGCTTTCGCATTGAAGCCGGCGCGATCCGTCCAGACGGCGGGTTTGGCGCCGGTGTCCACGGTGTCCGGATCGGTGCCTTCGGGGAACAGGTCCGGCAGGGTGTGCGCCCAGCGCGCCAGACCACGCACGGCGCCGCGCTGGGTCGAGGGCGCCTGACCGGCGTCGATGGCCGCCTTGATGCCGCCGACGACATTGCCGGACAGGATCATCCCCGCCTGACGGGCCTTCACCAGCGCCTCGGGCGCGCCCTGGGCGTTGGCGGCGCCGCCGAGGCACAGCAGGCCGACGGCGGACAGGATCAGCATTCTCTTCATGGGGTCTCCCTCCCGTTTCGGCGACGGTCGGGCGCGGCGGCGGCGCTGTCAATCGCGCCGCCTCTCGACGGCTGCACAGTTTCGGGTTTAGGTCCGCGCAACATCGGGAGAGGGCCGCATGACGGACGCCACCAACACGCCTGCAACGCCGGGCGGCAAACGCATTGAACTGACGATCCGGGCGCTGATCCTGGGCTGTCTTCTGGCGGTGATCTTCACCGCCGCCAACGTCTATCTGGGCCTGCGGGTCGGACTGACTTTCGCCTCGGCCATTCCGGCGGCGGTGATCGCCATGGCGGTAATGCGGACGTTCCGCACCTCGACCATCTGGGAAAACATGACGGTGCAGACCGTCGCCTCCGTCGGCGGGGCGATGAGCGCCATCATCTTCGTCCTGCCCGGCCTGATCATGGTCGGCGCCTGGCGCGAGTTCCCGATCTGGGAGTCGATCACCATCTGTCTGCTGGGCGGCATTCTGGGGGTCACCTTCTCGATCCCGCTGCGCCGGGCGCTGGTCGTCAACGGCGGCCTGCCCTACCCCGAAGGCGTGGCCGCGGCCGAGGTGCTGAAGGTCGGTTCGCGCGGCGCGGATCAGACCGAAAGCGCGGTGCGGGAAAACAAGGCCGGCCTGTGGGTCGTGGTCTGGTCGGCCGTCGCCTCTGCCCTGTTCGCCTTCCTGCAGGCGGCGCGCGTGTTCGCCGGTGAAGCCGCCCGCTTCGTCAAACTGCCCGCCGCGCTCGGCGGCGGCGCGACCGGTCTGGGCGCCGGGATGCAGTTCGCCCTGCTGGGCGCCGGTCACCTGATCGGCCTGACCGTGGGTCTGGCCCAGCTGTTCGGCCTGCTGGTCGCCTGGTTCATCATCGTTCCGATCATGACCTCGCCGGACTATGTCACCTGGACCGCCGGGATGGGTCTGGAATCGCTGGCCGCCAGCGTGGCGCCGGGCGCATCGGCCGCTGAACTGGCCAATACCGTGTGGCGCAACGAAGTCCGCTTCATGGGCGCGGGCGTCATCGGCGTGGCCGCCATCTGGACCCTGATCAAGCTGGCCGGCCCGCTGGTCGGCGGCCTGACCTCGGCGCTGGCCACCCAGGCAAGGCGCAAGGGCGGCGAAGTGCTGGACCGCACCGAGCAGGACATTCCGATCAACTGGGTCGGCAGCGTCTCCGTCGCCTGCGTGATCGGCATCGCGGCCCTGCTGGCCTTCGTCGCCAACACCCAGCCCGCGCTGGCCGCCACCGCCCCGATGCTGGTCGCGGGCGGCGTAGTCTATGTGGTCATCATCGGCTTCGCCGTGGCCGCGATCTGCGGCTACATGGCCGGTCTGATCGGTTCGTCGAACAGCCCGGTGTCGGGCGTCGGCATTCTGGCGATCGTGGTCGCCTCACTGCTGATGCTGGCCGTCATCGCCATCGCGGGCGTACCGGCCGATCCGGCCTTCATCACCTACGCCCTGATCGTCACCGCCATCGTCTTCGCCGTGGCCGTCATCGCCAACGACAACCTGCAGGACCTGAAGACCGGTCAGCTGGTGGCCGCCACGCCGTGGCGTCAGCAGACGGCCCTGATCGTCGGCGTGGTCGCCGGCGCCATCGTCATCCCCTTCGTGCTGAACGCCATGAACCGCGCGTTCGGCTTCGAGGGTGGACCGGTGGGCATCGCCTCTGAGCCGCTGGCGGCGCCGCAGGCGACCCTGATCTCGGCTCTGGCCAAGGGCGTCATCAGCGGCGACCTGCGCTGGGACCTGATCGGCGTCGGCGCCGTGATCGGCGTGGCCGTGATCATTCTGGACGCCGTGCTGAGCGCGACGACCAAGGGCAAGGTCAAGCTGCCGCCGCTGGCCGTCGGCATCGGCTTCTACCTGCCCGCCGCCATCACGACGATGCTGGTCATCGGCGCGACCGCCGGCTGGCTTTACGAGAAGGCGCTGAAGGGCAAGTCGTTTGAGGAGGTCGGCAAGCGCATGGGCATCCTGATGGCCTCCGGCCTGATCGTCGGCGAAAGCCTGTTCGGCGTGCTGAACGCGGGCGTCATCGGCGGCACCGAAAACGAGGCGCCGTTCGCGGTCTTCGGCATCGGCGAGCACTGGCCGGAAGGCGGCGGCATGCTGACCGGCGCGCTGGTCTTCGGCCTGATCGCCCTAGCGCTGTACAACTGGATCAAGCGCCAGTCGGCCAAGGTTTGACCGCCCTCTGATCGCCGCTTTCGGCGGCGATAAGCGAACATCCGGCGCCAGTGCGTGCTTCACGCGCACTGGCGTTTCGGCGTTCGGGCCTGTATGAGGCGCGCGCCTTCCCTGCAATTACGCCCTGTCCAGCGGCCCGAACCGTTCCGGCCGCCCATTCGCGATACTCAAATGAATCTGCGCAACGTCGCCATCATCGCCCACGTTGACCACGGCAAGACGACCCTGGTTGACCAACTGCTCGCTCAATCGGGCGTGTTCCGAGCCAACGAAGCGACGACCGAGCGCGCGATGGACTCCAATGACCAGGAAAAAGAGCGCGGCATCACCATTCTGGCCAAGGCCACCTCGGTGCTGTGGAACGGCAAGGCCGGCGAGACCCGCATCAACATCATCGACACCCCCGGCCACGCCGACTTCGGCGGCGAAGTCGAGCGCATCCTGGGCATGGTGGACGGCTGCGTCATCCTGGTGGACGCCGAAGAGGGCGTCATGCCCCAGACCAAATTCGTGCTGACCAAGGCGCTGAAGATGGGCCTGCGTCCCATCCTCTGCATCAACAAGGTCGACCGCGCCCACGCTGACCCGGACCGCGTTCACCTGGAAACCATCGAGCTGTTCGAGGCCATCGGCGCCACGCCAGAGCAACTGGACTTCCCGCACATCTACGCCTCGGGCCGCAACGGCTGGGCGACGCTGGACCTGAACGAGAAGTCGGACACCCTGGCCCCGCTGTTCGACCTGATCGTCGAGCACGTGCCGCCGCCCGCCGTGCAGGCCAACAAGGACCAGCCGTTCCGCATCCTGAACGTGCTGATCGAGTCCGATCCGTTCCTGGGCCGCATCCTGACCGGCCGCATCGAGAGCGGCAAAGCCATTCCGGGCATGCCGATCAAGGCGCTGGACCGCGACGGCAAGCAGATCGAACAGGGCCGTATCACCAAGGTTCTGGCCTTCCGCGGCCTGAAGCGTCAGGCGCTGGACGAAGGGTCGGAAGCAGGCGACATCGTCGCCATCGCCGGCATGTCCAAGGCCACCGTGGCCGACACCCTGTGCGCGCTGGAAGTCACCGAGCCGCTGGACGCCCAGCCGATCGACCCGCCGACCATCTCGATGACCGTCGGCGTGAACGACAGCCCGCTGGCCGGTCGCGAAGGCGACAAGGTCCAGTCGCGCGTCATCCGTGACCGCCTGCTGAAGGAAGCCGAGGCCAACGTCGCCATCCGCGTGACCGAGACGCCGGGCGCCGACGCCTATGAAGTCGCCGGTCGCGGCGAACTGCAACTGGGCGTGCTGATCGAGAACATGCGCCGCGAGGGCTTCGAGGTGTCGATCAGCCGTCCGCGCGTGGTCTATCAGACCGGCGAGAACGGCGAGCGTCTGGAGCCCATCGAGGACGTGGTCATCGACGTGGATGACGAGTTCACCGGCGTGGTCATCGAGAAGCTGTCGACCCGCAAGGCCGAACTGAAGGACATGGGCCCGTCGGGCGCCGGCAAGACCCGTATCCAGCTGGCCTGCCCGTCGCGTTCGCTGATCGGCTATCAGGGCGAGTTCCTGACCGACACCCGCGGCTCGGGCGTGCTGAACCGCGTGTTCAGCCACTACGAGCCCTACAAGGGCGCGATCGAGGGCCGCCTGAAGGGCGTGCTGGTGTCGAACTCGGATGGTGAAACGGCGGCCTACGCCCTGTGGAACCTCGAAGAGCGCGGCGTGATGTTCGTCGGCGCCGGCGAGAAGACCTATCAGGGCATGATCATCGGCGAGAACTCGCGGTCGGACGACCTGGACGTCAACCCGATCAAGGGCAAACAACTGACCAACGTCCGCGCCTCGGGCAAGGACGAGGCCGTGCGCCTGACCCCGCCGCGTCGTCCGTCGCTGGAACAGGCCATCGCCTACATCGAAAGCGACGAACTGGTGGAAGTGACGCCGAAGTCGATCCGCCTGCGCAAGTCGGTGCTGAACCCCAGCTTCCGCAAGCGTCGCGTGAAGGAAGACTAGGCTGCGTCGGCGATAGCCGGAGCTTCAGAAGGGCGGGCCGCAGGGCTCGCCCTTCTTGCATTCAGGCCCAGCATGCCGGTCCAGCCGCCGCTGGTCAGCAGGGCGACGTCCAGCAGGGCGAGAGCCAGCGGGGTCGAGGTCGGGGCGGCGATGAAGCAGGGCCGCCAGTCGGGCGCGAACTTGGCCTTCCAGGCGCGCAGGCCCGCGAAGCCGTACAGGGCGCCGCCCTCCTCGAACACAAGGGCGCCGACGCGGGCGAAGACGGGGGCCAGACGACGGTTCTCGAGGCCCGCCAGGGGCGCGCGGCCGAGGTCGAGCCAGCGGTACTCGGCCTCCTTCGCCCATTCGATGGCGCGGATGAACAGATAGTCCATGACGCCGGGGGGCGCATCGGGGGTGAAGCGCATCAGGTCCACCGCCAGCCGGTCGCCGCCGGGCATCAGATTGGCGAAGGCGATGATCCGTCCTTCCTGCCGCACGACAGCGACCGGGGTGAGCGTCAGATAGGCCGGATCGAAACGGCCCAGCGAAAACCCCTTCTCGACCCCGATGTGGTGGGTCAGCCAGACATCGGACACGGCCTTCAGCTGGTCCATGACGTCCGCGGCGCCGCCGGGCGGGAGCATCTCGAAGTTCGCCCCCTCGCGTTCGCAGCGATTGACGGCGGTGCGCAGGTTCTGGCGCGACTTGCCCTGAAGGGTGAAGGCGTGGGTGTCGACCAGGGCCTCCTCGCCGATCTTGCGGACCGCGAGGCCAAGGGTGGCGAGGTCGGCCAGCGCGCTTTCCTCGACCGCATAGAAGACCGGAACGCCGCCGTAGCTGTCGGCCAGCTCGGCGAAGGCCCAGAGCAGGGGCAGACGCTCCTCCTGCGGGCCGACAGGCTCTCCCATGGTGATCCAGCGGCGACCGATGACGCGATAGGCCAGGAAGGTCCGGCCCGAGGGGCTGAACATCAGGGCCTTGTCGCGCAGCATGGCCAGCCAGCCGTCCGGCATCACGCCCTCCCCGGCGTGCAGCACCGTCAGGGCGCGCTGGATATCGGCGTCGTCGGCGGGGCCGTGGCTGCGGGCGCCCGGGGCGGAGATCAGGGACCGTCCGGCGACGATGACGGCCAGCAGGGCGAGAACGGCGCCGACGCGCAGGAAGCCCGACACCTCACGGTCGATCAGCAGGCTCCACCACAGGTCATCGGAATAGGCCACATCGCGATAGGCGAAGAAGCCGAGCCAGAGCATGCCCGCCACCACGGTCAGGACCAGCATCAGCCAGGAAGGCGACAGGGTCTCGAACACCCGCGAGCGACGGTCGAACGCCGCGCGGCAGGGGGCCAGAAGCGCGGCGAGCAACAGCACTTGCGCCGCCTCTTCCCAATCCAGTCCCTTGAGCAGCGAGAAGAAGGCCGCGACGAGCAGGACCACGATGGCGGCCAGCCAGGCGCCCCGCCGACGACGCCAGAGCCCCGCCGACAGCAGCAGGAGGAGGAATCCGGAGATACTGGCCCCGAAGTGGGACAGTTCAATCAGAATCGGCGGCAGGACGGCGCGGATATGATCCAGCCGGTCCTCATAGGCGGGCGTCACGCCGGAAGTCAGCAGCAGGGCGCCCGCGCCGACGCACAGCGCGGCGAAGATCTGGGGTGACACCTCGAACAGCAGGGCCATGGCCCTGCCGATCAATCTGCTCGCCCGCGCGCCGTTTACCTTGAACATGGCGCAGATAGACCCGAAGTCGGCCAATCACGGCAAGCCCAAGGTCATTTTCGGGCAGCTGAAACAAACAGAAACAGGCCGTGTTGGGACCGGGCGAGCAATCTTGCCCGCCCAGATTGAAAGCTGACATCATGCGAAAGACCGCGCTCCTCACCGGCGTCGCCGGCCTGTTCCTCATGACCGCTCCGGCGATCGCCCAGGACGGCACGGCGCCGCAACAAGACCCGTCCGCCCCTCCCGCCTCTGCCCAGCCCCGCTCGCTTGAGCTTCAGCCCGGGTCGCCCGTGGTCGGCTCGGACGGCTTGCCCCTCGGCGTTCTTGAAGGCGTCCGCAACGGGCCTTCCGGACAGGAGCTTACTGTCCGCGGTTCCGACGGCGTGCTTCGCGGCGTTCCGACGTCCGGCGGTCTTGAGCCGCAGGCCAACGGCGTGAAGGTCGGCTGGACGGCGAGTCAGTTCTCCGCCGCGCCCGCGATCGCCGCCGCGCCCGAGCCGTCCGCGCCCCCGGCGCCAGAGCCCATGCCGGAGCCTGCTCCGACGCCGGCCCCTTCGGAACCGACCTCGCCGCCGGAAGCCTCGCCTCCGACCACCGCGCCGGAACCCCGGACAGCGGGCGAACCCACGCCATCGCCGGAGCCCGCGCCGGGCGAAGGCCAGAGCCCTCCCGGCGTCTGATCGACATGACGCAACAGAAAGGGCGGCTCCTCGCGGAGCCGCCCTTTTTTCAGGCCCGACTGATCATCAGGCCTTTCGCTTGAACAGTCCCAGCAGGAACAGCAGCAGGATGGCGCCCAGGGTGGCGACGAGGGTCGAACCGATCCAGCCGCCCCACGAGAAGCCCAGGGCGTTGGCGATGAAACCGCCGAGGATGGCGCCCAGGATACCCACGATCAGATTGGTGAGCAGGCCGTGGTTGCGGCCCATGATCTGTTCGGCCAGCCAGCCCGCGATGATGCCGACGATAATCCAGAAGATGATGGTCATTTCAGCCTTCTCCAAAAAGCAACGCTCGGGCCGGAAACGCCTCGGTCGAGGTCGGGTTGCCTCCACTGGGCAGAACCGCGATTTTCCGTAATCCCCCGGGAGGCGAGCGCGGCATGTCCCTTGCCGCGTGAAGGGCGAGCCGTCCCGCTTCGGGACAGGCGATCCATCAAGGGACCCGGGCCATGGCTTCGGACATCGATCTTCACCTCGGACGTCGGCTGCGTCGCCGCCGTCGCCTGCTGGGCCTGACCCAGCAGCAGCTGGCCATCCAGGTCGGCATCCGCTTCCAGCAGATCCAGAAGTACGAATGCGGCGCCAACCGCATCTCGGCCGCCCGCCTGTGGCAGCTGGCCGAAGCGCTGGAATCGCCGGTGAGCTATTTCTACGACGGGCTGGAAGAGGCCATCGAGCGCCGCGAGGCCGCCAGCCAGGGCGGCGAGATGTTTTCCCGCAAGGAAACGCTCGACCTGATCCAGGCCTACTATCAGCTCGACGAGAAGCCGCGCCGACGCCTGCTGGATCTGGCCAAGTCGCTGCACACGGACGGCTCGCCCGCCTGATGCTTGCCCTAGCGCACGCGACACGGTCGCGTGCTGTGAGGGCGAGGGTTTCCGGACGCGCGTTGCACCGCGTGTCTGATCGGCGGCCCATCCGCGCATTGCACGGCGTCGGAGGGTGACATGACGGCGGGGCGTGAGTATCCCGCCTGTCATGACCGAACATGAGCGCTTCATCGTTGAGCTGGCGAACGCGGCGGCGACCGTCACCCTGCCCTTCTTCCGTTCGGACATCGGGCATGAGGACAAGGGCGGCAAGGCGGGCTTCGACCCGGTCACCGAGGCCGACAAACAGGCCGAGGCCGCGATCCGCAAGCTGATCGCCGAACGCTATCCCGACCACGGCGTGATCGGCGAGGAATACGGCGAGGACCGGCCGGACGCCGAGTTCGTCTGGGTGCTGGACCCTATTGATGGAACAAGAGCGTTCATCTCGGGCCTGCCCCTGTGGACGACGCTGATCGCCCTGCGGGTGCAGGGGAGACCGAGCGTGGGCGTGATCGCCCAGCCCTGTCTGGACGAGATCTTTCTGGGCGGACCATCCGGCGCGCGCCTGATACGCGGCGGTCAGGAGACCCCGCTGAAGACGCGGTCCTGCGAAAAGCTGACCGAGGCGACGATCTCGACCACCGATCCGAACATCTTCAACGGCGCCGAACTGGGCGCCTGGACGCAGGTGCGGGCGGCGGCGCGACTGGCCCGGCTGGGCTGCGACGCCTACGCCTATGCGATGGTGGCGGCCGGAAAGATGGATCTGGTCGCCGAGACCAGCCTGAAACCCTGGGACTGGTCCGCCCTCGTGCCCGTCATCGAGGCGGCCGGCGGCAAGGTGGTCAACTGGCGCGGCGGCGCGCCCGATGACGCCGGACAGGTGCTGGCCGTGGGCGACGAACGCCTGATCGAACAGGCGCTGGTGACTCTGAAGCGGGCAGCGGTTTAGGCCGAGGGCCGTCGGTGGGGGCGGCGCCCGGCTAGTGATTGGTGGTTAGTGATTAGTGGTTCGATGCCGCGACAGGCGGTTGTCGCCCTGACGCAGGCCGACCAACGGCCACCCACGAATCACTAACCACCAATCACTAGCCGGGCTCAGGCCGCCGAAGGTTCCGTGCCCTGTGGGAAGCCCACGTCAGCGGCCGGTTCAGCGGCGGCGGGTTCGGCCGCCGCGGTCGGGCTGAGATCCTCGACCGGCGAGACATAGGCGGCCATGGCGTCGAATTCCTCGAGGAAGACCGCGCGCTTGTCGTCGGTCTCCATGATGACTTCATGCTTGGCGCCGGGAACCTCGACGTAGCGACCACGACCCAGACGGCGGGCCGCCCACTTGTTGGTCTGCTTCCAGACGCGATCATCCTCGCCCGACTGGACCACGGCGACAGGGATGCGGACGGCCTTCAGAGCCTTGGGCTTCAGCGCGCGTTCGCCGACGTCCAGCCCGAAAGCGAGCCAGCCCCAGGTCGGACCGCCGACCGCCAGATGCGGGCAGGCGTACAGTTGCTGCCGCCACTGCTCGTAGCGGGTCTCGTCGGACGTCAGGGCGTCCTTCTCGAAGGTGTGGTCGAAGGGATCGTCGGCGTCGTCAAGGACATAGTCGCCCGCCTTGCCGTGACGCAGGTTCCAGCGCACCGCCAGCTTGACCGACCACATCGACCGTTTGCCGGTCCGGATGCGCAGCATCGGGCTGGACAGGATCGCGCCGGAGAAGCGGCTTTCGCCGTTCTCGAGCGTCATGAGGTTCAGGGCGCCGCCCATCGAATGGCCGACCATGACCCACGGCTTGGGCGCGCGGGCCTCGAAAGCGTCGAGCAGGCGGGCGTAGTCGTCCAGGAATTCCTCGACCGCGCGGGCGTGCCCTTTCAGCCGGTCCGGCAGCAGGCGGGCCGACAGACCCTGCCCCCGCCAGTCATGGGCCAGAACGCACCAACCCCGCGCCAGGAAGTTGCCGATGACCTCAAAATACTTCTCGATCGGCTCGGTGCGGCCGGGGCTGAGCACCACGGTGCCGCGCGGCTTGCGGGCCACCAGAGCCGAGGGCGTCCAGAAGGCGGCGCGCAGACGCAGACCGCCCGCGCCGCGGAACCACTCTCCCTCGCCGCCGGGAGGCGAGGAAGCGCCCGGAACGCCCATCAGGGGCGCATTGGCGGCATAGGCGGCGGCTCGGTTCACTCAGGCTTCCTGAATTTCAAGGTCATGCGGTCGCTTTCCCCGATCTCTTCATACTTCGTTCGATCAAAGCTCGGGTCCGGCGGAGAACCACGCGCCGCGGTCAGGCGCAGCGGCGGCAAGGTGTCCACTCCAAAGGGATGATCCTTGGTATCCCTTTCATTCGCGTTGATTTCCGACGCAGCGACGAAGGCGAAGCCCGCTTCGGCGGCCAGTTGTCTGACGAACGCTTCCTGCACGTATCCGTTCGCGGCGACCGGGTCCTGGTCCTCCTCGGGACCGAGACGGTGTTGCTCGACACCCAGAATGCCGCCGGGACGCAGGGCCGCCCAGGCGTCGGCGAAGGCCTTTTCGGCGATGCCCGCGGCCATCCAGGCATGGATGCTGCGCATGAACAGAACCAGATCGGCGGTTCCGGCGGGGGCCACCGGTCCGGAGGTCGGGCCGAAGCTGGTCAGCTCGATCTCGCCATACAGTTTGCGGTCGTTGGCGAACCGCTGCTGGAAGGCGCCCATGAGCTGGACCTGCGCCGGATCCGCGCCCGGTCCGGTCTGATAGCCGGCGGCGATATAGTGACCGGCGCCCTCGGCGAGATAGGGGGCCAGAATCTCTGTGTACCAGCCACTGCCGGGCCAGAAATCGACCACGGTCATGCGCGGCTGAAGGCCGAAGAAACGCAGGGTCTCCATCGGATGGCGGGCGCCGTCACGCCAGCGGTCCTGGGCGCGCCAGGGACCGGCCACGGCCCACTCCAGCGAGCCCTTGGGCGGACCGTTGGGGGTTTCCGGCGGCTCGGCGGTCTGTTCCTTCTTCCCGCAGGCGGCCAGACCGACGAGGGCCGAGGCCGCAACGCCGGACAATACGCCCCGGCGAGACAGCAACGGTCGCAAACCCTCGGTGATCTTCGTCATGCACGGCCCCCGCGGAGCGGTCGGACCGCCACCGGAGCGGAGGGCTTAACCTTGTTCCCGCGCAGGGTCAAAACCGGGATCGGAAGCGGCACCTGCTTACTCCGGCTTGCGGAATCGCAGGGTCATGCGGTCGCTCTCGCCGATCGCGTCGAAGCGAGCGCGCTCCTCCTCCGTCAGGGGCGTGGGGCGATCATTGGCGTTGCCCTCACGCGGCGCGCTCACCCGCGTCGGCGGCAGGGTCCAGACGCCGAAGGGGTGATTGTGGTCATCGGCCGGATTGGCGTTCAGTTCGCTTCGCCCCTCCAGCACGAAGCCCGCGGCCTGGGCGGCGTGGATCACATAGCTTTCGGAGACATAGCCGGTCGGGGCGGTCTGGTCGGCGTTCAGGCCTTCGGCGCCGCGATGCTGCTCGATGGCCAGAACGCCGCCCGGCTTCAGCGCCTTGAAGAAGGCCGCCATATAGGGCGCGGTGCGACCGGCGCGGTGCCAGTTATGCAGGGCGCGGGCGACCACGATCATGTCCGCCGATCCGTCCTCGACCCCCATGCCCTCCAGCGGGCGATTGACCCCGACATAGCGGCCACCGGTCGCTGCCGCATAGGGCTCGAGGATGTTTCGCCACCATCCGGCGCGGCCCGGCTCGATCTCCACCACCGTCAGGCCGGGACGCAGGCCCCAGAACGTCAGGGTCTCGAAGGGATGGCGGGCGGCGTCACGGGCGCGATCGGCCTCGGGACGGGTCGGGGACGCGACGGCGGCCTGCAGGGCGGCGTCTTCCTGAAGTTCGGGCGGAAGCATGGCGGCGCGGCGGGCCGAACGTTGGGACGGGCTTTCATCCAGAGACGGGAGCGTCGGCAGCGCCTGGGCCATGGCGGCGGTCGGGACAAGGAAAGCGCTGGTCGCGGCCAGAAGGGTAAGTCGCATCGGGGAGCCCCGCTTCATTTGAAGGAGGCGCGACCCTGACGGCGGAGGGCGGCAGGGGCAAGATGCATCACGTCCTGCGCGACACGATCACGCGCTCTTGACGTCGAAACGCGGCTTCCCATCTGACTTTCCGAGGCCGCCGATGTCGGGGCCTCCGGAGCGCGCGGGGCCGATCACGGGCCGCACGAGCCGAACTCCCATCCTCGGTCCGGGCAACAAACCGCAGGACCGACAACCTTGCTGATCCTCAGGAGGATGACACATGCGTACCTATGATTTCTCGCCGCTCTACCGTTCGGCCGTCGGCTTCGACCGTCTGGCCAGTCTGCTGGAAAGCGCCGCGCGCACCAGCCAGGAGAACGGTTGGCCGCCCTACAACATCGAGACCACCGGCGAGAACGCCTATCGCATCGAGATCGCCGTCGCTGGCTTCACGCCTGACGAGCTGAACATCGAGGTGAAGGAGAACCTGCTCACCGTGACCGGTCGCAAGACCGCCAATGACGATGCGGGCGCCGAGCGCAACTTCCTGCACCGCGGTCTGGCCGAGCGCGATTTCGAGCGCCGGTTCCAGTTGGCCGATTATGTGGTCGTGAAGACCGCCGACCTGGCGAACGGCCTGCTGTCCATCGAGCTGGCCCGTGAACTGCCGGAAGCGCTGAAGCCCCGCCGTATCGAGATCGGCGGCGGTTCGAAGCTGATCGAAGACAAGAAGACCAAGGCGGCGTAAGCGTCGTCAGACCAGAAGCCGAACCCTGAAGGTTGGCCGAACCCGGCCTCAAGCAGCCGACAGGCGCCAGGCCAAAAGAAGAGAGGGGCGGCGCGATGCGTCGCCCCTTTTCTATGCCTGAAGCGCCGCGTCCAGGCCCTTGGCGCCGAAGGTGGCGGCGCCGCGAAGCTCGGCCTGGCGCAGGCTGGCGCCGTGCAGGATCGCCCGATTCAGAGCGGCGTCGGTCAGGTTGGCGCGCTTCATGTCCGCGCCCGAGAGGTCCGCGCCCTTGAGGCTGGCGCCGGTCAGGTCGGCGGGCATCAGGCGGTCGGCGGCGATCATCAAGGGCCCGAGCTGGGCCTCGCGCAGGTCCGAGCCGTCGAGACGGGACCGGGCCAGACGGGCGCCGCGCAGATCGGCGCCGCGCAGGTTGACCGAGCGCAGGTCGGCGCCTTCCAGATGCGCGCCCTGAAGCTGCACTCCGCCCATGTCGAGGCCGTAGAAAACAGCGCCCTTGGCCGACAGGGCCGTCAGATTGTAGCCGCGGATGGACTTCAGCGCCCGCAGGTCGACGCCGTCGAAGACGGACGGCTGGCCCGAGGCGCCGCCGGTCTCGCACCACTGGGCATGTTCGGACAGCATCTCGGCGGCGGGCATCTTGCCCACCGGCTCACCGGCGGACCGGTTGTCCGTCAGGGCGCCGGCCATATCGGCGCCGTCGGTGCGCCACATGGCGGATTTCACCCCGACCAGTACGGCGTCACGCAGGTCGGCGCCCGTCAGGTCCGCGCCGGACAGGTCGGCGCCGGCGAGGTTCGCGCCCTTGAAGCTGGCCTGTTTCAGGTTGGCGCGGACCAGTTTGCAGTCCTTCATCACCGCGTCCGAAAAGTCGGCGGCCACAGCGATGACGCCGGTCAGCTTGGATCGCTCCAGATTTGCGCCCGCCAGACAGGCCCCCTGGGCCGTGGTGTCGCGAATGGAGCGGGCCTCGACCACCCGGAAGCCGAGCCGGGAGTCCGCCGCGGCGATGGTGCCTTCGCGCAGGTCCGCCTCGAACAGGTCCGCGCCGGTCAGGTCCGCGCCGCGCAGGCAGGCGCCGCGCAGATCGGCCCGTCGCATGCTGGCGTCCCGGAAGACGGCGTCCTGCATGTCGGCCCCGAAGAAGGTCGCGTTATCGAGCCGCGCGCCGGTCAGGTCGCAGTCGATCAGGCAAGCGGCGGCGAAATCGGCGTCGGCCAGATTGCGCCCGGCCAGAGACAGGCCCGTCAGGTCCATCCAGGCGAAGACCGCGCGGGCGCCCCCCGGCTTGGCCTGCCACAGACGGTCGTGCCGGACGCAGATGGCGTCCAGTTCCTGTTGCGTCAGCCGCTTTCTGGCGGCCGGGGTTTGGGCATTACTTCCCGACATTGCCCCGGATTGGCACAGGCGACTTAAAAAAACGTGTGTTTCTAATGCCCTGTCGTGAGCTAGCTGGTCAGCAGGCCCTGTTCGCGCAGGGCTTCGGCCAGTTCGCCGGGGCCGACCCACAGACGGGTGTAACCGGCCTCGCCCAGTCGCTTGAGTTCGGTCGACAGGTCCGCGCGCGACGAGGCGGCGAAGCGGGCGTCGAAGCCCTCGCCGGTCTCGCTGATGCGAACCATGGGGCGGCCGGTCTCGACCCGGTGCAGATAGCCTTCGTACAGGACGGCGGCCTCCTGCGAGAGCAGGCCGGTTTCGACCTCCAGCCCGGCCTTGGTCAGCCGCTCGACGCCCCGGCCCGAGGCGAAGGGCGAGGGATCGACAGCGGCCACGACCACGCGGGTCACGCCCGCGTCCATCAGGAAGTGCGAGCAGGAGGTGCGGCCCGATGAGCGGGCTCCGCAGGGCTCCATGGTCACATAGGCGGTCGCGCCCTTCGCCTTCTCGCCCGCCGCGGGGACCGCCTGTTCCTCGGCATGGGGGCGGCCGCCGGGGGCCGTGGCGGCCTCGGACACGACCTCGCCGTCCTTGACGATCACGCAGCCGACCGCCGGGTTCGGCCAGGTCTGGCCCATCCGCGCCCTGGCGAGCGCGATGGCCCGGCCCATGAAACGGATGTCGTCGGAGGCCTGCTGAGCGG
Source organism: Brevundimonas sp. M20 (assembly GCF_006547065.1). Taxonomy (NCBI): domain Bacteria; kingdom Pseudomonadati; phylum Pseudomonadota; class Alphaproteobacteria; order Caulobacterales; family Caulobacteraceae; genus Brevundimonas; species Brevundimonas sp. M20. Next base: position 371,377 of record NZ_CP041243.1, on the reverse strand, counting down.
TGGTCATGGCTCAGGCTCCGGCGATCGGCGGCAGCGGGGTGGCTCGGCTGTCGTCCAGATAGCGGGCGGCGGTCGGGGTCAGCGACGCGTCCAGATCGATCTCCAGCGGGTTGCCGGTCGGGATCTCGACGCCGACGATCTGATCGTCGGGCGCGTTGAACAGGTGCTTGACGATAGCCCGCAGCGAATTGCCGTGGGCGGCGATCAGCACGTCCTCGCCGGCCCTGAGGCGCGGGGCGATGTCGGCGTCCCAGTAGGGCAGGACGCGATCCAGCGTGGTCTTCAGGCTCTCGGTGTCCGGAATGGCCTTGCCGGCGTAGCGCGGGTCCGTGGTGAAGTCCCATTCGCCGCCCGGCGCCAGCGGAGGCGGCGGAATGTCATAGCTGCGGCGCCAGATCTTCACCTGATCCTCGCCGTGTTTGGCGGCGGTCTCGGCCTTGTCCAGCCCGGTCAGGCCGCCGTAGTGGCGCTCGTTCAGACGCCAGTCCTCGACTACCGGAACATCCCTCAGACCCGCCGAGTCCAGCGCCAGGGCGCCGGTGCGTTTGGCCCGACGCAGGACCGAGGTGAACATGACGGCAGGCTTGAAACCGGCTTCCGCGATCAGTTCGCCGCCGCGACGCGCCTGCGCCTCGCCCTCGGCGGTCAGGTCCACATCGACCCAGCCGGTGAAGCGGTTTTCGAGGTTCCACTGGCTCTGGCCATGGCGCAGCAGGATCAGGCGGGGCATGCGGGTCTCCGAAAGTCTGTGCATCGGGGGTAGGCCGGGGGTTGAAAGGGGTCAAGCTCTGGACCGTCCACGATGGTTCGCACCCATCACGACGTTCGCGCGTTGTTGCGGCGCCCGAGCCGCCGGGGCTATCAAGGCGCACCTTCGCCGGGACCGCATCGGTCCGGCAAAACAGGACATTCCATGCTGAAGCCCCGCGCCGACCTTCGTCCCAACACCGCCGAGTACGAGATCACCCCTCTGGTGAAGGCGACCGGCTTCCGCGAGTACGACGCGCGCTGGGTGCTGGAGAAGGAAATCAACCTGCTGGGCATCCAGGCGCTGGGCCTGGGTCTGGCCACCTATATCCACGAGATCGGCCAGACGCCGAAGATCGTCGTGGGCCACGACTTCCGCAGCTATTCCCTGTCGGTGAAGCAGGCGTTGACCCTGGGCCTGCTGGAAGGCGGGATGGAGGTGCTGGACATCGGCCTGGCCCTGTCGCCCACGGCCTATTTCGCCCAGTTCGAACTGGGTGCGCCCTGCGTGGCCATGGTCACCGCCAGCCACAACGAGAACGGCTGGACCGGCGTGAAGATGGGCGCCAATCCCCCGCTGACCTTCGGCCCCGACGAGATCGGCCGCCTGAAGGAGATCGTGCTCGAAAATCAGGGCGTGGCGCGCGCCGGCGGGACCCTGACCCGCATCGACGGCTTCCGCGAGAAATACATCGCCGACATCGTCTCGAAGGTGAAGCTGACCCGTCCGATCAAGGTGGTGGCGGCCTGCGGCAACGGCACGGCCGGCGCCTTCGCCCCCGAAGCCCTGCGCCGGATGGGCGCCGAGGTGATCGAGATGGACACGGACCTCGACTACACCTTCCCCAAATACAATCCGAACCCGGAAGATCACGCCATGCTGGTGCAGATGGCGGCCAGGGTGAAGGAAACCGGCGCCGATCTGGCGCTGGGCTTCGACGGCGACGGCGACCGCTGCGGCGTGGTGGACAACACCGGCGAGGAGATCTTCGCCGACAAGATCGGCCTGATGCTGGGCCGCGACCTGTCGGCCCTGCATCCGAACGCGACCTTCGTGGTCGATGTGAAGTCGACGGGCCTCTACAAGACCGATGAGGTGCTGAAGGGCAACGGGGCCGAGACCGTCTACTGGAAGACGGGTCACAGCTACATCAAGCGCAAGACGGCCGAGCTGGGCGCGCTGGCGGGCTTCGAGAAGTCCGGCCACTTCTTCTTCAACGCCCCGCTGGGCCACGGCTATGACGACGGCATCGTGGCCGCGGGCGCCGTTCTGGCCATGCTGGACCGCAATCCGGGCAAGAGCCTGTCGGAGCTGAAACAGGCCCTGCCGGACGCCTGGACCAGCCTGACCATGTCGCCGCACTGCGACGACGAGCTGAAGTACGGCGTGCTCGAGCGGATCGTGGCCGAGTACAAGGCGCTGGCCGATGCGGGCGGGGAAATCCTGGGCCGCAAGATCGTGGAAGCCATCACCGTCAACGGCGTGCGCGTGCACCTTGAGGACGGCAGCTGGGTTCTGGTCCGCGCATCGTCCAACAAGCCGGAACTGGTGGTGGTGGTCGAGAGCATGCGGTCGGAAGACGACATGCGCGCCCTGTTCCGCGACGAGGTGAAGCCTCGTCTGGCGAAGTACGAGGAGATCGGCGCCTACAATCAGGAGATTTGATCTCCTGATTTGACCCCCCTCCCGGCGCGGTCCAGAACCCGATCAAAAGGGGGCGTCGTGACCGGGAACATCCAGCATGTCGTGATCGTGGGCGGAGGCTACTCCGGCGCCATGCTGGCCGCGCGACTGGCCGAGAGCGGGATCGCCTCGACCGTCATCGACCGGGGCGGAGACTTCGGGCTGGGCGTCGCCTATTCCACGCCGTTCGACGGCCACCTGCTGAACGTGCGGGCCAACCGGATGACGGCGGTGGAGGGGCGTCCGGACGACTTCGTCGACTGGCTGGCGGCGAACCACCCGGACCGCGCCGATCCCGAAAGCTTCGCGCCCCGGCGGCTGTATGGCCTCTATGTGCAGGACCGGCTGAAGGCCGTGGACGCCGCCCATCCGGGCCTGATCACCCGCATCACCGGCGAAGCCGCGGCGGTCGAAGGGACCACCGTGAGACTGGCTGACGGCCAGGTCATCGCGGGCGACGCCGTGGTTCTGGCCACCGGTAACCCGGCGCCGAAGACGGCGGCCGATGAGGCCGGAAGCCGGGTCATCTCCGACGGCTGGGCGCCCGGCGCGCTGGACCGGATCGGCGAGACGGATGATGTGATCGTGGTCGGAACCGGCCTGACCATGGTGGACATGGTGCTGTGGCTGGAGGCCCGCGGCTGGCGCGGCCGGGCGAAGACCCTGTCGCGCCGGGGCCTGACGCCACGCGGCCACGAGGCCCGGCCTGACACGCCCGTGCCGCCCACGGACGAACTGCTGCGTGCGGCGCCGTCGAAGCGACTGCACGAGGCTCGGCGGCTGGCGAAGGAGACGACCTGGCGCGGGGTGATGGAAGGCCTGCGCCCGATCACCGCCGACCTGTGGCGTGACGCCGACACCGCGACCCGCGCGCGACTGGTGCGCCACCTGCGTCCCTGGTGGGACGTGCATCGCCATCGCATAGCCGACAGCATCGCCGCCGCCCTGACCGCGCTGGAGACGGCGGGCTGCCTGACCGTCGCGGCCGGGCGCGTGTCGAAGATCGAGCAGGACGCCGAGGGCGTGACCCTGACCTGGAAGCCCCGGAGCGGCCCGGCGCAACCCCCGCTGACGGCGCGTTGGCTGATCGACTGCACCGGACCGGGGCATGACCCGGCGAAGGACGCGCTGACCGGACCGCTGCTGGCCTCGGGCCGGGCGCGGCTGGACGCCCTTCGGCTGGGACTGGACCTTGACGCGGAGGGTCGGGTGCTGGCCGCCGACGGCACGCCGGACCCACGCCTGCTGGTGCTGGGCCCGCCCGCCCGCGCCGCCTTCTGGGAAACCATCGCCGTGCCCGACATCCGCAAGCGGATCGAGGCTGTGGTGAAGACGCTGACGGAAACGCCCGTATGAAACGCCTGATCGCCCTCCTGCCCCTGCTGGCCCTGCCGGGTTGCGATCTCCCGGTGATGACCGCGCCGACGGCGACGCCCATGGCGGTCGAGAGCTGCATCCTGCCGACCCGCCTGCCCGCGCCGCACATGGAGGCGGTGAAGCCGGAGGATGTGGTCGCCGACCGGCCGATCCTGTTCCACATGCTGGCGGTGACCTGGATGCCCGAGACCTGCCGCAACGGCGGGGACGGTCAGGGGGATATGGCCTGTTCCGGGCCCAATAGGTTCGGCTGGACCCTGCACGGCCTGTGGCCGAACTCGGATGGGCGGCCCTATCCGCGCTACTGCCGGGCGGCGACGCGGGTGTCCGACGCCACCATACGCGCCGAACTGTGCCGGACGCCGTCGGTCGATCTGGTCCAGCATGAGTGGGCCGCGCACGGCACCTGCGGCTGGGACACGCCGGAAGCCTACTTCGCCCAGTCGGCGCAGATGTATGACAGCCTGGCGCGCCCCATGCCGCGCGAAGGAATGACCGCTGGCCAGCTGCGCGACGCCTTCGCCGCCGCCAACCCGGGCCTGCCGCGCGACAGCGTCTACATCGCCACCACGGACCGGGTGCGGCTGCGTGAGGTGCGCATCTGCAACGACCTGTCCTTCAACCCGCGTTCCTGCCCCGGCGGCGAGGTGGGCGCGCCGGACGCCACCGTGCTGACGGTGGAACCGGTGCGGCCTTAACCCGCCGCCTTCACCGCCGCCGAGACATCAGCGACCACCGCCTTCACCAGCGTCTCGTCATCGCCCTCGGCCATGACGCGGATCAGTTTTTCGGTGCCGGACGGGCGGACCAACAGTCGGCCCTGACCGTTCAGGCGGGCCTCTGCGTCGGCGATGGCGGCTTTGACCGTGGCGTCTTCGAGCGGCTTGCCGCCGGTGAAGCGGACGTTCTCCAGCAGTTGCGGGACCGGGTCGAACTGGCGGGCCAGTTCGCTCATCGGGCGGCCGCTCTCGACCAGAACGGCCAGCACCTGAAGCGCCGACATCAGGCCGTCGCCGGTGGTGGCGTGGTCGTGCAGGATGATGTGGCCCGACTGTTCACCGCCCACGTTGAAGCCGCCCTCGCGCATCCGCTCCATGACGTAGCGATCGCCGACCTTGGTGCGTTCCAGCGTCAGGCCCTCGGCGTTCAGCGCGCGCTCGAGCCCGAGATTGGACATGACGGTGGCGACCAGTCCGCCGCCGGTCAGCAGGCCGCGACGGGCCCAGTCCAGCGCGACCAGCGCCATGATCTGGTCGCCGTCGACGATCTGGCCCTTCTCGTCGCAGATGATGACGCGGTCGGCGTCGCCGTCCAGAGCGATGCCGATGTCGGCGCCGTGCGCCTTGACCGCCTCGACAAGGGTTTGCGGATAGGTGGAGCCGCAGTTCTCGTTGATGTTCAGGCCGTTGGGCTCGACGCCCACGGCGATGACCTCGGCGCCCAGTTCATACAGGGTGGTCGGCGCGACCTTGTATCCGGCGCCGTTGGCGCAATCGACGGCGATACGCAGCCCTTGCAGGCTGAGCCCCTTGGGGAAGCTGGCCTTGGCGATCTCGACGTAGCGGGCCTGGCTGTCGTCGATCCGCTTCACCCGGCCGATCCGGTCGGCGTCGGCCAGACCGGCGCCGAGATCCTCGTCCATCATCGATTCGATCTTCAGCTCGACCTGATCCGACAGCTTGTAACCGTCCGGGCCGAACAGCTTGATGCCGTTGTCGAGGTAGGCGTTGTGCGAGGCCGAGATCATCACGCCGATATCGGCGCGCATCGAACGGGTCATCATGGCCACGCCCGGCGTCGGCAGGGGGCCGAAGGTGCGCACGTCCATGCCCGCCGCAGAGAAGCCCGCCACCAGCGCCGGCTCGATCATATAGCCCGACAGGCGGGTGTCCTTGCCGATCACCACCAGATGGCGCCGGTCATCGGACGACATGAACATCCGTCCCGCCGCGAGGCCTACGCGCAGGGCCACTTCGGGCGTCATGGGGTGGGTGTTGGCGCGTCCGCGAATGCCGTCGGTGCCGAAGTAGCGTCGTTCAGCCAAGTCCAGTCTTCCGTGCTTGCGATACGCCGTAACCTTGCGAAACCGCTTTTCAGGTGCAAATCCACGTTGTCGTCGCCTACATCGGCGCTGACAGACAAGGGTCGGCTTAGACCCTCCCGCGCCGAGGTGCAAAGCGCGGACTCCTGATTGAGCTGAGGACTTCTCCCATGTGCGGCATCATTGGCGTGACCGGAACCGGTCCGGCGGTTCCCCGTCTGATCGACAGCCTGAAGCGGCTGGAATACCGCGGCTATGACTCCGCCGGGGTGGCCGCGCTGGTCGACGGCAAGATCGAGCGCCGCCGGGCCAAGGGCAAGATCCGGGAGCTGGAGGCCGTGCTGGCCGCCGAGCCCCTGACCGCGACCATCGGCATCGGCCACACCCGCTGGGCGACCCACGGCGCGCCGACGACGGCCAACGCCCACCCGCACAAGGCGGGCCGGGTGACGCTGGTGCACAACGGCATCATCGAGAATTTCGCCGAGCTGAAGGCCGAGCTGGTCTCCGAAGGGCACGCCTTCGAAAGCCAGACCGACACCGAGGTGGTCGCCCACCTGCTGGACAGCGAGCTGGCCAAGACCAACGACCCGCTGGTCGCCTTCAAGACCGTGCTGGATCGCCTGACCGGCGCCTATGCGCTGGCGGTGCTGATCGAGGGCGAGGACGGCCTGATCCTGGGCGCCCGTCGCGGCAGCCCGCTGGTCGTCGGCTGGGGCGAGGGCGAGATGTATCTCGGCTCGGACGCGCTGGCGGTCGGCCCCTTCACCACCAAGATCAGCTATCTGGAGGAAGGCGATTTCGTCGCCATCGACCGGAACGGCGCACGCATGTTCGACGCCTCGGGCAAGGCGGTGGATCGCGCCATCGTGCAGGTCTCGGCCTCGTCCGCGCTGGTCGAGAAGGGCGAATACCGGCACTTCATGGAGAAGGAAATCCATGAGCAGCCGGACAGCGTCCAGCACACCCTCAGCCACTACCTCGACTTCGTGAACGGCAAGGCCAAGGTCGACGAGATCGACTTCGCCGCCGTGGATCGTATCCAGATCGTCGCCTGCGGCACCGCCTTCTACGCCGGCCAGATCGGCCGCTACGCGTTCGAGAAGCTGGCGGGCCTGCCCTGCGACGTCGAGATCGCCTCGGAGTTCCGCTATCGTCACCCGGCCCTGACCAAGGGCACGCTGGCGGTCGCCGTCAGCCAGTCGGGCGAGACCGCCGACACTCTGGCAAGCCTGACCTGGTGCAAGGCGCAGGGGCTGAAGACGGCGGCTCTGGTCAACGTCCACTCCTCCTCGATGGCGCGCGAGGCCGCGACCCTGTGGCCGACCCACGCCGGACCGGAAATCGGCGTCGCCTCGACCAAGGCCTTCACCGCCCAGGTCGCCGCCCTGCTGGCTCTGGCCGTCTCGGCGGGCGTACAGCGCGGCCGCATCGACCCGGCGACCGAGGCCGAACTGGTCAAGGCCCTGTTCGAGGCTCCGCGCCTGATCGCCGAATCCATGGGCATGGAAGCGGCCCTGAAGGAGGTCGCGCTGGACCTGTCGAAGGCGACGGACGTGCTGTTCCTCGGTCGCGGCTCGATGTTCCCGCTGGCCATGGAAGGCGCGCTGAAGCTGAAGGAGATCAGCTACATCCACGCCGAGGGCTATGCCGCCGGCGAGCTGAAGCACGGGCCGATCGCGCTGGTGGACGAGAAGACCCCTATCGTGGCCCTGGCCCCGCTGGACGAGGTGTTCGAGAAGACGGCCTCCAACCTTCAGGAGGTCGCGGCGCGGGGCGGCCCGGTCATCATGATCGCGCCGAAGACGGCCCCCGATCCGCACGGCGCCGGCATCCGCCGGGTGGACGCGCCGGAGTGCCATTCGCTGATCGCGCCGCTGATCTACGCCATCCCGGTGCAGCTGCTGGCCTATTACACCGCCGTCCAGAAGGGCACCGACGTGGACCAGCCGCGCAATCTGGCGAAGTCCGTCACGGTCGAATGATCGCTTCTTTGATGAAATGCGTTAGGGTCCCCGACCCTTCTGTTCAGGACTGTTCATGACCGCCCATTCTCGCCGCCTGCGCAAGGCCGTGCTGCCCGTCGCGGGCCTCGGCACCCGCGTCCTGCCCGGCACCAAGACCACGCCCAAGGAACTGCTGAATGTCGTCGACCGGCCGATCCTGAGCTATATCGTCGAGGAAGCCCGCGAGGCGGGCATCGAGCACATCGTCTTCGTCACCGGGCGTTCGAAGGGCGCCATCGAGGACTATTTCGATCACCAGATCGAGCTCGAAGCCCAGCTGGCCGCCAAGGGCAAGACCGAGATTCTGGCGATGATGAACGCCGAACTGGCCAGCGCCGGCGAGATGAGCTTCACCCGCCAGATGCAGCCCAAGGGCCTCGGCCACGCGGTCTGGTGCGCCCGTGACATCATCGGCGACGAGCCGTTCGCGGTGATCCTGCCGGACGTGATCGTCGACGGTCAGCCCGGCGCGCTGAAGCAACTGGCCGACGTCTATGCCGAGGTCGGCGGCAACGTCATTGGCGTGGAACAGGTGCCGGAGAGCGAGACCCACAAGTACGGCATCGTCGATCCGGATGGCCGCGACGGAAACCGCATCCACATGCGCGGCATGGTCGAGAAGCCCGCCATGGGAACGGCTCCGTCAAACCTGTCGATCTCAGGTCGCTACATCCTGCAGCCGGAAATTTTCAACATTCTGGAGACGCAGGAACGCGGCGCGGGCGGCGAGATCCAGCTGACCGACGGCATGGCGAGGCTGATGACCGACCAGTCGTTCACGGCGGTCGAGTACGCGGGCGTCACCCACGATTGCGGCGACAAGATCGGCCTGCTGCGCGCCAACGTGGCGCTGGCGCTGAAGCGCGCCGACCTCGGCGAGGCGGCGCGCGCGGCTATCGCCGCGCTGCTTTAGGAGACGGGCGCGCCGGGCTCAGTGCGAGGGGCTGGGCGCGCGGACCGTGCCGCCGCGGATTTCGCAGATGTTGTCCTGCTGCGGGCGCCCGGACTGCTGGCCGGTCGGGGACAGGATGCCGCCGCGCTCCCGGCAGCTGTCCGCGAGTTGCTGCAACTCGGTATTGTAGCGATCCGCGCCCGGCGCGGTCGCGCAGGCCGTCAGGGCCAGACCGAGGACGACGGGAGTGAAGGCGATCAGCTTACGCATGGTGTTCTCCTGCTGTCAGGACAATGTCGGGGCCTGACTCCGGTTCCGCTCGACCGCCTCGACCAGACGATCAAGATCGGCGGGCGAGGACAGACGATGATCTCCCTCTGCGATCAGGTCCAGCGTGATATCGCCGCCCTGAAGACGTTCGGTGAGCTCGATCTGATGACGCCACGGAACGACATCGTCCTTCCGCCCCTGAAGAACATGGACCGGCGCGGTGATGTCGATGACGCCGTCCAGCAGCAGCCAGCTTCGGGCTTCCTCGAACATGTGGCGGGTCAGGACGTACTCGCCCAGCCCTTCCTCGGTGATCAGAGCCTCCCCGTCGCGAATAATGGCCTGACGGATGTGGTCGGCCAGTCCGGGCCACATCAGCCGCTCGGTGAAGTCCTGCGCCGGATTGACCAGCACCAGCCCCGCCACCCGTTCGGACCGGGCGAGAGCCGCCAGCAGGGCCACCCAGCCGCCCATGGACGAGCCGACCGGGATGACCGGCCCCTCAAGGTTGTCGATCAGGGCGACGGCGTCCTCCCGCCAACGGCCGATCGTGGCCTTGCGCCAATCGCCGGACGACACGCCGTGGGCGAAATGGTCGTAGCGGACATAGTTCCAGCCCCGCTCGCGCGCGGCGGCGTCCAGCGCCAGCGCCTTGGTTCCCTCCATGTCCGAGCGGAAGCCGCCGATCCAGATCACCGTCGGGCCGGTCCCGGTCACCCGCTTCAGGGCCAGGGTCTCGCCGTCGGGGCGGGCCAGGCGTTCCAGATCATCCATGGCGGTTCCTCTCGCGAAATCGTTCCGGGACTGATAGCGAACCCCGACCACTCAAGCGAAGGCCCAAAAGCGTGTCAGACCCCAAGGTTCTGTTCGTCACCTCCAACCGGATCGGCGACTGCGTGATTTCCTCGGGCGTGATCCGGGAGATCGGACGCCAACTGCCGGGCGCGAAGATCACTGTCGCCTGCGGCCGTCCGCCGGCGCCCTTCTTCCGCCAGGCGCCCGGCGTCGAACGCACCATCATCCTCGACAAGAAAAAGATGGCCGGACACTGGATCGATCTGTGGAAGCAGGTGGTCGGAACCCGCTGGGACATGGTCATCGACATTCGCGGCTCGGCCCTGTCCTACCTGATCCCGGCGAAGCGGCGCGTGATCTACAACCGCTCGTGGGAGACCGGCCTGCGCAAGGTCGAGATGGTGTCGCGCCTGATGGGCTCACAGACGCCGCTGGACCCGGAAATCTGGCTGGATGACAAGGCCCGCGCCGAGGCCGCCGCCGTCATCGATCCGCACCTGGCGGGCGGCGCAGGCTCCGGCCCGATCATCGCCCTGGCGCCGATCGCCCACCAGCCCGGCAAGAGCTGGCCCGCCGACCGCTGGGGCGCGCTGGTGGAGAAGCTGAAAGCCGATGCGCGGTTCGACGGCTGGCGTTTCATGCCGGTCGGCGGGCCCGGCGACCGCCCGCCCGCCACCCCGGCCCTGGAAGCGGCGGGCGAGCGCGGCATCGACTTCGTCGGCAAGGGCGACATTCTGGCGTCCGCCGCCGCCATCGACCGCGCCGACCTGTTCGTTGGCAACGATTCCGGGCTGATGCACGTCTCGGCGGCGCTGGGCGGGCCCACGCTGGGCCTCTTCGGGCCGACGGAGTGGTGGCTGTACGGTCCGTGGGGCCCCAAAACCCGCACTGTTGCGTCGAACGAGACCCGAGGTCAGTTCGCCCCTATCGAAGACCTGACGGTGGATCACGTCTACGCTGCGGTTCTGGCGCTACACGCCGACTTCATCGCGTCGGCGAAACCCGTCACGCCTTGAAAATAAGGGGTTTGGGGCTCATATAGGCCCACCCGAGGGGAACGCCGCGATTTGTCGCGCGCTTCGTCTCGTCAGAATATCGAACTCTTCGACCACATAAGGAAACGACGCCCATTCGCCGTCCGATGCAAACGCCGCCCGTGAAAGACGGGCCGCCCATCAACCAGGAAATCCGCGCCACCCGCGTTCTGCTTATTGACCAGAACGGCGAAAAGCAGGGCGTGATGCCGCTGTCGGCCGCGCTGGAGGCCGCCGAGGAGGCGGGTCTGGATCTGGTCCAGATCGTCGCCAACGCCGACGCCCCGGTCTGCAAGATCCTGGATTACGGCAAGCATCGCTTCCAGGAGCAGAAGAAGAAGGCGGAGGCGCGCAAGCGCCAGAAGGTCGTCGAGCTCAAGGAGATCAAACTCCGTCCGAACATCGACACCCACGACTATGAGGTGAAGGCCAAGGCCATGCACCGCTTCTTCGACGAGGGCGACAAGGTGAAAGTCACCCTGCGCTTCCGGGGTCGTGAAATGGCGCACCCGGAGCTGGGCATGAAGTTGCTCAACAAGGTGCAGGCCGACTTCGAGGAAGTGGCCAAGGTCGAATACGCCCCGCGTATGGAAGGCCGCCAGATGATCATGATCCTGGCTCCACGCTGAGTCGGTCGATCCGATCCTGAACACGAAACGCCCCGGCTCGCGCCGGGGCGTTTGCTTTTCGAGACCCCGACCATCTTGCCTGATCCGCGCGTCAGCGGTTAGCAATCCGCATGGCGCGTGAGGCGCTCCGGGGGATTTCGGTGTCATCAGTTCGTTTTCCGGTGGCGGTGGCCGCCGCGCTCATGCTCGCGTTCTCCGCAGCCGCCCGCGCCCAGACGCCGGCGCAGACACCCCCACCCCTGAACGCCTATGGCGCCCTGCCCGCGGTCGAACATGCGCGCATCTCGCCCAGCGGCGACCGACTGGCGCTGGTCACCGTCGCCGGTGACGACCGCGTGCTGGTCGTTCTGGACCCTCACGCAGGCCAGATACTCGGCCGCATCGAGGTCGGTCTGGCCAAGGTTCGCGACCTGACGTGGATCGGCGAGAACAATCTGATGATCACCACGACCAGCACCCAGTCCCTGAGCGAGCTGGGCGGTCGTCGCGGCGAACTGCGACTCGGCCAGATCTATGACATCGAGCGGCGGCGACTGGCGTCGGTGTTGCACAACGCCTCCGGCGTCACCCCCTTGCTGGCCGGAGCGGTTGAGGTCCGCCGCCTGCCCGAGGGCGAGGTCGCCTTCGTTCGCGCCTTCAGCTTCGGTGCGGATCGCACCAGCCTGTACCGGCTGGACCCCGCCACCGGCCGTGGTCGCGAGGCGGTCCGGCTGAGCGACGACATCCGGGGCCTCGTTCTGGACGCGCAAGCCCAGCCCGTCGCCAGTTCAACCTATGTTCAGGCCTCCGGCCGGTGGGGCCTCGGCTTCTGGAACGGACGGAGCTTCGATGAGGTCTGGTCGACCGTCGCCCCGCTGGACCCGCCCTACATTATGGGACTGGGGCGCGACGGCCAATCGGTCCTGGTCTCCGCCCGCCGCGAGGACAGCCAGAACGCCACCGACGAAAACGGTGCGGTCGTCTTTGAGGTCAACGCCGCCGGAACCTGGACCCCGATGCCGCTCGGTGGTCGCGTGTATCCGCTCTATCACCCGGTCACCGAAGCCCTGTTCGGCAGCGCCCGCGCGACGGACGACGGAACGCAGTATCGTTTCCTGGACCCGGTGGCGACCGCGACATGGACCACGGTTTCCGATGCCCTTGATGGCCGGGCGCCGGATCTGTCCGACTGGAGCGACGATATGCAGACGGTGCTGGCCTACACCTCCGGCCCGGGCGATTCCGGCTCCTATCATCTGTTCGATCTGGAGCGCCGGACGATGAATGTCGTCGGACAGGCCTATCCGTCGATCACAGGCGATCTGGTCGGCAAGGTGACGCCGATCGCGTATGACGCAGCCGACGGACTGAAAATCCATGGCTACCTGACACTGCCGCCCGGCGCGGACAGCCCGCGAGGTCTGCCGCTTGTGGTTCTGGCGCACGGCGGCCCGGCGTCGCACGACGTGATGGGCTTCGACTGGTGGGCCCAGGCCATGGCTTCGCGCGGCTATGCGGTCCTGCAAGCCAATTTCCGGGGTTCGACCGGCTATGGCCGCGCCTTCCTTGAAGCCGGCTACGGCGAGTGGGGCCGCAAGATGCAGACCGACCTGTCGGACGGCGTCCGCTATCTGGCCGGTCAAGGGATCATCGATCCGGCCCGCGTCTGCATCGTGGGCGCCAGCTACGGGGGCTATGCCGCCATGGCCGGGCCGACCCTGGATCGGGGCGTCTATCGCTGCGCCGTCTCGGTGGCCGGTGTTTCGGACCTGCGCCGTATGGTGGAGAGCGAAGCTCGCGACGCCGCTCGCCCCAACAACGAGACGGTCCGTTACTGGAACCGCTTCATGGGCGCCTCGCGACTGGGCGACCGCGCCATCGACGCCCTGTCCCCGGCCCGACTGGCCGATCAGGCGGACGCGCCCATCCTCCTGATCCACGGCAAGGACGACACGGTCGTGCCGATCGAACAGAGCCGGCTGATGGCCGAGGCCCTGCAACGCGCGGGCAAGTCGCATGAGTTCATCGAGCTTCAGGGCGAGGACCACTGGCTCTCGCGCGCCGAAACCCGCCAACGGATGCTGGCCGAAACGGTCCGCTTCCTTCAGGCGTACAATCCGGCGAATTGAGACTCAGCTTGCCTTGAAGGCTCACTTCGCCTAGAAGCCGCGCCTTCGCGTACCGAACCGCCGGGCGAACAGGCATGCCTGGGCGGTTCTTAATCAGGGCGATCACCCCTCGGGCTCAAGTAGCTCGAAGAGCGGTAGCCCACTCAAAAGAGAGAGTGAAAATGCCGAAGCTGAAGACGAAATCGGGCGCCAAGAAGCGCTTCAAATTCACCGCCACGGGCAAGGTCAAGGCCGGCGTCGCCGGTAAGCGCCACCGCCTGATCAGCCACAACTCGAAGTACATCCGCCAGAACCGCGGCACTTCGGTCATGGCCGACGCCGACGCCAAGAAGATCAAGTCCTACATGCCGTACGCCTAAGGCGCACCGGCAGACCTGAACTTCCACCGCACGAATTTGAACTGATCCCTGACGCAGCAAGGCCCCGCGGGCCGCGCGACAGGGACTTCCGAAAAGAGAAAACATCATGGCTCGCGTTACCCGGGGCGTTACGTCCCACGCCAAGCACAAGAAGGTTCTGAAGCAGGCCAAGGGCTTCTACGGCCGCCGCAAGAACACCATCCGCACCGCCAAGGCCGCCGTTGATCGCGCCGGCCAGTACGCCTACCGCGACCGTCGCACCAAGAAGCGCAACTTCCGCGCCCTGTGGATCCAGCGCATCAACGCCGCGGCCCGTATCGAAGGCTTCACCTACTCGCAGTTCATCCACGGTCTCGGCGAAGCCGGCATCGAACTGGACCGCAAGGTTCTGGCCGCCATGGCCGCCGACGAAGCCGCCTTCAAGGCGATCGCCGACAAGGTCCGTGACGCCCTCAAGGCCGCCTGAGCCTTTCGGATCGGCTGACTGAAAATACGCCCGCTCCGGTCCGCCGGGGCGGGCGTTTTCGTTTGCATTTCGTCTATAGCCGCCTTGGCGCGCATGCCGGACGTGACGAAAGCGTCCGCGCCCGCTAGATGCTGGCGCACAATGACTGATCTCGCCCAACTCGAACTCGACCTGATCAACGCCATCGGCTCGGCGGAGACCGCCGCCGCTGTCGAGGACATCCGTGTCGCCGCCCTCGGCAAGTCCGGCTCCATCTCCGGCCTGCTGAAAGGCATGGGCGCGATGAGCCCCGATGAACGTCGCGAACAGGGTCCGAAGATCAACGGCCTGCGCGACCGGGTTCAGTCCGCCCTGACGGCCCGCAAGGCCGACCTCGAGGCCGCCGAGCTGGACGCCCGGCTGAAGGCCGAGCACGTCGATCTGACCCTGCCCCCGCGCCCGCGTCGCGTCGGCAGCGTTCATCCGACCATGCAGGTCATGGACGAGATGGTCGCCATCTTCGCCGACATGGGCTTCGCGGTGGCGGAAGGCCCGGACGTGGAGGACGATTTCCACAACTTCACCGCCCTGAACTTCCCGCCCAGGCACCCGGCGCGGGAGATGCACGACACCTTCTTCCTCAAGCCCGACCCGGAAACCGGCGAGCGCAAGGTCCTGCGCACCCACACCAGCCCGGTGCAGGTGCGGACCATGATGAGCCAGAAGCCGCCGATCCGGATCATCGCGCCCGGCCGGACCTTCCGGAAAGATTCGGACGCCACCCACACCCCCATGTTCCATCAGGTCGAGGGTCTGGTGATCGACAAGGGGATCCACATGGGCCACCTGAAGTGGACGCTGGAGACCTTCGTCGCGCGCTTCTTCGAACTGGACGGCGTGGACGCCCGTTTCCGCCCGCACCACTTCCCCTTCACCGAGCCGTCGGCGGAAATGGACATCCGCTGTGATCGCTCGGGCGGCGAGCTGAAGCTGAACACCGGCGACAGCTGGATGGAAATCCTGGGCTGCGGGATGGTGCACCCGAACGTGCTGCGCGCCTGCGGCATTGACCCTGATGAGTATCAGGGCTTCGCCTTCGGCATGGGCGTGGATCGTCTGGCGATGCTGAAGTACGGCATCTCGGACCTGCGCCCGATGTTCGAGGCCGATACCCGGTGGCTGGCCCACTACGGATTCTCCGCCTTCGCCGCGCCGAACCCGGCCAGCGGCCTGAGCTGAACCCCTTTCAAGAGAACGAGATCGCCATGACCGACGCCGCTCCCATCACCGTGACCATTGATCCGACACTGGCCGACCGCACCACCTACGAAAAGCAGGGCGTCTGGCTGCCGGCCTTCGCCATGGGCCATATCCAGGCGGGCAAGACCGTGATCGACGGCAAGACCTTCACCGACTGCGTGATCGAGGGGCCCGCCGTTCTGTACGCGACGGAGAACGTCTATTTCGACAACTGCAACCTGGGCATCACCGCCAACGGCGCGAACCTGCTGCTGCAGACCGTCGGCGAGAAGGTCACCGGCGTGATCGCGTTCTCCAACACCACCTTCGTGCGTTGCCGCTTCGTCGGCATCGGCTTCACCGGCCATCCTGACTTCATGAAGCAGATCGCCGAAAACCTTCAGATCATCGGCGGCGGCGAAGCGTGAAATTCACCCTCTCCTGGCTGAAAGACCACCTCGACACAGAGGCTGACGTCTCCGCGGTGGCCGACGCCATGACCATGGCCGGGCTCGAGGTCGAGGACGTCCACGATCCGATCGCCGCCCTGGCTCCGTTCAGCGTGGCCAGGATCATCTCGGCCGAGCGCCATCCCAACGCCGACCGCCTGCAGGTCTGTCAGGTCGAGACCGTCGACGGGATGAAGGAGATCGTCTGCGGCGCCCCGAACGCGCGCGCGGGCCTGACCACCATCTACGCCCCCATCGGCGCCTATGTGCCCGGTCTGGGCGTGACCCTGGTCGAGAAGCCGGTGCGCGGCGTCGTGTCCAACGGCATGCTGTGCTCGGCCGCCGAGCTGGAACAGCCGGGCGAGAGCGACGGCATTCTGGAGCTGAGCGACGACCTTCAGGTCGGGACGCCCGCCGCCGGCGTCTTCGGCGCCGAGCCGGTCATCGACTTCGAAGTGACCCCCAACCGTCCCGACTGGCTGGGCGTCGCCGGCATCGCCCGGGATCTGGCCGCCGCCGGTCTGGGCGCGCTGACGACCCCCGCCATCGAGCCGGTCGCCGGAAGCTTCGCCTCCCCGATCACCGTGCGCCTGGACGCGCCGGAGATGTGCCCGGTGTTCGCCGGTCGCACAATCCGGGGCGTGAAGAACGGACCATCGCCCGAGTGGTTGAAGCGCCGGCTGGAAGCCATCGGCCTGCGCTCGATCAACCGGCTGGTGGATATCACCAACCTGATTTCCTACGACCGCGCCCGCCCGCTGCACGTCTATGACATCGCCAAGCTGTCGGGCGACCAGATCGTGGTGCGCGCGGGCCAGATGTCGAAGGACACCGGCGAGCACGAGCATCTGATCGCGCTGGACGGCAAGACCTACACCGTCGATCCATCGATGTGCGTCATCTCGGATGCGGGCGGCGAGCGCCCCATCGGCCTCGGTGGCGTCATGGGCGGCGAGAACACCGGCTGCTCGGACGAGACGGTCGACGTCTTCGTCGAGAGCGCCTGGTTCGACCCCATCCTGATCGCCCAGACCGGCCGGACGCTGGCCCTGACCTCGGACGCCCAGTACCGGTTCGCGCGCGGCGTGGACACGGCTTCGGTCGTGCCCGGCGTTGAACTGGCGACGAAGCTGATCCTTGAGCTGTGCAGCGGGGAACCGTCGGAAGTGACCGTCGCCGGTCAGGCCCCGGCCCTCCCCGAGCAGGTTTCGATCAAGCCCGGCTATGTCGAACGGCTGACCGGCCTTACGATCTCAGAAGCGAGGGTCGAGGAAATCCTCACGGCGTTGGGCTTCACGAAGACCTTCGAAGATAGCGAGATCGGTTACCAACCCCCCTCGTGGCGCCGCGACGTTCATGGCCCCGCCGATCTGGTGGAAGAGGTCGCCCGCATCGAGGGCTTCGACCAGCTGCCGACCACCCCGCTGCCCGATCAGGGGGCTCCCTCGAGGGGTGTCCTGAATCCGCGTCAGGCGCGGGTGCGTCTGGCCCGCAGGGCGCTGGCGGGCATGGGCTATGCCGAAGCCGTCACCTGGTCCTTCACCAAACAGTCCATCGCGACCCTGTTCGGCGGTGGCGATGACAAGCTGGTGCTGGAAAACCCCATCGCGGCCGATCTGGACTGCATGCGACCCTCGGCCCTGCCGAACCTGATCCAGGCGGCGGCGCGCAACGCCGCGCGCGGCCACGCCGACGCAGCCCTGTTCGAGATCGGTCCGATCTATCTGGACGACCAGCCGAACGGTCAGCGGACCGTCATCGCCGGTCTGGTGGCGCCGCGCTCGACCCGTCACTGGGGCGGGGCGTCGGAAGACGCGCTGTTCGCGCTCAAGGGCGACCTGATCGCCCTGCTGGACCAACTGGGCGCGCCGACGGCGTCGCTGCAACTGGTCCAGGGCCAGAACCGCGACTGGTGGCACCCCGGTCGCTCCGCGCGCCTGCAACTGGGCCCGAAGAATGTCATGGTCGAGTTCGGCGCCCTGCACCCGCGCGTGCTGAAGGCGCTGGACGCAGACGCCCCGATGCTGGCCTTCGAGATCGTGCTGGATGCGGTTCCCGAGCCGCGCGGCGCCAAAACCAAGGCACGCGGCAAGGCCGGTCTGTCGACCCTGATGCCGCTGACCCGCGACTTCGCCTTCGTGGTCGAGGAAGCCAGGCCCGTGGGGGATCTGACCCGCGCGGTGGCGGGGGCGGACAAGGCCCTGATCGCGGATGTGCGCGTGTTCGACGTCTATCGCGGCAAGGGCGTAGACGACGGCTTCAAGTCGGTGGCGCTGGAGGTCGAACTTCAGCCGGTCGAGGCTACCCTGACCGACGCGGAGATCGAGGCCGTCTCGGCCAAGGTCGTCGCGGCGGCGGCCAAGATCGGGGCCCAACTCAGGAGCTGAGGCTGGTGGAGCGGATGCAGGGGTCCGAGGGTGGGAGCGGCATTGAACAGCCGTCACACGCCCCACCGCCCCTTGGCTACGCCCGCCTGTTCCTGCGCTTTCTGGGGTTCGGCCTTCATGCCTTCGGCGGCCCGGTCGCGCAGATCGCGATGATCCGCAAGGCGCTGGTCGAGGACGAGCGCTGGATTTCGGGCAAGGACTTCAACCGTCTGCTGGCGGTGCTGCAGATCCTTCCGGGACCGGAGGCGCACGAACTCTGCGTGCATCTGGGCATCCGGGCCAGAGGGCGGATCGGCGGTCTGCTGGCGGGTCTCGGCTTCATGCTGCCGGGTCTGCTCCTGATGCTGGCGGCGGCATGGGCCTACAAGACGTTTCTTGCCGACGCCCATCTTGTGGAGGCGGCCTTCCTCGGCGTTCAGGTCGGGGTCCTGGCCCTCATCGCCCGGGCCGTGCGGCAGATCGGGGGCCATGTGCTTGATGACGCCCTGCTGTGGCTGCTGGCGCTCGGGGCGCTTGCGGCGACCCTTGCGGGAGTGAGTTTCTGGGTGGTTCTGGCGACCACCGGCGCGCTGTACACGGTATCCGCCCCCGGTCGATGGCTTCTGCGGATGGTGGTTTTGCTGGCGGGCGCCGGCGCGGCGCTGGCGCTTCATGGGCTGGACCTGAGCGGGACGCCCTTGCTGTCCGTGTCCGGGGGGGCGGTGCAGGCGGACGCGCCGGGGCTGTTCTGGTCAGGGTTGAAGGCCGGGCTGCTCACGTTCGGCGGAGCCTACACCGCCATCCCCTTCGTCCGCACGGATACGGTCGGACGCGGCTGGATCAGCGAGCCGTCCTTCCTCGACGGCGTGGCCGTCGCCGGCGTCCTGCCCGCGCCCCTGGTCATCTTCTGCACCTTCGTGGGCTATATGGCGGGCGGTTGGATCGGGGCCCTCGCCATCACCGTCGGGGTCTTCCTCCCGGCCTTCGCCTTCTCCATGCTTCTGTACGAACGACTGGAACGGATCGTCGGAGACCACCGCCTGCACCGGGCCCTCGCCGGTGTCGCCGCAGGCGTGGTCGGTCTGATCGCGGCCACCCTGCTGCAACTCGCCGGATCGACCGCGGAGCGTGTTCCGGCGCTATGGCCCGCGCTCCTGATTTTCGGAGCGGGAACGGCGATCATCTGGTTCTGGCGGAGCCGCTACGCCGCCCCCGCCGTGATCGCCGTCTCGGCCCTGATGGGACACGCCTTGTTCGTCGGTTGAGATCGACCCGGCAATCTCCCGTTAACTTTACGGCCCCAAGGCTGACGCAAAGCCCGGCGACGGTGGGTCGAACGCCCGCGTGAGCCGGGCGGACCATCCCGACTCCGGAGCCCAGCCCATGCACCGCCGCCAGTTGATCTTCTCGGGTCTCGCCGCCTCCGGCGCCGCCGGCCTGTCCGCCTGCGCCAGCACCGGCCCGGCGGACCCCAACTATCCGATCCGCTCGGACGCGACCGCGCCGACCTATACCTCGGACGAACTGATCGCCGCCGGGTCGCGCGAACTGGGCATCGCCGCCGAAGCGATCGGCGGCGCCATCGAGCGGGTCTTCGCCGATCAGGGCGGCGCCCCGACCGCCTATATCGCGGGTGAAGAAGGCGCCGGCGCCGCCGGCGTCGGCCTGCGCTACGGCCGAGGCGCCCTGCACATGAAGGACCTCTCGGCCTCGCAGGAAATCTTCTGGCAGGGCATCTCGATCGGCTGGGATGTCGGCGGCAACGGCAGCCGGGTCTTCACCCTCGTGTACGGTCTCTACTACCCGGACATGATCTATCGCCGGTACCCCGGCGTGGAAGGCTCGGCCTACCTCGTGGGCGGGCTCGGCGTGAACTACCAGCGCGCCGACGGCATCGTCCTGGCCCCGATCCGCACCGGCGTCGGCCTGCGCCTCGGCGCCAACGTCGGCACCATGTCCTACAGCCGCCAGCGCAATATCCTGCCGTTCTAGGACCCATGCTGCGGGCGGGGGCCATCATCACGGTCGCCCTTCTGGCGCTGGCGGGTTGCCAGCGCCCCGCTCCGCCGTCCGACATCACCGGCCTGCTGCGGGATCAGGGGTTCGCTTTTCTCGACATAGAGCCCACGGTCACGATCAGCCCGCTCTGCTCGATGCAGGTCGGCGCGACCCGCTACGATTTCTTCTGGCACGAATGGGTCCAGCAGAACCCGGTGGGGGCGCAGCACGCCGCCGGCCGCCTGATCCAGCTTCATGACGGCCGAACCTACGATGGCCACTATGGAGCGCTGCCGAATGAGCGGCCCAGCTGTCGGCCAGACCGACGGCAGATCATATTCGGTTCGAGTTTCATCGGCCTGGGCCAGGAAGGCCTGCCACAGAGCATC
This sequence comes from Brevundimonas sp. M20, assembly GCF_006547065.1. NCBI lineage: Bacteria > Pseudomonadati > Pseudomonadota > Alphaproteobacteria > Caulobacterales > Caulobacteraceae > Brevundimonas > Brevundimonas sp. M20. The sequence goes on along the minus strand of NZ_CP041243.1, from coordinate 350,549 downwards.
TTCGTCGACGGCCAGTTCTACACGCGCAACCGCTAGGCGCGGGAGATCATCGCCTCAAGCCCCTCGCGCCAACCCGGATATCTCGGTCGCCAGCCCAGTTCGGCCTTGGCCTTCGCGTTCGAGAGGCGTTTGGAGTCGCGGTAGAAGCGACGCATGGAGTCGGACACCGACGGATCGTCCAGATCGACTTCGGGCGGCAGGGGCAGGCCCAGCCGCTTCGCCGCGCCCTCGATGACCACGTCCGCCGCCGACGGCTCGTCGTCGCACAGGGTGTAGGCCGCGCCGGGGTGCGGGCGGGCCATGGAGGCGAACAGGCCCGCGACCGCGTCGTCCACATGCACCCGGTTGAAGATCTGCCCGGGCTTGCGGACGATCCGCGCCGTGCCGTCGCGCAGGCGATCCAGCGGCGAGCGGCCGGGGCCGTAGAGGGCGGGCAGGCGGAACAGCTGGACCGTCAGCCCCATGCCCCGTCCGGCGTCCAGCCAGTCCCGCTCGGCCCGGACGCGGCGCGCGCCCTCAAGGCTGGCGGCGTTCAGTTCATCGTCCTCAAAGGCCCAGCCGCCCGCGCGGTCGCCGAAGACGGCGGTGGACGAGACATAGCCGATCCAGTCGGGCCAGGCGCCCGAGGCGGTGATGGCGGGGATCAGCGCCTTCAGCCCCGGACAGCCCTGGGCGTCCGGCGGCGTGGTGATCAGCAGGGCGGTCGCCTGCCCCACCGCGGCGGCCAGCGCGGCCTCATCCGCCGGATCGACGGCTGCAACGCCCTCGGCCTCCAGCACGGCGCGGGTGGCGGGGTCGCGCGAGGTGGCGACGGCCTCGCCGCCCCTGCGCAGGGCCTCCAGCGCCGCGGCGCGGCCCAGCCATCCGCCGCCGAAGACCAGCAGGGACAGAGGCGGCGAAACAGCGTCGGACATCAGACCTCAGGCGGAGCGGATTTGGTCGGCGGCGCCGCTGGAAACAGTGACGCTTTCGCTCTTCAGCGCGTCGGCGCGCTTCCCGTTCCAGCTGGAGACGCAGGGAATCTTGGTCCGGTCGGCGCGGTCGGCGTACCGGCGGGCGATTTCGGTCACATCCTGCATCAGGCCCTCGGCCAGGGTGATCGGCTTCAGACCCAGTTCCCGGAACTGGTCATTGGCCACGACCAGCTCATTCTCGTCCGCCTCCTGACGCGGGTTGGGGACATTGTGAACTGGAGCCCCCGTCATGCCGGCCACCATGGCCGCCAGATCGCGCACCCGGCGGCTCTCGGTCATCTGGTTCAGGATCTTCACCCGTTCGCCCGACTTTGGCGGGTTCTTCAGGGCCAGTTCGACGCAGCGGACGGTATCCTGAATGTGAATGAAAGCCCGCGTCTGCCCGCCCGTGCCGTGCACCGTCAGCGGATAGCCCAGCGCGCCCTGCATCAGGAAGCGGTTCAGAACGGTGCCGTAGTCGCCGTCATAGTCGAAGCGGTTGATCAGCCGCTCGTCCTTGCGGGTCTCCTCGGTCTGGGCGCCCCAGACGATGCCCTGATGCAGGTCGGTGATCCGCAGCCCGTCATTCCTAGCGTAGAACTGGAACAGCAGGGCGTCCTGCGTCTTGGTCATATGATAGATCGAGCCGGGGTTCGGCGGGAACAGGATTTCCTGCTCGGTCGGGCCGAACTCGGTGTCCACCGTAACCTTCAGATAGCCCTCGGGGATGCGCAGGCCGGCGGTCGTATAGCCGTAGACCCCCATGGTGCCGAGGTGCGCCAGATGGACGTCCCGCCCGCTCTCGACGATGGCCGCCAGCAGGTGGTTGGTGGCGTTCAGATTGTTGTCGACCGTGTACAGCTTGTGCCGCGCGGTCTTCATCGAATAAGGCGCGGCGCGCTGTTCGGCGAAGTGAACCACGCTGTCAGGCGCCCAGTCCCGGATCAGGGTGACGAGCCGGTCGAATTCCTTGCCGACCGTCATATTCACGAACTCGATGGTCTTGTCCGAAACCTCCTTCCACGCGGCGATGCGCTCGCCCATGGTCCGGATGGGGGTCAGCGACTGGACCTCCAGCTCGTTATCGATGTTCCGACGGCTGAGGTTGTCGACGATGCACACGTCCCAGCCGCGCGCCGAAAGATGCAGCGCCGTCGGCCAGCCGCAGAAGCCGTCGCCGCCCAGAACCAGTACGCGCATGATCTTCCTCGTCATTAGGTGGCGACCTGCCTAGCCGAAGCCGGGCAGCCGTAAAAGCGGCGCCTTATCGCAGGTTCAACGGCGCGGGCGGGACTTCCAGTCGGCCCGGCTCTGTCCCCAGGCGTCGACGGACACGTCCGCGAAGGGCGGCGGCAGGCGCGTCGGTCCCAGATTGCGCGATCCGACCCGCTCGGCCAGCCGTTGGGACGGGGTGTTCTCCGGGTCGATGCAGTGGATCACATCCTCCCAGCCCAGCACGTCGAAGGCGTAGTCCAGCGTCGCCGTGGCCGCCTCCACGCCATAGCCCTTGCCCTGCGCGTCCGGATGCAGGCCCCAGCCGACCTCATTGCCCGGCCAGCCCTCGGGCCGCCACGGCCCAATCCGGCCCAGCCAGAGGCCGGTGTCGCGTTCGATGACCGAGAACATTGCGATCCCCGTCAGGCTCCACGCCCCGGCCATGGTCATGAAGCCCCGCCATGCCGTCGCCGCGGGCTGAACGCCGCCGAGGAAGCGCGACGCCTCAGGGTCGGCCATCATTTCCGCCCAGCGCGGGAAGTCCTCCATCGCAATGGTGCGCAGGATCAGGCGTTCGGTGTTCAGCACCGGTCCGGTCACAGCAGATACTCCCGTTCAAGCTGGTACTGGCTGCCGTCCGAGGTCAGGACGCTGGAATAAAGGCCAAAGCGGTCGATCCGGATTGGCGGCGAATGCAGCAGGTTGTGGCCGGTGATCCAGGCGCCGACCCGGGCCGGATCGGTCTGGGGCTTCAGATAGGCGAGGGTCAGGTGCGGACGGTACTCGCGCCGTTCGATCTCGATCCGCGCGCGCTCGGCGGCCGACCGGCAGCGCCCCGCCAGCACGTTCAGCCGTTTGCTGGGCACGACCCCGGCCCAGATGGTGTGGCTGCGGTGCGCGTCGCCGAAGGCGCCCACGCCCTGAAGTTCGATCTCGAACGCCCCGCCGGTCGCCGCCCGCTCCAGCTCGGCGGCCAGATCATCCGCCCGGCGCTCGTCAATCTCGCCATAGAAGGCCAGGGTGATGTGAAGGTGATCCTCGCCACGCCATTTCGCGCCGGGCAGGCCCGTTTGCCGACGCTTCAGCGTCTCGGCCACATCGTCAGGGACGGAAAGGGCGGTGAACAGCCGGATCATGCGACCGTTGGTAGCGGGTCCGAACCCAAGTCCCAAGTCCGCTTTTCCTTGCGGAAGGGACGGCCGCGACCGATATTTGCGTGAATGGTCGGGATTGCCCGACCCAAAGGAGGATCGAAACCGCGATGAGCGATTTCAGAAACGGATATTCCATCCCGCAGACCGTCGACATGTCGGTGGACGCGGGCCTGCGCAAATTCATGCTCGGGGTCTACAACAAGGTCGCCCTCGGCCTGCTGGTCTCGGCCGTACTGGCCTATATCACCGGCTCGGTGCCGGCGGTCACCCAGTTGCTCTTCAACACGGCCGTCTTCCCTGACGGCGTGACCCGCATCACGGGATACACCCTGCTCGGCATGATCGTGGCCTTCTCGCCGCTGGTCATCCTGCTGGGCTCCAACTTCGTGATGAAGAACCCGACCTCGGGCGGAGCCAGCGCGCTGTACTGGCTGATCGTGGCCCTGATCGGCGCCTCCATGGGCACCGTGGTCCTGCTCTACACGGGCGCCTCGGTGGTCCAGACCTTCCTGATCACCGCCGCCGCCTTCGGCGCGCTCAGCCTGTTCGGCTACACGACCAAGAAGGATCTGACCGGCATCGGTTCGTTCCTGATCATGGGCGTGATCGGCCTGATCATCGCCTCGGTGGTGAACATGTTCCTGCAGAACGGCATGATGCAGCTGATCATCAGCGCCGCCGGCGTGCTGATCTTCGCGGGCCTGACCGCCTACGACACCCAGCGCCTGAAGATGACCTACTACGCCATCGGCGGGAACGAGAACGCGATGGGCGTGGCCACCAGCTACGGCGCGCTGAGCCTCTACATCAACTTCATCAACATGTTCCAATTCCTGCTCGCCCTGTTCGGCGGCCGTCGTTGATTGGAGAACTCTGACGCTCGCGAAGCGAGCGTCAGGCGACCTGACATGGCCTCAAGCAGCGAGCCGCCGCGCGGCGAGCGTTAGGCGGAAAAGAGGAAGGGCCCAGACGGCGACGTCGGGGCCCTTTTGATTCCGGGGCTTTTTTTTATTCGATGACGGTGAACTTGCGGCTGTCGAAGACGCGCAGGACCTGGGCCAGATCGCGCCCCCGTTTCAGGACCATGCCGCCCTCGCCGATCACCGCCCACTCTCCCTGTTTCAGACGCAGGGCGGGCCGCTTCTCGATCCGGTAGGCAGGGGCGTCGCCCGAGCGGCGGAAGACAGCGAACTCGGCGACGTCCTTGTGGCCGATCATGGCGTAGTCGCGCCACTCGCCCGAGGCGACCATCCGGCCATAGACCCTGAGGATCTGGTCCAGCTCCCGCCGGTCAAAGAAGACCGGCCCGGCCTGGGGCTGCGCGTCGGCGGCGTCGTTCATCACTCCAATCTAGGCCGGTCCGCGCCCGGCGCCAGTCCCCCGGCCGAACCCGCCGCTCCGTCGAACAACGTGTCCGGAACGCCGCAATGCGAAGAAATCGCACAGAACACGAAAACGCCTCTGTTCCGCCCATCGCCCGCCCCCTTGGAGGGTGAAACGAGAGACATCGGCTCGTCGGAGTTCGGAACGATCCCGGATCCTGAACAGCCCCCCCAGCCCCCCTGGATTGTTCCATTCAAGGGCTTCGGCGGGCCGATGCTTCCTCCAAAGCGAGACGCCCGCTCCGCCTCTCCCCCAACCGGCTGAGCGGGCGTTTTGCTGTCCGCGGTCCGGGCCGGAGCCCCGGGCAGAGCTCCGGATCAGGAGAGGATCAGGGCAGGATGACCCGCTCGGTGTCGCCGCTCCGTTCAACCGACAGACGCCGCTCGCCCTGACCGTCCAGCGCACGGGCAAACGCCGAAAGGGTCGACACCGACCGGCCATTGACCGACCGCACGATGTCTCCGGCCTGCAATCCGGCCGCTGCGGCGGGCGAACCGCCTTCAACCGCGAAGACTTGCAGACCATCGGCGCTTTCGCGGATCGAGGCGCCTCGGCTGATGACGACCTCGGCGCCGACCGTGACCTGACGTTCGCTGTTCGCCTCTACCGTCAGGGTCGCGCGGGCCTCGTGGCCATCACGCAGATAGACCACCTCCACCTGGGTTCCGGGTTCGGCGATGCCGATCGCGGCCTGCACGGTGCCGGCGTTGGAGACCGGGCGGTTGCCGACACGGGTGATCACGTCGCCACGACGCAGGCCCGCGCGCTCGGCGGACGAGCCGGGCGCCACGTCCTCGACCACCGCGCCACGGACGATGCCCAGACCGAATTCGCGCGAGCGTTCAGCGTTCAGCGAGCCGAGAATGGCGCCGGTCACGCCGCGACGCACCTCGCCGTGGGCGCGCAGCTGCTCGACCACATACATCATGATCCGGCTGGGCACGGCGAAGGCGATGCCGTCGTTGCCGCCGCCGCCGCCCGACAGGATGGAGGTGTTAATGCCGATCAGGCGACCCCGGCTGTCCAGCAGCGGCCCGCCCGAGTTGCCCGAGTTCACGGCGGCGTCAGTCTGGATGTAATCCTCGATCCGGTCGCCCATGCCCGAGCGGCCCAGACCGGAGATCACACCCATGGTCAGCGTCTGGTCGAGGCCCAGCGGATAGCCGACCGCGAAGGCCAGGTCGCCGGTGCGCAGGCGATCCGAACTGGCCACCTCGATCTGCGACAGGCCCGGCGCCGTGATCTGGAGCACGGCGATGTCGGTGGCCTTGTCGGCGCCGATCAGCACGGCGTCGAAGATGCGGCCGTCCGTCAGGTCGACAGTGAATTTCTGGCCGCCGTCGACCACGTGATTATTGGTCACGACAATGCCCTGCGCCGCGTCGATCACGGCGCCGGAGCCGCTGGCCGTCGGGCGGGGCTCGTTGTCGCCGGAGCTCGGTCCACGCGACTGACCCAGGGTCGTCACCTGCACCACGGCGGGCAGGGCGCGCTCCAGATCGGTGGCGAAGGTGAACACGCCTCGCTCGGCGTCATAGGGGATCGGCGACGTCGGGGTCTGGGCGGCGGGGGCCGGATCGACCGACTGGGCCACGGCCGGGGTCACGATCAACAGGGGGGCGGCGAACGCGAGGGCCAGAACGGAAACTCCGCCTGCCCGGAAGATGGTGCGCCGCATGCTCGTGTCCTCTTCAGTCCTGATCCGGACCCTAGCGCGAGAATTGCGCTGTGACGACAGCCCCCGGACGGGCGTCATCAATCGTCATGGACGCGCCGTGGCGTTTCAGGATCGCGCGCACAAAGGCCAGCCCCATGCCATGGCTCTCGCGACCCTCGGCCGTGGAGGCGGCGACGACGGCCGCGGCGTCCGCAGCCTCGTGCCGGAAGCCCGGCCCCTGGTCCGCGACGGACAGGCGGGGGCGGCCCTCGACGCTGGACACGCTCAGGGTCACCACGCCCCCGTCCGGTGAATATTTGACCGCATTGTCCACCAGATTGGCCGTAGCGCGCTGCAACAGGGTGCGAACGCCCAGCACCTCGACGGGTTCGGCCTCCACCCGGATCGAGACGCCCCGTTCCTCGGCCAGCGGCTCATAGAGTTCAGCGCATTGTCGGGCCAGAACGTCCAGCCGGACCGGCTCGAAAGACCAGGCCTCGCCGTCGCGCAGGGCCATGGCCTCATTCATCGCGCGGGTCAGTTCCTGCAAGTCCGCGCGGGCCTCGGCGACCAGCCGCTTCATCGCGGGCGTGGACGCGGTCTCGCCCAGCTTCTCGAGGCGGGCCGTCGCGCGGGCGATGGGTGTGCGGAAATCGTGGGCCAGCTGGTCCGCCGAATCCCTCAGCCAGGCCAGCAGCTCTTCCAGCCGGTCCAGTGTCCGGTTCACATGACCGGACAGTTCGGTCAGTTCGGGCGCCACCTCTGTCTCGGGCGCCCGCTCGGAGAAGTCACCGACAGCGGCCCGGTCCAGGGCCACGCTGACGCGGGCGACGGCGCTCGTCAGACGACGACGGGCGAAGGTCGCGGCGACCAGACCGATGGCCACCAGCAGCACGCCCGCGCCGATGACCGCCGCCACCGCCCAGCCCCAGGCGTCGCCCGAGGCATCCACCACCCGGCCCACAGCGATGTCCAGCGCACCGAGCGAGCGGCGAACCACCACGACCTCGACCGGACGGGTCGAACACAGCACCCCCTTGCCCAGCCGGACCACATAGACATCTTCGCCCAACCGCGACGAACGCTCGCCGCGCGTGGTCTCCAGCTCCGAAAGGCCCGCGGGCTTGCCGACCGGGGCGCGGATGAACCGCACGCCCGCGCCGCCCCGTCCGGTCTGGCAGGTCTCCTCCAGCGTCCGGGCCTCATTCTCGCGCGCGGGACCGTTCTGGAAGGCGGTCAGCCAGTTGGACAGATAGACGGCGTCGGCGGGCGACAGGGCGTCGCCGGTCATGCCTTCGACCCCCAGCTTGGCGGCCATGGCGCCGTAGTCGTCCAGTGCGGCCAGCGCGGCCTTCTCACGCTGGTCGATCCGCACCGCCGCACCGGTAATAGCCAGGGAACCGGTCAGGGCCAGCGCCGACAGCACGGCGATGCCCACGGCCAGCTGGGTGGTCGTCCGCCGTCCCAGCCAGGCTCGAATCCGCCGGAACGGCCAGCTCGCCACAGTGTCAGCCCGTCCAGTCGGACAGGTCGCGGAATACCAGACTCTGGCTACGCGCGGAGACGATCAGCGGGTGCAGGTCTTCGCCCAGTTCCGGCGCCTGCTCCTTCAGCCGACGGCGCAGGGCGCTGATGCGGGCGTCGATGATGTTGACGAAATTGTCGGGCAGGAAGTTCCACTCCACCCAGCACCGGTCCCACAGCATGGTCTTGGTCACCGGCTGGCCCCGAGCGCTCATCAACTCGCACACGATGGCGAACTCCAGCGGCGACAGGTCGATGGTGCGCGAGACATCGGACAGCTCCAGCTTCACCGTCCGCGCGCCGAACGACAGGCGGAAGGGACCGTTGACCAGATCGGCGTTGACCGGCCTGGCCCGGCGGGCGGCGCGGCGCAGCTGCGCCGCGATGCGGGCCAGAAGCTCCTCGTCCCCGACCGGCTTGGCCAGATAGTCGTCGGCGCCTTCCAGCAGCCCCTCGACCTTCTGCCGCTCGCCGCCCAATGCGGTCAACATCAGGGCGGGTGCGTCCGCCGACGGACCGCTGGAGGCCCGAAGGCGCTTCAGGGTCTCCAGCCCGTCCAGCCCGTTGGTCATGCGATCAAGGATCAGCACGTCGTAGGATTTTCCCGCCGTGGCCTCGAGCGCGGCCTCGCCCCGATCGACCCGGTCCACGGTCGCGAACCCGGCGCGCAGCAGCCGCTCGGCGACATGTTCGGACAGGTCGGGATCATCCTCGAGCAGCAGGGCGGCGCGGCCCGCGAAGACCTCATGCAACCGGGCGAAGGACTCGTCTCCCTCAGTCACCGCTTCTCCGTCCATCAGCTGTCTCCCGTCGCCGGACGATAGGCCGTTGAAGCCCGATGGCAATGCTCGACCGTCCCGGTCGCCGACCCTGCTCGCGGGCGGGCGCGGGCGGGCCTGATTCTTCCTGACCGAACACCGATTGCGGAGCCGGGTCGCCGTGATACCGTCCCGATCCCGACAGGAGGTTCCGCCATGCTCGCCGCCGCCGCTCTCGCCCTCGCGCTTCAGGCCACGCCGTCGGGCTCGGTCGCTCCGACCTCACCCGACCATCTGGCGGTGCTCGCGCCGGTCAACGCTGTCTTCGACGCCCTCGCCGCCCGCAGCGCCGCAGGGCTGGACGCCCATTTCGACCCGGCGGCGCAGCTTACGGTCGTGCATGAACGAGCCGGAGCCGAGAGCCGTGTCACCCACATCACCCTGCAGCAGTTCACCGGCGGGCTGGAGCCCGGCCCCGAGCGGCTGGAAGAGGTGATGATAAACCCCACCGTCGCGGTGAACGGCGACGTCGCCATGGTCTGGGGCGAGTACGTGTTCCGCATCGACGGTCGCCTGAGCCACTGCGGCGTCGACCATTTCAATCTGGTCCGTCCGGCCGGCGTCTGGAAGATCGCCAGCCTGACCTGGAACCAGCGCACCACGGGCTGCGAGGCGCTGGACGCGGCGGCGCGCGCGCAGTGACGCGCACCTGAGAAAGCGCTCAAGCAGCGAGGCTCCGCGAGCCGAGCGTTAGCGCGGCGCGAAGCGCCCCGTCCTAGAATGCGCTTTCGCCCGTGATCGCCCGACCGAGGATCAGGGCGTGGACGTCGTGGGCGCCCTCGTAGGTGTTGACCGTCTCGAGGTTCATGGCGTGGCGCATGACGTGCAGCTCGCCGGTGATGCCCGCGCCGCCGTGCATGTCGCGGGCCTCGCGGGCGATGGCCAAGGCCTTGCCGCAGTTGTTGCGCTTCATCATCGAGATGGCCTCGGGACACCAGTCGCCGTTGTCGAGACGACGGCCGAGCGCCAGCGCGCCCTCGAAGCCGAGGAAGATCTCGGTCTGCATGTCGGCCAGCTTCTTCTGCACCAGCTGGCGCGAGGACAGCGGGCGGCCGAACAGCATGCGCTCCGCCACATAGTCTCGTGTCGCGTGGAAGCAGAACTCGGCGGCGCCCATCGCGCCCCACGAAATACCGTAGCGCGCCTTGTTCAGGCAGGAGAACGGCCCGCGCAGGCCCTTCACGTTCGGCAGCAGGTTCTCTTCCGGCACGAAGACGTCGTTCAGGCCGATGTCGCCGGTGATGGAGGCGCGCAACGAAAGCTTGTCGCCGATCTTGTCGGTGGTGAACCCGTCCATGCCGCGCTCGACGATGAAGCCGCGGATCACGTCATCCAGCTTGGCCCACACGACCGCGAGGTCGGAGATCGGCGAGTTGGTGATCCAGTATTTGGCGCCGTTCAGGCGATAGCCCCCATCGACCTTGACCGCCTTGGTCTTCATCGACGCGGGGTCCGATCCGCCGTCCGCCTCGGTCAGGCCGAAGCAACCGATCAGCTCGCCGGCGGCCATGCGCGGAAGGAACTTCATCTTCTGCTCTTCCGAGCCGAAGGCGTAGATCGGGTACATGGCCAGCGACGACTGCACCGACATGGCCGAGCGGTAGCCCGAATCCACCGCCTCGATCTCCCGCGCGATCAGGCCGTAGGCGACATGGCTGGCGCCCGCGCCGCCGTACTGCTCCGGCAGGGTGGCGCCGAGAAAGCCCATCTCGCCCATCTCGGTCATGATCGAGCGATCGAAGGTCTCGTCCCGGAAGGCGGCGACCACGCGCGGCAGCAGCTTCTCACGCGCATAGGCGCGGGCCGCGTCCTGGATCATCCGCTCGTCATCGGTCAGGCGGCCGTCCAGATCCAGCGGGTCTTCCCAGCGGAAGGTCTTTTGGGCGGTCGAGCCGTCGGCCATGGTGTGTTTCCTGTCTGTGCGGGGTTCAGGCGATCGTGAGATGACGTGACGATCAGCCCCCTGTTCTCTTGCGCGGTTTAGGCCAGAATGGCGGTCGCGGGTAGAGGCACGGCCCGCGACATGTCAGGGTGGGGACCATGATGCACGCGATGAAACGCTTGTTCGCCGATCATCCTCGCGAAGTGGGCGAGGGCTATTTCGAGCATATGGGCCATGCCCTCGGCTTTTGCCTGAAGCTGGCGCGCCTGTCCGGCTGCGCCTTGGCCCATGCCGTGGTGCCCGGTGTGCACAAGACGACCGTGTCCGACGAGATCAGGCGCATGGCCCGCGACATGGGCGGACGCGCCGAGGAAGCCCGCAATACCCGCATGCGCGACGCCGGTGTCTGGGACGTCGGCCTTTGAGTCGGCTGTCGGCCGTCCTGCTCATCACAGTCGGTCTGGGCGGATGCTTCTGGTTCGACGAGGACGCCGGAAGATGGTCGACACCCGACCAGATCAGGGCCGCCGCCGCCCGCTGCGGGATCGCCGACTTCGAACCGACCAAGGCCGGCGACGCCTGGGCCGCCTATGTCAATGACAGCGTGCCCGACCATCAGGCGAAGGAAGACTGCATCTACGCCGATCTGCAGGCGCAAGGACGTCTGACCACACGCTAGGTCCCGCCTTCTCCACCGGACGGGGGTGGGGTACTCGGAGGAGGTGACTTCATAGCCCCGTCTCGACGGCATGCGCTCATTGTAAGCCGGGTTTCTAATGATCTCAGAGGACGGCTGATGAAGATGGAACTCTCGCCCACTGCCGACGCCTTGGGCGAACTGCTCTCTCCCCGGGTCAAGATGGGCCGGAAGGGAGACGCCGTGGATGAGTGGTACAGGTCCGCTTGCGACATCACATTCAGTCAGAACGGGCAGACCATCATCGCGCAGGACGATCTGGGCTTCTTTTTCCAGAAATGGATGCTGCTCCTCAATGTGAAGAGGCACCCCGATGGAATTTGGTTCATGGGGGCCAAAGCACTCCTCCGGAACGGGAACGTCGTAATCCAGCAGAATGGCGTCGAGATAAAAGCGGACCGGTTCAAAACCCGCGCCCTGTTCGAAGCCGTTTCGAATGAGCTTGAGCAACAACTGGATGCCTTGGTCGCGTTCCAGTCGAGCTCCGAGAGCTGGGTCGACCACATTCGGGAGACGTACCTTGCCCCGCTGCGGAATCATGTGGCCTCACTCTGAGGGCGAGCAACGGCGAATGGCGTCCGACGCAAGGCTCGTGCGCTCCTTTCCAGACGCCTTTACCGGGGTTAATCCGGGAGCATGACCCAAGGCCCTCTCTCCGGCGTTCGCGTTCTCGATCTCAGCCGCGTGCTGGCCGGTCCATGGGCGACGCAGACGCTGGCAGATCTCGGCGCGGAGGTCATCAAGATCGAGCGACCCGGCGTCGGCGACGACACCCGCCAATGGGGCCCGCCCTTCACGACGAAGGCTGACGGATCGAAGGGCGACGCCGCCTACTTCCTGTGCGCCAACCGGGGCAAGAAGTCGGTCGAGCTGGACATCGCCAGCCCAGAAGGCGCCGCCGCCGTGCGCGAACTGGCCAGGACCTGCGATGTGGTGGTCGAGAATTTCAAGACCGGGGGCCTGCGCAAGTACGGGCTCGACTACGCCGGGCTGTCGGCGGTCAATCCGAAGCTGGTCTACTGCTCCATTACCGGCTTTGGTCAGGACGGGCGGGACGCCCATCGCGCGGGCTACGACTACATGATCCAGGCCATGGGCGGCCTCATGTCCATCACCGGCCAGCCGGACGGCGCGCCGGGCGCCGAGCCGATGAAGGTGGGCGTGGCCGTCGTGGACCTGTTCACCGGCCTGTACGCCTCCAACGCCATCATGGCCGCCCTGCTGCACGCCCGCGTAAGCGGTGAAGGTCAGCACATCGACATCGCCCTGTTCGACGTTCAGGCGGCCATGCTGGCCAATCAGGCGGCCAACTGGTTCGTCTCAGGGACCGTGCCGACGCGGATGGGCAACGCCCACCCCAATCTGGCCCCCTACCAGCCCTTCCCATGCAGCGACGGGATGGTGGTGATCGCGGTCGGCAATGACGGCCAGTATCGCGCCCTGTGTCTGGCGCTGGGCGTGGAAAGCCTCGGGACCGACGCCCGCTTCGCCACCAACGCCCAGCGGGTGGCCCATCGTGAGGAGCTGACGCCCGCCCTGTCAGCCCTGACCTGCAAGCACAGCATGAAGGCCCTGATGGCCATGCTGGAAGCCGCGGGCGTGCCCTGCGGTCCGGTCAACACGATTGATCAGGTGTTCGACGAGCCGCAGGCCGTGCATCGCGGGCTGGAGGTCCATCAAACCCGTGCCGACCTCGACGGCCCGGTCCGCACCGTCGCCTCGCCGATCCGGATGTCGAAGACCCCCGTCGCCTACGACCGCGCGCCGCCCGCGCTGGGGGCGGATACGGAAGAGGTGCTGGGCGGGCTGAAGGGCTAACGCCGGGCTACATGCAGAGGCACGTTTCCCAAGGCATCGGCGCACGCTCCCACCCCGTCAAGGTCAACAGGATGCCCAGCCCCACGGCGGCGGCGAAGAGAACCGGCCCCAGCCCGCGCGGCCGACCTGAACGCCCGTCCGTGGCCTCCGCCGGCTCCTCCTCGAGCTGCTCGTCACCGGCGCGCAGGCGGCTGAGCAGGGCGCGGGCGGCCGCCGCCTGATTGTCCGGCACGGACAGCCCCACCCCGCCCAGCGCGAGCAGCGCCAGCGTATTGGTCTTGGCGTGCTCCGCCCCGCCCAGCACCGGATCATAGCCCTCCGCGCGAAGACGCGCGGCGGCGATCTCGGCTTCGTACACATCCGCGAAACGGGCGATTTCGGTCAGGTCCATCAGCTCCAGATAGTGATGGTCGCCGTCCAGACCAGTCGCCACCGGAATTGAAAACGGCGGTCGCCCTTCGGCGACCGCCGCTTCAATGTCAGTCCGGAGACCGCCTTTACAGGTCCAGCAGGGCGCGCGCCGGGTCTTCCAGCAGTTCCTTGACGCGGACCAGGAAGGTCACGGCTTCCTTGCCGTCGACGATGCGGTGATCGTAGCTGAGGGCGATGTACATCATCGGGCGGATCTTCACCTCGCCGTTGATGGCCATCGGGCGCTGCACGATGTTGTGCATGCCCAGAATGCCCGACTGCGGCGCGTTCAGGATCGGCGTCGACATCAGCGAGCCGTAGGTGCCGCCGTTGGTGATGGTGAAGGTGCCGCCCTGCAGCTGGTCCAGGGTCAGGCTGCCGTCACGGGCGGCCTTGCCCAGCGCGCCGATGCCCTTTTCGATACCGGCCAGCGACAGGGTGTCCGCATCGCGCAGGACCGGAACCACCAGACCCTTGTCGGTGCCGACGGCGACGCCGATGTCGTAGTGGTTCTTGTAGATGATGTCGGTGCCGTCGATCTCGGCGTTGACCGCCGGAATCTCGTGCAGGGCCGCGACGACCGCCTTGGTGAAGAAGGACATGAAGCCGAGCTTCACGCCGTGGCGCTTCTCGAACACGTCCTTGTACTGGGCGCGCAGGGCCATGACGTTGGTCATGTCCACCTCGTTGAAGGTGGTCAGCTGGGCGGCGGTATTCTGCGATTCCTTCAGGCGACGGGCGATGGTCTGACGCAGGCGCGTCATCTTCACCCGTTCCTCACGCGGCTGGTCGGCGCGCGGGGCGGTCGGAGCAGCAGCGGCCGGAGCCGGGGCAGCGGCGGGGGCCGGCGCGGAGGCGTCGATGGCGGCCAGCGCGTCACCCTTGGTGATGTTGCCCTTCGGACCGGTGGCCGCGATGGCCTTCGGGTCGAGGTTGTTCTCGGTCACCACGCGCTGGACGGCCGGCGACAGGTGCGGCGCGTCAGACGAGATCTGGGCCGAACCGGCGTTGGCCGAAACGGCGGCCGGGGCCGGGGCGGCGCCCGAAGCCGAGATCGAACCGATCTGCTGGTTCGGGGTCACGCTGGCGCCGGCGTCGGCGAGAATGGTCAGCACGCCCGCGGCCGGAGCCGAGACTTCCACGGCGACCTTGTCGGTCTCGATCTCGACCAGCAGTTCGTCCTTGGCGACGGTGTCGCCCGACTTCTTCAGCCAGGTTCCCATCGAACCTTCGGCGACGCTTTCGCCCATGGTCGGAACGTTGATCGCCACCACATCGCCCGACGGGGCGGCAGCGGCGGCGGGGGCGGCAGCCGCCGGAGCAGGCGCGGCGGCCGGAGCGGCTTCAGCCTTGGCGGCGGCGGGAGCAGCGGCGGCTCCGCCTTCCGACACCACGCCCAGCACGGCGTTGGGAGTGACGGTGTCGCCTTCGGCGAATTTGATCTCGGCCAGAACGCCGTCGGACGGCGACACGACTTCCAGCGAGACCTTGTCGGTTTCCAGCTCGACCAGGACCTCGTCCTTCTTCACCGGGTCACCGGCCTTCTTCGTCCACTTGCCGATGGTGGCTTCGGTGACGGATTCGCCGAGGGCGGGGGTGAGGATGTCGGCCATGGTCGGGTCCGGTTCTCTTTTGACGGTCAGTTATCTAGTCATCATCCCGGCGGCGGGGGAACCACCGACCGGGACTTTAATGTCAGGCGAAGGCGTCGGTCAGGAAGGCGTCGAGTTCCTTGAGGTGGCGGCTCATCAGACCCGCCGCCGTCGAGGCGGAAGCCGGGCGGCCCACATAGCGGGCGCGCTTGGACTTCACGTTCAGCTTCTCGAGCGTCAGTTCGATCCACGGATCAACGAACGTCCAGCCGCCCATGTTCTTCGGCTCTTCCTGGCACCAGACCAGTTCGGCGTTCGGGAAGCGGGCCAGTTCGGTCATCAGCGACTTCATCGGCCACGGATAGAACTGCTCCAGACGCAGGATGTAGACGTCGTCCACGGCCTTGCCGGCCTGGGCGTCCTTCTCGCGGCGCTCCAGCAGGTCGTAATAGACCTTGCCCGAGCACAGGATCACGCGACGGATATCCTTGTCCGCCTTGATCTTGATCCCGGCCACGTCCGGACGCGTCTGGGCGTCGTCGTGCAGCACGCGGTGGAACGAGCTGCCCTCGGCCATGTCGGCCAGGGTCGACACCGCCTTCTTGTGACGCAGCAGCGACTTCGGCGTCATGATGATCAGCGGCTTGCGGAACGGCCGGTGCATCTGGCGACGCAGGATGTGGAAGTAGTTGGCCGGCGTCGTGCAGTTGGCGACCTGGATATTGTCCTCGGCGCAGGCCTGCAGGAAGCGCTCCAGACGGGCCGACGAGTGCTCCGGCCCCTGACCTTCGTAGCCGTGCGGCAGCAGCATGGTCAGGCCGCTCATGCGCAGCCACTTGCGTTCGCCCGAGGTGATAAACTGGTCGATGACGACCTGGGCGCCGTTCACGAAATCGCCGAACTGGCCTTCCCACATCACGAGCGTGTTCGGGTCGGCCAGCGAGTAGCCGTACTCGAAGCCCAGCACCGCCTCTTCTGACAGGGCCGAGTCGATCACCTCGAAGTGGGCCTGCTTGTCCGACAGGTTGTTCAGCGGGACGTAGCGCTTCTCGGTCGTCTGATCGACGATGCCCGAGTGGCGCTGCGAGAAGGTGCCGCGCACCGAGTCCTGACCGGACAGGCGGACCGGGAAACCTTCTTCCAGCAGCGAGCCGAAGGCCAGGCTTTCCGCTGTCGCCCAGTCAATGTTCTGGCCGGTCGTGATCATCTCACGACGGCCGTCGATGACCCGCTTCAGCGTCTTGTGAATGTCGACGGCGTTCGGGATCGTGGTCAGGCGGTGCCCCAGATCGGCCAGCTTGGCCGCCGGCACTGCGGTCTCGCCGCGACGTTCCTCGCCCTCGGCCAGACCGATGCCGGTCCATTGACCGTCCAGCCAGTCGGCCTTCTTGGCCTCGAACGCCTTGCCCGCGTCAAACTCGGCGTCGAGGAAGGCCTCGAAGCGCGCGACCTCGGCGTCCACCTCGGCCTGCGAGACCACGCCCTCGGCGACCAGTCGCGCGGCGTAGATTTCGCGGGTCGACGGCAGGGCGCGGATCTTCGAGTACATGATCGGCTGGGTGAAGGTCGGATCGTCGCCTTCGTTGTGGCCAAAGCGGCGGTAGCAGAACATGTCCACCACCACGTCCTTGTGGAATTTCTGCCGGAATTCGGTGGCCACCTTGGCGGCGAAGACGACCGCCTCGGGGTCATCGCCGTTCACGTGGAAGATCGGGGCCTGGACCATCAGGGCGACATCCGACGGATACGGCGACGAGCGCGAGTTCCGCGGGCTGGTGGTGAAGCCGATCTGGTTGTTGATGACGAAGTGCAGGGTGCCGCCGGTGCGGTAGCCCTTCAGTCCCATCAGGGCGAAGCATTCGGCCACCACGCCCTGGCCGGCGAAGGCGGCGTCGCCGTGGATCAGCAGCGGGATGACGTGGCTGCGGTCCAGCACCCAGTCTTCCTCGGGCTTGCCGGCGTTGGCCTCA
The DNA here is from genome assembly GCF_006547065.1 of Brevundimonas sp. M20. Taxonomy (NCBI): domain Bacteria; kingdom Pseudomonadati; phylum Pseudomonadota; class Alphaproteobacteria; order Caulobacterales; family Caulobacteraceae; genus Brevundimonas; species Brevundimonas sp. M20. The sequence goes on along the minus strand of NZ_CP041243.1, from coordinate 333,475 downwards.
CGGATGTCGAACGCCTGCTTGGCGCGCGACTTGCCCAGCACCACCGGGTTCACGATCTCGAGGTGCGACGGGTTGGCGGTCAGCGACAGGTGGACGGTGTTGCCGTCGAACTCACGGTCCGACGAGGCGCCCATGTGGTATTTGACGTCGCCCGAACCCTCGATGTCCGACGGCACGGTCGAACCGCCCTGGAACTCGTGGAAGATGGCGCGATAGGGCTTGCCCATCACGGCGGCCAGCGTGTTTAGGCGACCGCGGTGGGCCATGCCGAAGACGATTTCGTCCACGCCCAGATTGCCGCCGCGCTTGATGACCTGTTCCAGCGCCGGGACCATGGCCTCGCCGCCGTCCAGACCGAAGCGCTTGGTGCCGGGGAAACGCTTGTGCAGGAAGCGCTCGAAGCCCTCGGCCTCGATCAGCTTGTTCAGGATCGCCAGCTTGCCTTCCTTCGAGAAGGCGTTCTGCTCGAACTTGTCCGGCCCTTCGAAGCGCTGCTGGAGCCAGGACTTCTCTTCCGGCTCGGCGATGTGCATGAACTGGATGCCGATATTGCCGCAGTAGGTGCGCTTCAGCAGGTCCAGCACCTGACGGATGCTGCCCGTCTGCAGGCCCAGCACGCCGTCCAGGAAGATCGGGCGGTCCAGATCGGCTTCGGTGAAGCCGTAGAATTCCGGGGTCAGTTCCGGGTTGTGGGTCGGCTGCTCGATGCCCAGCGGGTCCAGCGTCGCCTGCAGGTGGCCCCGCACGCGATAGCTGCGGATCAGCATAAGGGCGCGGATCGAATCGTGCGCGGCGGCGCGGATTTCATCGACCGAGGCGGCAGGCGCGGCGGCCGGAGCCGGGGCGGCGCCCGACTTGGCGGCGGCCTTCGGATCGGGCTTCGGCGCCGGCCAACGGCCGTCGAACACGCCGGTGGCTTCGGTCGGCTCGGTCGTGACCGAACGGCCCCAGCCACCAGCGGCGCCCGCGGCCTTCACCTGCTCCGCATTGTCACGCAACTGGTCGAAGAAGGCCCGCCATTCGGCCGACACGGAGGCGGGATTGTCGGCCCACTTGTCGTGCAGGTCCTCGATAAACGAGGCATTGGAGCCATACAGGAAGCTGGTCTCGGCAAAGACCTGGTTCAGCCGACCGGCATCGTCCGCCATCGTTCTCGTCACAGTCCCTATAAGCGCGCGCGCACGTCTGCGCGGAGGCGACGGCGCTCATATAGGCGCTGTTTCCTTATGGGTCATGACCGAATAGCGGCGCTAGGGCGGGTTTTTTCGTCTCAGGCGAATAAAAACGCCCCCGGACGAGTCCGGGGGCGTCTTCAAACAGCGATCCGGGGCGAAATCAGCCTTTCAGAACCTCGACCAGGGTCTTGCCGAGGCGCGCCGGCGAGGGCGACATGCGGATGCCGGCGGCCTCCATGGCGGCGATCTTCGATTCCGCATCGCCCTTGCCGCCCGAGACGACAGCCCCGGCGTGGCCCATGGTGCGGCCCTTCGGCGCGGTGCGGCCCGCGATGAAGCCGGCCATGGGCTTCTTGCGGCCCTTCTTGGCTTCGTCGATCAGGAATTGGGCGGCGTCTTCCTCGGCGCCGCCGCCGATTTCACCGATCATGATGATCGACTGGGTGGCTTCGTCGGCCAGGAACATCTCCAGCACGTCGATGAACTCGGTGCCCTTGACCGGATCGCCGCCGATGCCGACGGCCGTGGTCTGACCCAGGCCCTCGTTCGAGGTCTGGAACACGGCTTCATAGGTCAGGGTGCCCGAACGCGACACGATGCCGACGTTGCCCTTCTTGAAGATGTTGCCCGGCATGATGCCGATCTTGCACTCGTCCGGGGTCAGGATGCCCGGGCAGTTCGGGCCCAGCAGGCGCGACTTCGAGTTTTCCAGACGGCGCTTCACCTGAACCATGTCCAGCACCGGGATGCCTTCGGTGATGCAGGTGATGAAGGGGATCTCCGCGTCGATGGCTTCGATGATGGCGGCGGCCGCGCCCGACGGCGGGACGTAGATCACCGAGGCGTCGGCGCCCGTGGCGTCCCTGGCTTCAGCGACCGAGGCGTAGATCGGCAGGCTTTCGCCGTGCGAACCGGTCCAGTTGGTCCCGCCCTTGGTCGGGTGCACGCCCGCGACCATCTGGGTGCCGTGATAGGCCAGCGCCTGCTCCGTGTGGAAACCGCCGGTCTTGCCGGTCAGGCCCTGCACGATGATCTTGGTGTTCTTGTCGACAAGAATGGACATGTCTGTGCTCTGAAATCTGTGTGTCTGCTGGGCGGTGCGGCGCTTACGCGACCGCCGCGACGATCTTCTGGGCGGCGTCGTCCAGGTCGTCGGCGGCCTGGATGGTCAGGCCCGACTCGTTGAGGATCTTCTTGCCCAGCTCGGCATTGGTGCCTTCCAGACGAACGACCAGCGGCACCTTCAGGCCCACTTCCTTCACGGCCGCGACGACGCCCTCGGCGATGACGTCACACTTCATGATGCCGCCGAAGATGTTGACCAGGATGCCTTCGACCTTGGGGTCGGCGGTGATGATCTTGAAGGCCGCGGCGACCTTGTCCTTGCCGGCGCCGCCGCCGACGTCACAGAAGTTGGCCGGCTCCTTGCCGTACAGCTTGATGATGTCCATCGTGGCCATGGCCAGACCGGCGCCGTTGACCATGCAGCCGATGTTGCCGTCCAGGGCGACGTAGGCGAGGTCCCACTTCGAGGCCTCGATTTCCTTGGCGTCTTCCTCGGTTTCGTCGCGCAGTTCCTTGATGTCCTCGTGGCGGAACAGGGCGTTGCCGTCGAACGAGACCTTGGCGTCCAGAACGCGCAGGTGACCGTTCTTCATGACGATCAGCGGGTTCACTTCCAGCATGTCCATGTCCTTCTCGACGAAGGCCTTGTACAGCGCCGGGAACAGCGACTTGCCGTCTTCGGCCGCCGCGCCTTCAAGGCCGTAGGCGGCGTTGATCCTGGCGACGTCGGCTTCGGTCACGCCCGTGGCCGGGTCGATGACGATGTTCTGGATTTTCTCGGGGGTGTCGTGAGCGACGGTCTCGATGTCCATGCCGCCTTCGGTCGAGACGACGAAGGAGATGCGCCCATAGGCGCGGTCGACCAGCAGCGAGCAATACAGCTCACGCTCGATGTCGGCGCCGTCCTCGATGTACAGGCGGTTCACCTGCTTGCCGGCCTCGCCCGTCTGGGCGGTGACGAGGGTGTTTCCCAGCATCTCCTTTGCGTGGGCCACGGCCTCCTCGACCGAGAAGGCCAGACGGACGCCGCCCTTGGCGTCGGCGGGCAGTTCCTTGAACTTGCCCTTGCCACGGCCACCGGCGTGGATTTGCGACTTCACGACATAGAGCGGGCCCGGCAGCGACTTCGCGGCGGCTTCGACTTCATCAACCGAGGTGACGGCGACGCCGGCCGCGACGGGCGCGCCGAAGCCCTTGAGAACCTGCTTGGCCTGATATTCGTGAATGTTCATTGGGAGACCGCCGCCACCTGCTGGGGAAAGTTGCGGGGCTTATAGGCCCCCCGCCTTCGCAGGTGCAACCGTCACGCCGCGTGAGGGGCGGCCACGCCGGGCCGGGACGGGCCAATCCGGCGATTTCAAAGCCTAATCCACCCAGTCTTTCTTCAGCGTGCGGGAGGCGCCCATCAGAAGGATCGAGGCCAGCACATAGAAGCCCATGCCCGTGTAGATCGCCCAGCGCAGGCTTTCGTCGCCGAAGCGCGGAGCCAGCAGGTCGCTCATCCAGCCGAAGTAGAAGAAGCCCACGGCGATGCCGAGCAGGTTATTGATCAGCAGGAACAGGGCCGAGGCGGTCGAGCGCATCGGGGCCGGAGCCAGATGCTGGACCGCCGCCGTCACCGGCCCCAGCCAGGCCAGGTTCAGGCCGGTCGGGATCAGGAAGATGAGGAAGGCCACGGTCAGTTGCTGGACCTGGCTGCCGCCGCCCGGGAAGATCAGGCCGATCAGCCAGGGCGAGTTCATCGCCAGGATGAAGCAGGGCGCCGAGATCAGGAAGGCGATGGCCGGAACCAGCGGATAGGCGCCCTTGCCGCGCCTGGCCAGCTTGTCGGCGATGGCGCCGCCGGCCCAGATGCCCAGAATGCCGCCGATCAGGGCGATGCCCGAATAGTACCAGCTGACTTCCTTCAGATTCAGCTCGAAGCTGCGCATGAAGAACAGCGGCAGCCATCCCGCCACGCCGTAGCCGCAGACCGAGGATGAGGCGGCGCCCAGCGCCAGCAGCCAGAAGCTGCGCTTGGGAACGAGGGTGGTCGCCGTGACCCGCGCGATCATGATGGACGCGCCGATCACACCGGCCAGCAGACCGGCGAAGACCAGCACCAGCGGATTGGCGTCGATCACGCCGAACTGCGCCAGACCGGCCAGAACCACCAGACCGGCGGCCAGGCCGAGCAGGCCCTGCGCCACGCGCTTGCCGATACGGCCGTCATTCAGCGGCGGCGCGGCGACAGGGGCCCCGGCCGCTGCGACCGGCGCGGCCTTGGCGGCGTCAGTGCCGCCCCGCGCCGGATCCTTGACTGTCAGACGCAGCACCGGCGCGACCAGCAGGCCCAGCAGGCCGACCACGATGAAGGCCATCTGCCAGCCGTAGGTCGCCGCCAGAAGGCCGCCGACCAGCGTGCCCGCCGCCGTGCCCAGCGGAATGCCGAAGGCGAAGGCCGCCAGGGCGCGCGCCCGCTGGTGCGGCGGGAAATAGTCGGCGACCAGCGAATAGGCCGGAGCCACACCGCCCGCCTCGCCGACGCCGACGCCCATGCGGAACAGGAACAGCTGGGTGAAGGAGCCCGCCACGCCGCACAGGGCCGTGAAGCCGGACCAGACCGCCAGCGCCCCGGTCATGATCCAGACCCGGCTGAACCGGTCGGCCAGCCAGGCCAGCGGAATGGCGAGTGTCGAATAGACAGAGGCGAAGGCGATGCCGCCCAGCAGGCCGAACTGGGTGTCCGACATGCCGAAATGTTCCTTCAGCGGCGCGGCGAGGATGCCGATGATCTGCCGGTCCAGGAAGTTCAGCATGTAGATCAGGATCAGGATCGCCAGGACGTAGAAGCGATATCCGGGTCGGTCGGTCGGCTGTCCGGGGACAGGTGCGTCCGTGGCGGTCATGGCGTTTCCCTCGACTGTACTTTTCTTGGAACGAACCGTAGCGGCGCCGTGGCCCGACGCCAGAAGAAAAGGGCGGCGGCTCACCAGAACCGCCGCCCTTGATCAGGATCGATCAGGCTTCAGGAGATCAGAATTTGAACTGGACCGTCGCCGTCACGGTTTGCGGCGGGCCGTAGTAGGCGATCAGCGAGTTGTTGAAGGTCGCGCCCGCGAAGTTGTAGGCGCCGACCTTGTATTCCTCGTCGGTCAGGTTCTTGCCGTACAGACCGAAGGTCCAGCGGTCGCTGGGGTCGGTCCAGACGACCGAAAGATCGACCAGGGTATAGGCCTGCTGATCCAGGATCGGATTGGGGAACTCGAACTGGCTGTAGTCGCCGCGGTACGAGACCGACGGGGTGACGGCCAGCTCACCGCCCGCGACATTGCCGATCCAGGTCAGGCCCAGATAGCCGGTCCACTCTGGGGCGTTCTGCAGGACCACCTGATCCGAGATGTCCTCATAGGACATGGTCGTCAGGTTGTAGCGCAGGAACTCCTCGAAATCGGAGTGCAGGTAACCGACGGCGAAGTTGGCCGACAGGCTGTCAAGGATTTGCAGGCGACCTTCGAATTCGGCGCCGTAGAAGGTCGACGAACCGACGTTGTCGACGAAGGAGGCGATGCCGCCGACGGCCGGAACCTGGGTCGTGACCTGCTGGTCGCTGTACTCGTTGTAGAAGATCGACGAGGCGAACGAGAAGCGGCTCAGCGCGCCCTTCAGACCGATCTCGTAGGAGTCGACGGTTTCGGGGTTATAGCCGTTGACCGTGTTCGGCGTCAGGATCGCGTCGCCGCGCATGTCGAAGCCGCCCGACTTGAAGCCGCGCGAGTACGAGGCGTAGGTCGTCAGATCGTCGGTCAGATCGAAGGACAGCGAGACCTTCGGCGTGAACTGGTCGAAGTCCTTGGTGCGGACGTAATCGGTGCGGACCAGCGTCGGCGCGCGCGACGTGCCGCCCAGCAGGGGGCTGCGGGTGGCGCCGGCGTAGTTGGCGCGGAACACGCGGCCGGTCTTCTCATCCAGCGTATAGCGCATGCCCAGGCCCAGGTGCAGACGCTCGGTCAGGTCCAGGTTCACATCCGCGAACAGGGCGTAGCTGGTGGTGTTGACGTAGCCCGCGGTGCCGATGACCAGGCCAAGGTTGCCCGCGATCGTGTCGAAGGCGCCTTCGGCATGGCCGTCCAGATAGAAGAGGCCGGCGACGCCCTGAATCCGGTCGTAGTCGAACAGCAGCTGGAATTCCTGCGTGATCTGGTCGTCCGAATAGTAGGCCGGAACGTCCAGCGTCGGCGCCGGGGTGTTGTCGAAATCGATCACGGTGTCCGTGTCGCCCTCGCGCCAGGCGGTGATCGACTTGAAGGTCAGGTTGTCGTTCAGGTCGATCTGGACCGTAGCCGACAGGCCCTGGTTCATGACCGAGTTGCTGTCGCCCAGACCGGCGTAGGTGTCATAGACACTGTCGGGAATACCGGCGCCGGCGCCCACGCCCGCGACTTCACGGTGACCGTGGCGGGGGTTGGAGTTGTCCTCGGTGCGGTCGTAGGCCAGACGGACCTGGACGCCTTCCTGGGGCTCCCACTCGGCGCTCACGCGACCGGCCAGCACGTCCTTGTTGTAGTGCTCCGCGCCGGTGTTCAGGTTGGCGCCGTAGCCGTCGCGGGTATAGCTGGCGATCGCGCCGCCGATGCGGAAATTGTCGGCCAGCGGCACGCTGCCCGAGGCCAGCAGATCGACCTGGTTGTAGCTGCCGTATGACCCGCGCAGGGTCATTTCAGGATCCTGCGACAGGCGCGAGGTCACATATTTCACCGCGCCGCCGACCGTGTTGCGGCCGTACAGCGAGCCTTGCGGACCGCGCAGCACCTCAATGCGCGAGACGTCGTAGACGTCCAGCACCGAACCCTGCGGGCGGGCGATGTAGACGTCGTCGACGTACAGGCCGACGCCGGGCTCGAAGCCCCACAGCGGGTCCTGCTGGCCGATGCCGCGAATGAAGGAGATCAGGGTCGAGTTCGAACCGCGGGCGACCTGAACGGTGGCGTTCGGGGTTTGTTGTTGCAGGGCTGTGATGTCGGCGACGCCGGTCTGCTCCAGACGTTCCTCGCCGAGAGCCGAAACCGAAATCGGCACATCCTTCAGCGCTTCGTCACGACGACGGGCGGTGACGACGATTTCACCCAGGTCCGACGCGCCGTCCTGCGGGACGACATCCTGCGCCAGAGCGAGCGTCGACATGGCGCTCCAGGCGGCGCCCGCGAGCAAGGCGGATTTCACGAGTCTGTTCATTGGTAGCCCTCTTCCCTGATGTTTCCGATCCTGACGCTTTTATTCAGCGTTCAATGATTTTCCGGGAACCTAACCGTTTTCGGCCCTCTGTCAAACGGTGGCGGTTCCGTGGCGTAAACACGTCCCCGGGCCTGTGGCGCCGTTGCACAGTCGGGCCGTGGAAGCCTAGCTTGCGGGGATGAGCGAGCCCGAGCCCCCCGCACCCCAGGATGAAAACCGCCCCGCACGCCGTGGACGGCCGCCCAAGGCCCGCGCGGCCGGGACCGCCGACACCCGCGAATCAATCCTGGACGCGGCCGAGGACCTGTTCTCGAAGCACGGCTTCTATGGCGTCACCATTCGCGAGGTGTCGCGTGAGGCCGGGGTCGATACGGCGCTGGTGCACTATTATTTCGGCGCCAAGCGCGGCCTGTTCGACGCGGTTTTCCTGCGCCGGGCCGAGGTCTGGAACAACGAGCGGGTCGACGCGATCAACCGCTATGCGCGCGAAGCCGGTGAGGCGATGACGCTGGAAGGCCTGCTCGAAGCCTTCCTGCGACCGCCGTTCCAGTGGTCGCTCAAGGGCGGGCCGGGCTGGAAGCACTACTCCGCCCTCGTCGCCCAGACCAACGCCAACCCGGCCTTCGGCGGCGAGACCATGGCCCGCTATTTCGACCCCGCCATCCGCCGTCTGATCGAGTTGATCAAACAGGTTCTTCCGGACGCCCGCGAGGTCGATCTCTACTGGGCCTACCACAATCTTTCGGGGGCCCTGACGCTGACCCTGGGCGAGACCGGGCGTCTGGATCGCCTGTCCGGAGGCCTGTGCAAGTCAGGCGACCTCGAGACAGCGGGCGACTACATGGTCCGGTTCGCGGCGGCGGGCTTCCGCGCGGTGTGCGCCGTCGAGGATCGCGAGCGGGCCTGACCCATGACCCGTCCCGATCGGTCCGCCCGGACCTTCAGCATCTCCATTGATCGCAGCCTGATCCGGGGCCTGCTCATCGCCGAGGGCGCCGCCCTCGTCCTGGCGCTGACCGGCGCCTTTGGTATGGATCAGGTCCCGCTGTGGGTCCGTCTCGCCTACTGGTGTCCGATGATGCTGGTCGGCGCGCTGTGGGGCATTCTGGCCTCCCGTCTGATCGAGAAGCACATTGATCTGGACCGGCGCCCCTGGCTGATGGCCGGCGCCCTGACGGCGCTGATCTCGGGGCCCACGGCGGTTTCGGTCTGGGCGGTGACGAGTCTGGTGTTCAACGGCGACCGGACCCTGCACCTGTCCAGCCTGCCGAACTTCTTCGTCCCGGTCCTCATCGTCACCGGGACCCTCTCTCTGCTCAACGTCTTCCTCGCGCGCACGCCCGTCCAGACCCATGCCGCGACGCAGGGCGCCGCCCCGGCCCGCTTCCCCGACCGCCTGCCGCCGAAGCTGCGCGGAGCGACGATCCACGCCGTCGAGTCCGAGGACCACTATCTTCGCATCCACACCGACCGGGGCTCGGACCTGATCCTCATGCGCCTGTCCGACGCCCTGACCGAACTGGAAGGCCTCGAAGGCGCGCAGACGCATCGCAGCTGGTGGGTCGCCCGGGACGCGGTCCGCGAGGTCGCCCGGGGCGAAGGCCGCGCCACCCTGACCCTGCCCGGCGGGATTGAGGCTCCCGTCAGCCGTCGCTACGCCAGGGCACTGCGCGACGCCGGCTGGTACTGATCGTCGGCCTGCCGCGCTTCGCGCTACTTGAGGCCTAACCCGCCCAGATCCCGTGGAAGCCGGCCGGCAGGGCGATGTCGGCGCGCCAGCTGGCCACCGGCCCGTCCGCGACCCGCGCGGCATCGAAGACGTGCAGCTCGGTCACGCCTTCGCGCAGGTTGATCGCCGGCGCCACCAGCCAGGCGTCCGTCTCTCCCGAGCGGCCCGGTTTGGGAACCCAGTTCGCCTCTTCCATGATCACATCGTCGCCGAACGAGAAGGCGTCGGACCGCCCGGTCTCCCAGTCATGCACGGCCAGACCATTCGGCAGCGGTCGCCCGCCCCGCTCGCCTGCGGTGTGAACCGTGCGGCGGCGCGCCAGACCGGCCCGGCGCGGGTCGCTCTTGGGGAACTCCGCCGCGATGCCCGAGGAGACCATCTCGGCCCGACCGTCCGTGTGCAGGGTGATCAGCGACAGCTCCGACGGCGCGCCCGGTACGGTCCCGCGCCCCTCGACCAGCACCCGCGCGCCCTCGACCACGAAGGTGATGTCCTTCCCCGCCGCCACGTCGAAGCGGATCGTGCCCGAGGTGTCCTCCCAGGCATCGCCCAGATGGAAATAGCTGAACGCCGGCAGTTCGAAGATGCGGGTCCGGCTCAGGTCCGCCTTGTCCACCACCATCACCTGCGTGCCCAGTTCCGGCTTCCACGCGAACTGGCTGGCGTAGGGCATGCCGCTGTGATCGAAGACCCAAGGCTGCATCACGATCACCAGATGCCGGGCCGTGGCGGTGAAGTCGTGCATGTAGCTGGCGCGCGGCAGTTGCACGATGCCGGAGGCCTTCAGACTGCGGTCGGCGTTCAGCCGCCAGACGATCATCCGGTCGCCGTGCAGGCCGACATTCCAGATCGTGCCGTCCTGATCGTAGCGGGGGTGCGCCTGGAAGGGCATGCCCTTCAGGTCGTCCCGCAGGCTGACGAACCGTTTGGTCGACAGGTCCGCGCGATCCATGGCCAGCGGCGAGCCGCCCTCCCACAGCGCCCAGACTTCGTCGCCCGCCACCATGACGGCGGTGTTGGCCGCATTGGCGTCATCGTTCGAACCGAGGCGGGCGCGGCTGTCGCCGACCGTGCCGAAGCCGGGCGTGACCACCGCGTCGATCTCACTCTCCCAGCGGCGCTTGGGCGTATCGGCGAAGCGGGCCTCCAGGGTGGCCTGCCCGTCCCGGACGCGGAAGGCGCGCATCAGGCCGTCGCCGTCGAACCAGTGGGTGGCGGAACCGCCCGGCCGCCGGAACTTGCCCGGCCCGTTGCGGAACAGCGCCCCTTCCAGCGCCGCCGGCGCCCGTCCGTGCACCCGGCGCATGGCCCGGCGCGCCACATCGCCCTCCAGATCGGCCGTGGCCATCGACCAGTCGGCGGCGACCTGCATGGCGGCCATGGCCCGGACCGTCTCGGGCGTGACGACCGCGGCCGACAGGGCGGCGGCGCCCATCAGGAAGTTACGGCGTGAAGCAAGCATGGCGGATCTCCGTCTGACAGGACGTGGAGGCAGGGCTATCGGGAGGGGACGGGGCTTACTTGATGCGGATCGTCTGGGCGGTCACGCCCGACACGGCGAACTGCGTCTGCTCCCAGGTCGCCGGGCCCATCATGCCGACGGCGTTGTTCGAGAAGGCATAGGGCTCGACCGGCATGCCGAACGGGTTGGTGTTCATCCGGCCGTCGCCGTTCACATCGTGGAAGGCGCGCACCGCATAGTCGCCGGCGGGCAGGTTGTTGAACACGGCCACCGCCGTCTCGCCCGAGGCGTCGGCTTCGGCCGAGGCCACCGGCTGACCGCCCTTGTAGGCGTCTTCCGAGTTGAACAGGGCGACCATGACCTTGCCCGTGTGGGCGCCGGTTTCGAACGTCAGGGTCAGGGTGTCGCCTTCGGCGTGAGCCGGGACAGCGGTCAGGCCCAGCAGGGCGGCGGCGGCGAGGGTGGCGATGCGGATCATGTCGGGCTTTCCTGCGAGAGACCCGACGACCGGGCCTCCGATGCCCTGACCGTGACGGCGACCTTCACCGGCCGCCACGCCGTTTGCAGGAAAGGACGCCCCGATTTCGCCAATCGCCACCGGTGTTCATTCGCGAAACGCGAACGGACACCCTGTTCAGCCGCGACGGTCGCCCAGGGCGCGGAAGGTCATGGCGACGGTCGAGATGAGGAAGGCCATCGCCGCGATCAGAGACGCCTCGATCAGCAGCGGCGCTCGAACCGCGAAGGTGATGACATCGTATTGGCTCAGGAAGGACCGGCTTGACTCAACGCGCTCATAAACCGCCAGCCCGCCCGGCAGGATCGGCAAGAGCGCCAAAGTCAGAAGCTTGCGATTGAAACGCCCGTCGCGATCCCTGAGCGCCTTGATACCGACGACCACGGCGGCGATCAGCAGACACAGCATCACGGCGATCACCACCGACCGGATAATGCGGTGGGGCAGGATCAGATAGATCAGCCGATCCATAGGCATGTAGCCGTGGATCAGCCACGCCGCGATCCCGGCCGACACGATGAAGCCGACCGCCGGGATCAACACCCCGATATAGCGCTTCATGATCCACCCTCCCCTGTCGCGCCGACGTTGGCGCGGACACGGGAAGCGGTCAATGTCAGCGCGGCGCGCGCTTGGCGAGAATGCGCTGCAGGGTCCGGCGGTGCATGCCGAGGCGGCGGGCCGTCTCGGAGACATTGTGGTCGCACAGCTCATAGACTCGCTGGATATGCTCCCAGCGGACCCGGTCGGCGCTCATCGGATTTTCCGGCGGCTCCGGGGCCTCGCCGGTCATCAGCAGGGCCTTCACCACATCATCGGCATCGGCGGGCTTCTGCATGTAGTCGACCGCGCCGGCCTTCACCGCCGCGACCGCCGTGGCGATGGCGCCGTAGCCGGTCAGCATGACGATGCGGCTGTCCTCGCGACGGTCGCGGATCATCTCAACCACCTTCAGGCCGTTGCCGTCCTCAAGGCGCATGTCCAGCACGGCGAAGGCCGGGACCGAGACGCGCAGGGCGTCGGTCGCCTCGCCGACCGATCCGGCGGTCGTCACTTCAAAGCCGCGGCTCTCCAGCGCGCGGCCCAGACGGGTGCGCAGGGCGTTGTCATCGTCCAGCAGCAGGAGGGTCTTGTCCGCCAGCGCGGCGATGCGAGCTTCGGTATCGGGCATCTTGGTCGTTTCCATCCTGTCCAAGTCGGTAACGCCGGCCCTGCGGTCAAGGTTCAGCGCGGGGGTGCGACACCAGGGCTCAGGCCGCGACTTCCAGCGCCGGACGCGGCCAGCGCACCGTCACGCGCGCGCCACGCGGCTGCCCCCTGCCCCCGTCGCCCAGCCCCACGCTCACCTTTCCGCCGGTTCGTTCCAGCAGGGTCCGGGCGATGAAGAAGCCCAGCCCCATGCCGCCCTGACTGGGCGCGATGACTTCCGGCGCGGGCGTCGCGACGACCTTTCGCGTCTTGCGGCCCGGGGCGGCGGCGGCGACAGAGGCGGCGATCTGGGCGGTCAGGGCGCGGCGCGCCTTGCCTTGCGGGCGGCTCGTCACATAGGGCTCGCCCAGACGCGGCAGGATGTCCGGCGGGAACCCGGGGCCGTCGTCCACGACCTCGATCTCGATAAAGCCCGCGTCGACCAGGGCCCGTACCCGCACCTTGCTGCCGGCGAAGTCGGCGGCGTTCTCGACCAGGGTGGACAGGCCGTGGAGGACCTCCGGCAGGCGGCGCACGCGCGGCGGCTTCTCGCCCGAGGCCGTATGGACCGAGACGCTGAACTCCAGGTCAAAGCCACGGTGCGGCTCGACCACTTCTTCCAGCAGCGCCTTCAGCCCGACCTCGGCGAAGACAATGCCGCCTTCTTCTTCCGGCTGCTGCGACAGGCGCTTCAGGATTTCCCGGCACCGCTCGGCCTGTTGCAGGATCAGGGCGGCGTCCTCCGCCGCAGGTCCGTCCTTGGCGGAGGCTCGCAGAAGCTCCTTGGCCACGACCTGAATCGTCGCCAGCGGCGTGCCCAGTTCATGCGCCGCCGCCGCCGCCAGTCCGCCCAGCGCGGCCATGCGCTGCTCGCGTTGCAGCACGTCCTGCGTCGTCGCCAGCGCCAGCTCCAGCTTCTCGGCGTCCGCCGCCACCCGCCAGGCATAGGCCGAGGTGAACACCACCCCTGTCGTCAGCGCCATGCCGATGCCGAACTTGTACAGTGGCGGCAGGTTCAGCTCGGTCCCCGCCTGCCATGGCAGCGGCAGGGAGATGAAGAACAGGCAGACCGTCGCGATCAGCACCAGCAGGCCCATCAGCACCGCCTGCCGTCCGGGCAACGAGGCCGCCGCCACCGTCACCGGCGCGACCAGCAGCAGGCAGAAAGGGTTCTGCAGCCCGCCGGTCAGACCCAGCAGGACGGAAATCTGCAGGATGTCGAAACCGAGGTGCGCCGCCGTAAGGGCGCCGTCCGGCGTCGAGCCGTCGCTGCGTTTCAGCCGCGCCGTGGCGTTCAGGTTCATGATCACGCTGGCGGCGATCGCGGCCAGACAGGACCACAGCGGCAGGTCGAAATGGAACCAGGCGGTGGCGACGAAGATGGTCGCGCTCTGCCCGAAGATTGTCATCCAGCGGACGATGACGAGCGTGCGCAGCGACAGACCGCGACTGCGTCGGGGCAGGTTGCGCCAATTCGCGAACCGGCCTCCGGCCTCGGCAGGGTCCGCGAACTGCGGCGTCGGATGATCTTCTGTAGAGCTCACGTCTCTTCTATAGACCCGTTCGGCCCGCGTGGGGCCATTTCGAGAGGGCCGTGATGCCGCGCCGTTCCATCCTGATCTTCGCCGGCGCCTGTATCGCCATCGCCGCCGCCCTCGCGGTCGTCACCATGGTACTGGTCGGGCGCCAGCCGTCCGCCCCGATCTCCGCCGAGGTGACCTCGACCGGCCAGCCGCAGGTCGGCGGCCCGTTCCAACTGGTCAATGAGGAGGGGCAACCGGTCGATGAGACCCTGCTGAACGGCAAATGGTCGCTGGTCTTCTTCGGCTTCACCTACTGCCCGGACTTCTGCCCCACGACCCTCTCGATGCTGGAGGCGACAAAGGCCCGGCTGGGCGATCAGGCCGATGATGTGCAGCTGATCTTCATCTCGGTCGATCCGGCGCGCGACACGCCCAAGGCCATGAAGGACTATCTGTCGACCTATCCGATGGACGTCGTCGGCCTGACCGGCACGCCCGAACAGGTCCGCGCCGCCGCCGACGCCTATCGCGTGCTGTATGAGAAGGTCGGCGAGGGCGAGAACTACACCATGAACCACTCGCTCACGATCTATCTGATGGGCCCTGACGGGAAGTTCCGCGCGCCTCTGGGTCACGACATCGGCCCGGCCCGCGCCGCCGATATCATCAAGCGCAACATGGCGCGGGGCTGACCTTCCATACGTCCAATAATGACGCAGGCGGGGTGTAGTGTGTGGTCATGGACGGCCGCTCCCCGCGCCCGGCCTCGCGAAAAGTGCACTAAAGTGCACTCGGAAAAAATTTGAATGGCGTCCCACCGACCGCAACCGCGACCGCGTTCACGATTTCAGTGATCGCTGATTATCTTTTTGCAGTGCGGTATAATCTATGATGCCTTGCCGCACTCTTTGGCGGGGGCCGTCTCAGGACACGCATGCTGTATACGCTTCACGAGCTGGCCTACGCCTCGGCCGCTCCTTTCCGGATCGGGGCCCAGATGGCCCGGGACTTCTGGACCTCGCCGCTCAACCCGGCCGCCGACACCGCCCTCGGACGGACGGCGTTCGCCTCGGCCGAGCTGTTTGAGAGCATCACGCGCCGCTACGGCAAGCCCGCCTGGGGTCTGGATGTCATCACCATCGACAACCGGCCCGTGCGCACCACCGAGCAGGTCATCTGGTCCTCGCCCTGGTGCCGTCTGGTCCGCTTCGCCCGTCACGTCGGCGACCTGAAGCGCGCGGGCAAGCCGGCCTCCGCCCCGGCGGTGATGATCGTCGCCCCCCTGTCCGGCCACTACGCCAGCCTGCTGCGTGGCACCGTCGAAGGCTTCCTGCAGGACCACGACGTCTACGTCACCGACTGGTCCAACGCCCGTCAGGTGCCGATGCTCGAGGGCCGGTTCGACTTCTTCGACTACATCGACCACGTCCGCACCATGCTGGCCCAGATCGGCCCGCGCGCCCACGTCGTCGGCGTCTGTCAGCCCGGACCGCCCGTGCTGGCCGCATGCGCCCTGATGGCCGAGGACGAGGACCCGAACCGTCCGGCCTCCATGACCTTCATGGGCTCGCCCATCGACGCCCGCCTGTCGCCGACCGTCACCAACCAGCTGGCGGAGGAAAAGCCCTTCACCTGGTTCAGGTCGAACATGATCCACACCGTGCCCTGGCCCTATCCGGGCTTCGGTCGACGGGTCTATCCGGGCTTCGTCCAGCTCTACAGCTTCATGTCGATGAACGAGGACAAGCACATCGACGCCCACCGCCGCTACTTCGAGGACCTCGTCTCCGGTGACGGCGACGGCGCCCAGAAGCACGAGGAGTTCTACGACGAGTACCTGTCGGTGCTGGACCTGTCGGAAGAGTTCTATCTCCAGACCATCGACATCGTCTTCCAGCAGCACCTGCTGCCGCGCGGCCTGCTGGAGCACCGCGGGCGCAAGGTCGATCTGTCGAAGATCACGGACATTGGCCTGATGACGGTCGAGGGCGAGAAGGACGACATCTCCGGCGTCGGCCAGACCCAGGCCGCCCACGTCCTGACCCCCAACCTGCCCAACGAGCGCCGCGTCCTGTACGTCCAGCCCGAAGTCGGCCACTACGGCGTCTTCAACGGCCGTCGTTTCCGCGACGAAATCTACCCCCGCGTCCGCGACTTCATCGCGGCCAATGAGGCTCTCTGTGCAGTACCGGAACGGCCAGCGACTGCCGCCTGAGACGCTCGGCGTCCCGGTCCGGCTGTCGGTCAATCCGCGCGCGCGACGCCTGTCGATCCGCATTGACGGACGGGCCGGCGAGGCCGTGCTGGTCGCCCCGTCCGAGCGCAAGCTGGGCGAGGTCGTCGCCTTCGCCCGGACCAGGGCCGACTGGATGCGCGAACGGCTGGCCGAGCGGCCCGACAGCGCCCCGCTGGAGCCCGGCGCCGTGGTGCCCCTCTACGGTCGCCCGACCCTGCTGGTCGCGGTCGGGGGCGCGGGCGCGGCCCAACTGATCGACGGGCCGGACGGCCCGGTCATCCAGTCCGGCGGCGAGGGCGAGGCCTTCTCCCGCCGGGTCGAAAACCTGTTCAAACGGCTGGCCCGGCAGGTGCTGGTCGAGCGCACCGAGCATCACCTGCGGACCCTCGGTCAGCGCCCGGTGACCGTCTCCATCGCCGACACCCGCTCGCGCTGGGGCTCGTGCAGCCCGCACAACCGGTCGATCCGCTACAGCTGGCGCGTCATCCTGGCCCCGCCCGCCGTGGCCGACTATCTGGCCGCCCACGAGGTCGCCCATCTGGTCCATGCCGACCACAGTCCCGCCTACTGGTCGGTCGTCCACACCCTCGTCGGCGACCACCGCCCCTACCGCAAATGGCTGCGGGACCACGGCCCCGCCCTGCACGCGGTCGGGCGCTAGAAGAACAGCGGGTCCGACTTCTTCTCGGACTGCGGCGCGGGCTCCGGCCGGGGCTCATCGCGACGCGGCTGGGGCTGGGTCGGGCGAACCACCGGCGGGGTCTCCTGCCGGTTCGGGGCGGTCGGCCGCTGGGCCGGCTGCGGCTCGATCAACCGCTCGTCCAGTGGATCATCGCCGGCGTCGGCGGGCGGATTGTCGCCGAACAGGTCGCCGATCTGGCCGATCAGGCTCTCGACCGGGCTAGGCGGGGTCCAGCCTTCCGGCATGGGCGGGCCGTCCGGAATGGCCGGGGCGTTCAGGCGCGGCAGGGCCGCTTCCATGAAGCCCTTCCAGATGGCCGCCGGGGACGAGCCGCCGGTCACGCCGCGCATCGGGGTGTTGTCGTCCTTGCCGACCCAGACGGCCGTGACGAAGCCGCCGGTGTAGCCGACGAACCAGGCGTCCTTGTAGTCCGAGGTGGTGCCGGTCTTGCCCGCCACATCGCGCCCGCTGATCGCGGCCCCGCGGCCCGATCCGGAGGTCATCACGCCCCGCAGCATCTGGTTCATGTAGTAGAGATAAGGGTTGCTGATCGCCTGAACCGGCCCATCGGCGCGACTGGCGCGCTGATAGATCACCCGGCCTTCCGGCGTTCGAATGCGGCTGATGCCGTAGGCTTCGACCCGGCGGCCGCCGTTGGCGAAGGCGTCATAGGCCTGCGCCATCTCGATGGGCGAGACCTCGACCGCGCCCAGCGCCATCGCGGGCTCCAGACCGATGCGGCTGGTCACGCCCAGACGACGGGCGGTGCGGGCCACGTTGTCGCGTCCGACCTGATCGGCGACCCCGGCGGCGACGGTGTTGGTCGACTGCGCCACGGCGTTCGCCAGCGTCATCTCGCCGTTGAAGGTGCCGGAGTAGTTGCGCGGCGACCAATTGCCGATCCGGATCGGGGCATCGTTGACGCGGGTCTCGGGCGTGTAGCCGCTCTCCACCGCCGTCAGATAGACGAAGGGCTTGAACGCCGAACCCGCCTGACGCCGGGCCTCGGTGGCGCGGTTGAACTGGCTGTCGGCATAGGAGCTGCCGCCGATCATGGCGCGCACCCGGCCCTCGCCGTCCAGCGCCACCAGCGCCGCCTGCTCCACGCCCTTCGAGCGATCCCGCTCAAGGATGCGGCGGACGGACCGTTCAGCCTGGGTCTGCAGGGTCAGGTCCAGCGTGGTCTCCACCACCATGTCCTCGGTCGGCTCGCCGACCAGCTCGCGGATTTGCTTGTCCAGCCAGTCGATGAAGTACTGGGCGTGCTGGGTCGCCAGGGTGCGCGAGACGCGCACCGGCTCGGTCACGGCTTGGGCGCGCTGTTCCGGCGTGATGACGCCCGCATCGACCATCTCGTTCAGCACGACGGTGGCGCGGTTGGCCGCCCGTTCGCTCTCGGATACCGGGGAGTAGCGCGACGGCGCCTTCAGCAGGCCCGCAAGCAGGGCGGCCTCGCCGACCGACAGATCCTTGGCCGACTTGTCGAAATAACGCTGCGACGCGGCCTCGATGCCATAGGCGCCGGCGCCGAAATAGACCCGGTTCAGATAGAGGGCGAGGATCTCTTTCTTGGTGAACTTCATCTCCAGCCAGACGGCCAGCATCAGCTCCTGAACCTTGCGCTTCATGTTCTGGTCGGGAGACAGGAACAGGTTCTTGGCCAGCTGCTGGGTCAGGGTCGAACCACCCTGCACCACGCGCCCGGCCCGCATGTTCGACACCACCGCCCGGCTCATGCCGATCGGGTCAAAGCCCGGGTGGTGGTAGAAGCGGCGGTCCTCAATGGCGATGAAGGCTTCCGGCACATAGTCCGGCAGGGCGTCCAGATCGGCGGGCGGCGCCTGCTGGGTGCCGCGCACCGCGATCAGGGCGCCGTTGCGATCCAGATAGGTGATCGAGGGCTGGCGATCGACGTTGTAAAGGGTCGAGGTGTCCGGCAGGTCGCGAGCGAACACCGCGAAGAACACCACCAGGAAGATGACGCCCCAGACGCCCAGTACGGCGCCCCAGTAGAGCACGCGCTGCAACGGCGTCCGCGCCGGCTTCTCGCCGCCACCACCCCGTCCGAAGCTGAAGCCACCGGCCATCTATAACCTCACCCAACCCGTCCAACCGGCCTTAGCCGATCAGACGGTGCACGGAAATCCAGAACCTGTCTTCACAGGACCGTGAAGGCGATTTCCGCCGAAAGGATGACCTTACCGGGCCCTATTCTAAAAACGCGTTCACCTCGGCGGCGAAGGCGGCGGGCTGGTCCAGCATGATGAAGTGGGCGCTGTTGTCGATCCGCTTCAGCTGAACGCCCGGCAGGGTGGCGTAGGACATGCGGTAGATGTTGTCGGTGAACTCCGCCGTCATGCCGGGAACCTCGAAGGCGACATACAGAACCTCGACCGGCGCGGTGATGCGGGCCAGCTCCGGACGAAGGTCGGTCAGCAACAGCTCACGGTAGGCGTTCTGCGAGGTCGTTCGGTCGCTGGTTGCGGCGTCCTCGAGCGGACCGGCGCGCAGGCTTTCGGTCCTGATCATGCCGGTGACGGTGGCGGCGGCGCGGGCGCGATACTGCTCGTCGCTCATCCCCGCGCTCATGGCGGTGAACTGGTTCACGGCCGGGGTGACGCTCTCCACGGTCGGATTGACGCCCGGCGCGGCGAACATGGCACCCATGAAGGGGATCATGTCCACGACCATCAGCTTGCCGACGCTGTCCGGGTGGCGCGCCGCCAGCATCATGCCCATCGTGCCGCCCATGGAGTGACCGATGACGATCGGCTTGTTCAGGCCCTGCTCGGCGATATAGCGCGCCAGGTCCTCGGCCACCGGCGCCGCGACAGGGCCCGTCGCATTGTCCTCGGCCGGCGCGCCGGCGAAGCCCTGAACATGGATTCGGTGGATGCGGTAGCGATCCTTTAGTTGATCGGTCAGGCCGTCCCAGACCTCCGGCGAGGAGCTGAGGCCCGGGATCAGGATGATGTCGCCCACCGGATGCTCCGGCCCATCCACCCGGACGTGGAAGCGACCGGACTCAAAGTCGGCATGGCGGTGGCCGTGTTGGTCGCCGTGGGCGGCATGCGCGCCGTGTTCCTGGGCGAGCGCGGGCGCGGCGAGCCCCATCAGAAGGCAAGCGGCGATGGCGGTCATGGTCTTCATGGCGTTTCCCCCTTGGGCGGGCCGATCACCCGCCATTGTCGGTTAGTCGGCACAGGGGGCGTGATTGGATGCGCGCGGTCAAGACTTCCCGTTCCGGCGGCGCTAAAGAGAAACCATGACCCTCGCCGATCCCGCTCCGGTTTCTCCCAGAACACCCGAGGCCAAGGCCCCGCCGACCGCCTTCGGCAAAGGCTTCGTGCTGGACACCTGGTATTTCGTCGCCCTGTCGCGCGACGTGAAGCCGGAATCGCTGAAGCGCCATGAACTGTTGGGCGAACCCGTTCTGATCGGCCGGACGAAGGCGGGCAAGATCTTCGCCATGCGCGACATCTGCCCACACCGCGCCGCGCCCCTGTCGGCGGGGCGGGTCGTGAACAAGCCCGGCGAGGGCGAAACGGTCGAGTGCCCCTATCACGGCTGGCGCTTCCGGCCCGACGGCGTCTGCGCCAGCATCCCGTCACTGGTTGAGGATCAGGCGTTCGAGGCCGATCGGATCAAGGTGCGCGCCTATCCCGTCCGCGAGAGCCAGGGGATGGTCTTCGTCTGGGTCAGCGCCGACGCCCGCCTCGGCGGTGAGCCGGATCACGAGCCGCCGATCTTCCCGGGCGCGACCGGCGAGGCCAAGCTGGTCGAGTGGATGGATTTCGACAGCCACATCGACCACGCCGTCGTCGGCCTGATGGACCCCGCCCACGGCCCCTTCGTCCATCAGCAATGGTGGTGGCGCTCGGAGCATTCGATGCACGAGAAGGCCAAGGCCTTCGAACCGCGCGAGCTGGGCTTCTCGATGGTGCGTCACGCCCCTTCATCGAACAGCCGCGCCTACAGGATTCTGGGCGGGGCCCCGGCGACCGAGATCACCTTCCGTCTGCCCGGCTATCGCTGGGAGCATATCCAGGTCGGCCCGAAACAGGTGCTGGCCCTGACCTGCCTGACCCCGGTCACCGAGACGAAGACCCGAATCACCCAGATCTTCTGGTCCGATCACTGGATCTTCGACCTGATCCGCCCCTTCCTGCGCATGGGCGTGGTCGCCTTCCTGAAGCAGGACGGCGGCATGGTGAACCTGCAAAACGAGGGCCTGCGCTACGACCCGGCGCTGATCTGGATCGACGACGCCGACAAGCAGGCCAAATGGTACCAGCAGCTGAAGCGGGAATGGGCGAGAAGCCGCGCCGAGGGCCGTTCCTTCGAGAACCCGGTCAAGGCGACGACGCTACGCTGGAAAAGCTGAAGCGCTTCCAAAGGGCGCCATCCCTCACGACGCGGGCGTTCGCGGCTTGAGCGCGAAATGACAAAGGCCGCAGCGGATGCTGCGGCCTTCAATCAATCAGATGTGCGCGAAGCACCAGGCCGCGTCGGGTCGGCAGGTCCCGAAGGGCCGATGGTCCGCGGCCCTTGCTATTGTCGCGAGATCACGCCGGCGAGGATCAGGTCGATCTGCTTGCCGATCTGGGCCGTCAGTTGCTCGATGCCCCAGTTGTCGTAGGCGGCGAAGCGGTAGTTGCCGACGTAGGCGACATAGACCAGCTCGCTGAGCAGGCGCACGTCGGTGTCTTGCCCCAGTTCGCCCTCACGAACACCGGTCTGGATCACTTCGGCGATGATGCCGGTGACCGGACGCAGGGCGGCGCGGCTGCGCATCTCGGCGGCGACCGGCTGGAACCACGAGCGGGCGACCACGGCCTGAACCAGCGGCAGATGCTCCAGCTGGGCGTGATAGGCGGCGGTCAGGGCGGCCAACAGACGGCTCCGCAGATCGCTCTCGGCGGCCACGGCGGCCTTCAGCGAGTCGGCCAGACGGCCCATGTCCTCGGCCAGAACGGCTTCGAACAGCTCGGCCTTGTCCTGGAAGTTGGCGAACACGGCGCCGGTCGACATACCGGCGCCCTTGGCGATGTCCCGGATGGTGGCGGGCTCATAGCCGCGCTCGGCGAAGAGCGCGCGGGCGGCGTCCAGAACCTTCTGGCGGGTGCGGACCTTGGCGGCCTGGCGACGGTTGAGGCGGGGGGCTTCAGCCTCGCTATCGGAGGCGGTCTGGACGGAGCTCAGGGCGATATCTCGCATGAAAAACGGTTACTCGACTAAGCAGCGGGGGAGGACCGCCGGCACGAAAAAACGCCTCAAGGGCGGGATTCAGACGCGGGGAAGCGCGCCCTCCGCCAGACCATTGTCCGGCGAAGGTGCGCACTCATCACGCAACGATGACCAAATTTGGGTGCACAGGTTAACAGCCAGACTCGTTGCTCGGTTAACGGTTCAGCTTTGCTGCTCCGTCGCGCCCTGACGACGATTTGTTGACCTGAGCGCCCTCGGGAGGCGCTCCCCTTTACTTTCGGGCATGGCGTCCTGGAACAGTTTCCTGAACCTGTCCCGGCGCTCGTGAATGGACGCCAGGACCAGCCCCATGGGCACACCCAGGTCGACCAGGGTGTTCTCCGCCAACTGCAGGCTGGCCTCGGTGGTTTCCGGAACCGCGTCGGTGACGCCCAGTCGATACAATCTTTCCGCGTGCTTCGAATCCCGGGCGCGGGCGATCAGGATCAGGTCCGGGCGCAGCGACCTCGCCGCCGACACGACTTCATCAACCTTTGCGGGAAAATCCATTGTAACCACCATCGCGCGGGCCTTTGCGATCCCGCACCGCTGAAGCATGTCGACGTTACCCGCATCGCCGTAGAAGACATTCGAGCCTTCGGAC